>NZ_CP116936.1:5220498-5532123 GCF_028475105.1 Micromonospora sp. LH3U1 | reverse complement strand
GGTCCTGGACGCCATTGGCCGGTACGCGGAGATCGGCAGCCAGCGGATCTATCTCCAGGTGCTCGACCTCACCGACCTGGAGCACCTTGAGCTGGTCGCCACCGAGGTGATGGCGAAGCTCTGAGTTGGCTGGGTGGTCGTAAGACGGCACCGTCGGTCAGGCCCGGTGGGTGCCCGTCCCGACCGCGTTCGGGTCACCCAGCACGGTGTCCAGCCGCCCGTCCCCGTCGCTGTCCACATAGGTGATGTCCGGAATTCCGTCGCCGTCCACGTCGATCTGGACGACGTCGGCGACGCCGTCGCCGTCGAGGTCGGTGACCACCTCCACCGAGCCGTCCAGGTGCCAGGTCACGATCGACTGCGCTCCGGGTGCGCGCGGCGGCGGGCCGGGTGCCGGCACCGGCGTCGGGGCCGGAGCGGGCGCCGGTGTGGGTCGGGGCCCGGGCGTGGGCGCCGGGTGGCTCGGCAACCCGCCGGCCGGCGGGGCGCTGGCCTGCTCGACCCCGATGCCGGTGGGGTCCAGCTCCTCCTCGGAGGGGAAGACGTCGCCCCGTAGGGCCGGATCACGGTAGCTGCTCATGAGCGTAGGGTTCCCCGACGATGACGAGAACAACCGTGCCCGATCGACCGGTGTCCTCCCTGCCCGTTTTGGCGCACGATGCTGGGACCGACGCCACGGTCATGAACGGGGGTCCGAGCGTGGAATTGCGCCGGAGTCGGGGCGCCCGTGTGCTCGCCCTGGTCTGCGTACTCGGTGGGGTGGTGTTGCTGGCGCTGCCGAGCGACGGCGCCCTGCTACGGACGATCATCGCCGTGGGCGCTGTCGCGCTCGGCGTTGTGGCACTGGTCAGCGCGCTGCGACCGTTCCGGTTCGAGATCAGCGCGGAAGGGCTCAGCATCCGACGGCCCGGCCTGCGCCGGGTGATCCGTTGGACCGAGGTCGACGCGCTGGTCCTCGACGAGCCGCCCCGACGCGACGGCCATCCGCAACGGCCGAGGCTGCTGCTGGTCCCTGTGCCGGGTGTGACGCTTGAGCCGGTGACCGCCCGCCATCCGCTCGACGGCCGCCCCGCCATCGAGTTGCTCGTCCTCGATCAGGTCCGCGAACAGCCCGAGCAGGTGTCCGCCGCGCTCACCCGCCTCGCCGGAGGCCGTTTCGTCGACCTGCCCGCTCTGCGCCGCGCCGCGTTCGCCGACCCGGACCTGCCCACCGGTCTGCGCGGCTACCAGATGGACCGGATCGACCAGCTGATCCGGCGCGGCCAGGACGCCCTGGTGTCCGGGGACGCGCAGACCCGGCAGGCGGCCCGGGGGGAGATCGAACGCGTCTGCGCGGCCGGCCTGCCGGTCGCCCAGCGTGGCTACGGCCGGCTACAGACGGATCCGGTTCTGGACGCCCTCGTCGCCGCGTTGGCCGACCACCAGTCCACGGATCGGGAGACCGCCACATGACCGCGCAGGGACAGAACGCCACCTCGGCCACCGCGGCCGACGTTCCGCGTCGCAACTGGGCCGGCAACGTTCGGTACGCCGCGCAGGCGTTCCACCGACCCACCTCCGTCGACGAGCTGCGCCGACTTGTCGCGGGCAGCACCCGGATCCGGGCGGTGGGCAGCGGTCACTCCTTCAACCGCTTCGGCGACACCGACGGCGACCTGGTCAGCCTCGCCGGGCTGCCCCCGGTGGTCGACGTGGACCACGAGCGTCGGCAGGTCACCGTGACCGGCGCGATGCGCTACGGCGACGTCGCCCGACAACTGCACACCCAGGGGTACGCGCTGGCCAACCTCGCCTCGCTGCCGCACATCTCGGTGGCCGGCGCGGTGGCCACCGCCACCCACGGCTCCGGCCAGACCCACGGCAACCTGGCCACCGCCGTCGCCGGCCTGGAGTTGGTCACCGCCGACGGCGATCTGCTGCGGGTCGACCGCGACGCCGACGGTGACACCTTCGCCGGCATGGTGGTCGGGCTCGGCGCGCTCGGCCTCGTCACCCGGGTCACCCTGGACGTGGTGCCGGCCTTCGAGCTGCGCCAGTACGTGCGACTCGACCTGCGTCGGGAGGCGCTGGACGAGGCGCTCGGCTCGGCGTACAGCGTGAGTGTCTTCACCGACTGGCGTACGCCTCGGCTGCGTGAGGTGTGGCGCAAGCAGGTGACGGACCAGCCGCCGCCCTCGGCGGACTGGCTCGGCACCACCGCCGCCGACGAGCCACGGCACCCGGTGCTCGGGATGCCGGCGGAGAACTGCACCCCGCAGCTCGGCGAGCCGGGTCCGTGGCACGAGCGTCTGCCGCACTTCAAGCTCGGCTTCACCCCGAGCAGCGGCGACGAGTTGCAGTCCGAATACCACCTTGCGCGTACGGCGGCAGCCGAGGCGCTCGCCGCGCTGGACGACCTGGCGGACCTGATCGCCCCGGTCCTGCTGGTGTGCGAGCTGCGTACGGTGGCGGCGGACGAGCTGTGGCTCAGCCCGAACCACCGGCGGGACAGCTTCGTGCTGCACTTCACCTGGATCGACGACACCGCAGCCGTGCTGCCGGTGGTGGCCGCGGTGGAGGAGCGCCTGGCACCGTTCGCGCCCCGCCCGCACTGGGGCAAGGTCTTCGTCACCGACCCGGCTGAGCTGGCCGCGCGCTACCCGAGGTACGCCGACTTCGCCGCCCTGCTGACCCACCTGGACCCGACCGGGAAGTTCCGCACCGACCTGCTGGACCGCTACTTTCCCCGCTGACCCACCCCCTTTCCGCCGCTGACCCACCCCTGCCATAGCGCGATGGCAGGGGTCGGGTGGGATTGGTGGGGTGGCGCACCTCGACAGACACTGATCGATGTCGATGGGTCTCATTGACCGGTCCCCGTCCCGGGACCGTCGGCTCCACCCCTCGGAGCGAGACATGCAACTCGTACCCGCCAACATCCCCGGCCCAGTCGCCCGCCGCCGCACTCATCGTGGCCTGCGGTGGGCGCTCGCCCTGGTCGTGCTCGGCGCCGGACTGGGCGCCGCGCCGGCCGCTCATGCCGCCGCCAGCCCGTATCAGCGCGGCCCTGCCCCCACCGTGGCCAGCATCGAGGCCAGCCGGGGCGCGTTCGCCATCGCCCAGAGCACCGTCGCCGCCACCAGCGTCACTGGCTTCCGCGGCGGAACGGTCTACTACCCGACCAGCACCGCCGAGGGCACCTTCGGCGCGGTGGCGATCTCACCTGGCTACACCGCCACCCAGTCCAGCGTGGCGTGGCTCGGGCCGCGCCTTGCCTCGCAGGGCTTCGTCGTGATCACGATCGACACGCTGTCCCGCTACGACCAGCCGGCCAGCCGGGGCACGCAACTGCTGGCAGCCCTGGACTACCTGACCAACAACAGCAGCGTGGGAACCCGGATCGACCGCAACCGGCTTGCCGTGATGGGCCACTCGATGGGCGGCGGCGGCAGCCTCTCGGCGGCGAACTCACGGCCGCAGTTGCAGGCCGCGATTCCGTTGACCGGCTGGCACTCCGTCAAGAACTGGTCGGGCGTACGAGTGCCGACGCTGGTGATCGGCGCGGAGAACGACTCGGTGGCGCCGGTGGCGTCGCACTCGGAGCCGTTCTACACCAGCCTGCCGTCCACGTTGGACAAGGCGTACCTGGAGCTCAACAACGCGAGCCACTCGGCGCCCACGTCGTCGAACGTGACGGTCGCCAAGTACAGCATTTCCTGGCTGAAGCGCTTCGTCGACGACGACACCCGCTACGAGCAGTTCCTCTGCCCCGCACCCCAAGCCTCCACCATCCAGGAATACCGCGACACCTGCCCACACTCCTAACCACAGCCCCCGCCCCTTCCGCCCGCCCCGCCCCTCCACTGGTGATCATGAAGTTATTGCCACCCGGCGCGGCGTGTCGGCGCAATAACTTCATGATCAACGGGGTGGGGTGGGTGGGGTGGGGGTGGATCGGGTGGGGCGTTGCAGGGTGCTGCGTTGGACGGCGCGACTGATGTCGCTGGGGGAGATGATGCCCATCAGGCGGCCGTCGTCCGTTACCACGAGGGCGCGGCCGTCGGCACACTCGCTGAGCCGGGGGAGCAGGTCGTTGAGTTGCTCCCCCGGCTCGGCGAGGACCAGCTGGTCGGCCCGGCAGGCCACCTCGGCCAGCGTCGTCGACGCCCGCCGCTCGGCCGGTACGCCCCGCACCCGGTCGACGGTGACCAGGCCGGTCGGCCGGCCCTCCTCGGTCAACGGCAGAGCCGAATGCCGGTACGCGAACAGGTAGTGGTCGACGAAGTCGGCGACCGTCATCTCCGCCGAGGCGGTCTGTGGCTGCGGGGTCATCACGTCGCCCACTCGAATACCGCGCAGCGCACTGCCGGTGCGGGCCTGCCGCTCCTCCATCCCTGCGGCGCCGATCAGGAACCAGCCGATCAGGGCCAGCCAGAGCCCACCGAAACCGACCCCGGACAGGAACTGCCACAGCCCGAGACCGATCAGCAGCACACCCAGCACCCAGCCGGCGCGGGCGGCGACCACGGACGCCCGGGTCCGGTCACCGGTGGCCTTCCACACCGCGGCGCGCAGCAACCGGCCGCCGTCCAGGGGTGCGGCCGGCAGCACGTTGAAGATGGCCAGCAGCACGTTGATGCCCGCCAGCCACGCCACCGCCCCGAAGAGCAGCCCGTCCTGCCCGGCCAGCGCCAGCAGCGCGGCGATGGCACCGAAGAACGCCCCGATCAGCAGACTGACCAGCGGGCCGACGCCCGCGATCCGTAGCTCCGCGCCCGGGTCTCGCGGCTCGCCCCGCAACTCGGCCACGCCGCCGAACAACCAGAGCGTGATGCCGTCGACGGTCAGCCCGTTGCGCTTGGCCACCACCGCGTGCGACACCTCGTGGGCGAGCAGACCAAGGAAGAAGACCACCGCAGCGGACAGCCCAGCCAGGGTGTACGCCACCACTGAGCGGTCAGGGTACGAGCGGGGGAACTGGTTGGCGGCCAACCCCCACGTGATCAACGCGAAGATGACCAGAACGCTCCAGTTGACGCCGACCGGCACCCCCGCGACCCGGCCAAGCCGGAAACTGGCCCTCATCCCACGGACATACCCCGCCAGGCCGCAGGCATGCCGAGGAGTCGGGCGCTACCGCGTGATCAGTCAGCGGTGCCGGGTGGGACGATCCAGGCGCTGGGTTGTCCGGTGATCGCGCTGATGACGTCGAAATCGCCGTCGTGGTGCAGGACGGTGACCCCGTGTCGCTCGGCGGTGGCGGCGATCAGCAGATCCGCCCTGGACAGGGCCCGATGGTTGCCCTTGTGCAGGGCCTGCAGGTGCACGTCGACCGCTCGATCCCAGACCTCGTCAGGCATCGACAGCCACCGGAAACCGCCCATCAACCACCGGGCACGCAGCGCATCCTTGGCAGTGCGGGCGCTGTGGATGACCTCGATCTCGACCGCCCCGCACACCGCGAGCAGTCCTCGGTCGGAGAGCTCACCGAGCACCGGAGCCACTCGACGCTTGGGTCAGCGGGCGAGGGCCGAATTGTCCAGCAGGTAGTGCTCGTGGTTCACGCCGCGTCCGGCTCGGCGGTCTCGACGGGGCCCGTCAGATCGGGCAGTCCTCCGCTCTTGAGCCAGTCGGCGAACTGCCGCCGCTTCTCCCGATCCACGACAGCCTTGAGGGCGGCGTTGACGGTGGCCTTCTTCGTCGTGGTTCCGAGGATCTGGCCGGCTTCGGCGAGTAGTTCGTCATCTACGTCAAGGATCGTCCGGCTCACGGTGCCTCCTCAGGTGGGCGATCAGCGTCGGTGATATCAATCAGGCACGAATTTGATATCAACCCGGGCTGAGTCGCCATGCTGACATCTCAAGGTGGATGCGGGTCGCCCGTCGGGATAGTTACGAGGGTGGCGAGGCTGACCGACACCGGCGATGACCCGTACCTCTGGCTGGAAGAACTTGATGGTACGAATGCCGCCCGGTGGGTTCGGAGCCGAAATGCGGAGGCCGTCGCCACCTTGACCCCCGGTGAGGCGTTCGCGGGTCTGCGGGCCGAGATCAGGGAGGTGCTCGACGCCGAGGATCGGATTCCCTACCCGGGCTGGCGCGGGGACGACTTCTACTACGGCTTCTGGCGGGACAGGGCGCATCCTCGCGGGATCTGGCGACGGACGACGCTCGACCAGTACCGCCGCCCCGAGCCGGAGTGGGACGTGCTGCTCGACGTCGACGCGTTGGCAGCCGAGGAAGGCGAGAACTGGATCTGGAGCACTGTGGCAGTGCTGCGGCCCGGTTATGAGCGTTGCCTGGTCAGCCTCTCCCGGGGTGGTGCGGACGCGGTCGTGGTGCGCGAGTTCGACCTCGGGCGCCGTGAGTTCGTCGCGGACGGCTTCACGCTTCCTGAGGCGAAGAGCAGCGTCTGCTGGATCGACGTCGACACCATCTACGTCGCCACCGACTTCGCGCCCGGCTCCCTGACCGCATCCGGCTACCCCCGGGTGGTGAAGCGGTGGCGGCGCGGCATCGCCCTGGCCGAGGCCACCACCGTCCACGAGGCGCGAACCGACGACATCGCCGTGTACGCCTCGCACGACCCGACGCCCGGGTTCGAGCGCGACTTCGTGGGCCGCTTCCTGGACTTCTACCGCAGCGAAAACTACCTGCTGACGGAGGCGGGTGAGCTGACCCGCATCTCGGTGCCGGAGGACGCCCGCTGGCACGTACACCGGGATTGGTTGTTGATCCGGTTGCGGTCGGCGTGGGTGGCTGGGGGAATCACGTATCCACCCGGTGCCCTGCTGGCGACCCGGTTCGACGCGTTCCTGACCGGCGACCGGGAGATGACGGTGCTGTTCCGGCCGGACGATCGTACGGCGCTCAGCTACTACTCCTGGACCCGGAACCATCTGATCCTGGGCACCCTCGCCGACGTCAGAAGCCGACTGGAGGTGCTGACGCCGGGCGAGACTGGCTGGCAGCGGGAACCGCTCGCGGGAGTGCCGGAGCTCGACCACAGCCGAATCGTGGCGACCGACCCGGAGCACAGTGATGCCTACCTGCTCGCCTCGGAAGGGTTCCTGCAACCGGCGACGTTGCGGCTCGGACAGATCGGTGGGGCGGTCGAGATCCTCAAGCGGGAACCGGCCATGTTCGCCGCCGAGGGCCTGACCGTTCGTCAGTTCTTCGCCACCTCGGCAGACGGCACGCGGGTGCCGTACTTCGTCGTGGGCGACCCCGACGCGCCCGGCGGCCCAACGCTGCTCACCGGTTACGGCGGGTATGAGCATTCGCTGGTCCCGCAGTACGGCGGCGTCATCGGTCGGGGATGGCTCGCGAGGGGCGGCACGTACGCGGTGGCGAACATCCGGGGCGGTGGGGAGTACGGCCCCGAGTGGCACCGGGCCGCGCTGCGGGAGAACCGGCCCAGGGCGTTCGAGGACTTCGCGGCGGTGGCGGCCGATCTGGTGAGGCGTGGCATCACCACACCGGCGCAGCTCGGCATCGAGGGCGGCAGCAACGGCGGCCTACTGATGGGGGTGATGCTGACCCGTTACCCGTCACTCTTCGGCGCTGTCGTCGCGCAGGTGCCGGTGCTGGACATGCGGCGGTACCACCGGCTGCTGGCCGGCGCGTCCTGGATGGCCGAATACGGTGACCCGGATCGGGAGGCGGACTGGGCGTACCTGCGCGACTATTCGCCGTACCACAACATCCACGGTGACCGGTCGTGCCCGCCGGTCCTGCTCATCACCTCGACCAGAGACGACCGGGTGCATCCCGGGCACGCCCGCAAGATGGCGGCCCGGCTGCGCGATCACGGCCACGAGGTGTCCTACTACGAGAACGTCGATGGTGGACACGGGGCAGCGGCGAACAACGAGCAGAGAGCCTTCCTCTGGGCGCTGACGCTGGAGTTCCTCTGGCGGAAGCTGAGCACGCCACAACCCGGGTCAGCGGTGCCGCCACGCCAGCACACCCACACCGGTGACCGATGGCAGGAGCCGGTCGCCGAGGGGCGCTGACGCCCGTCTCGCCCAGGATGGCCAGGGGCACTCGGTTCGGGACGGTTCAGCGGCGAGGGCTTTCGCTGGCGATGGTCACATCTCGGGGCAGTGCCGCCGCGCGTAGCGCCCAGTCCAGGGCGTAGTCGGCGATGCCCTCCCAGCCGTCCTGCCCGACGGTGAAGTGGGACCGCCCGGGGAACTCCTCGAAAGCGGTGAGAGCCCGGGACTTCTGGTAGAGCCCCGCGTTGGAGCGGACCACCGACGGCGGCACCACGTGGTCGAGCTCGCCGGTCATCAGCAGCAGCGGCGCCCGGTCGTTTCGTCCGACGTCGACGCGGGCCGGTGAGCGCGGGTCGACATTGGCGAAGGCGCCCTCGAAGAAGACCCGCCCGGCACCGGGGACGGCATAGCGCTGCCAGGCCCGGTCGGAGTCTTCGCGGCTCATCGCGTTACCGAAGGTGTAGGCGAAGTCGTCGGGGGTGAACGGGACGGCCTTGTTTCGGTTGGCGGGGCTGCGCAGGATCGGGAAGCCTGAGCGCAACTGGCTCAGCGGCACCTTGAGCACCCCCTTCACCGCTGCGGGATGCACCCCGACCGCCGCCGCGCCGAGGCCCCGGTCGACGAGGATCTGGGTGAACAGGCCACCGAACGAGTGCCCCATGATGATCGGGGGTCGTGGCAGCGCCCGGATGATCTTGTCGTAGTGCGCGACGATCGTGGCGATGCTCTGTTCGGCGATCGGGCTGGGATCGTCGCGCAGCTGCTCCACGGATCGGTCCATGCCGGGCCAGGCGGGGGCGATGACATGCAGGCCGCGTTCGGTGTACCGCTGGGCCCACCCCTCCCAGCTGCGCGGGGTCATCCAGAGCCCGTGAATCAGTACGACCGTGTCGACCTGGCCCTGCGGCGTGGTACCCATCGCGTCCTCCCCGTGTCGTGGCGTTCGGCCCGGCGGGTACCCGTTGCCGGGCGGGGAATTCCTTCGCCGGTCGAGCGGTGACCCCTGACAAATGTCACGGCGGGGACGTGACGACCGCTCCGGGCATCGGGGTACGCGCCACCGGAGCATCGTTGACATGACCAGTACCCATCTGGCTGTCGAGTTGGACGGCCTCACCAAGACCTTCGGCGCGGTCACCGCAGTCGACGGGCTGAGCCTGCGGGTGCAGCCCGGCGAGGTGGTGGCCTTCCTCGGCCCCAACGGGGCGGGCAAGACCACCACCATCGACATGCTGCTCGGGCTGGCCCGCCCGGACGCGGGCACCGTCCGCATCCTCGGCGGCACCCCGGACGACGCGGTGGCCCGGGGCCGGGTCGCCGCCGTACTCCAGACCGGCGGGTTGCTCAAGGACCTCACAGTGGGCGAGACGGTCGAGATGACCGCGCACTTCTACCGGCACACCCGCCCGGCTGCCGAGGTGTTGGAGCGGGCCGGCATCGCCGACATCGCCGGGCGGGTGGTCGGGCGCTGCTCGGGCGGCCAGCAGCAGCGGCTGCGCTTCGCGCTGGCCCTGCTGCCCGACCCGGACCTGATGGTGCTCGACGAGCCGACCACGGGCATGGACGTGGAGGGCCGCCGGGACTTCTGGCAGGCCCTACGCCGCGACGCCGGGGACGGTCGGACCGTCATCTTCGCCACCCACTACCTGGACGAGGCGGACGCGTACGCCGATCGGATCGTGCTGGTCCGGCAGGGGCGCATCGTCGCCGACGGCACCACCGCGGAGATCAAGAACCTGGCCGCCGGCCGGACGGTGCGGGCCACCCTGCCCGGCGCCGACCAGGCCGCGCTCGCCGCGCTGCCCGGCGTGGACGCCGTGGAGGTACGCGGTGACAGCGTGCTCGTGCGGACCGGCGACTCGGACGCGATCGCCCGGCACCTGCTCACCCGGACCGCCGCCCGGGACCTGGAGATCACCTCCCGCAACCTCGAGGACGCCTTCCTCGCCCTGACCACCGCGCAGACCGGAGCCTGAGATGACCACCCTGCGGGCCACCCCCACCCCCACCCCCACCCGTGCCGTTGAGCCGGACCGTCGGTTGCCTGCCCTGGGTGGGTTCGCACCGGGCGTCCTGCGCATCGAGCTTCGCCGGGTGCTACGGAACCGCCGCACCCTCGCCTTCACGCTGATCATGCCGGGCGTCTTCTTCCTCATCTTCGGCCTGCCACAGGGCGGGCAGCTGTTGGACAACGGCCGCCCGGTGACGGCGTACGTCATGATCAGCCTGGCGGTCTACGCGGCCATGGTGGCGACCACCAGCGCCGGTGGCGCGGTGGCCACCGAGCGGGCGCTGGGTTGGAGCCGCCAGTTGCGGCTCACCCCACTGCGCCCGACCGCGTACGTGGCCACGAAGCTGATCACCGCGATGACTCTCGGCCTGCTCGCGGTCGTCGTCGAGTTCCTGGTGGGCGCTGCGGCCGGCGTCCGCATCCCGGTCTACGTCTGGTTGCTGTCCGGGCTCGCCGCCTGGATCGGCTCGCTGGTCTTCGCCGCCTTCGGTCTGTTCATCGGCTACCTGGTGCCGGCCGAGAACGTCATGCAGTTCATCGGCCCGATCCTGGCCGTGCTGGCCATGTTCGGCGGGCTGTTCGTCCCGGTCGAGGTGCTGCCGGAGGTGCTTCAGCAGGTCGCGAAGTTCACCCCGGTGTACGGCATGGGTGTGCTGGCCCGCGCCCCACTGACCGGCGATGGCGTGAGCATGGCGGCGGTGGCCAACCTCGTCGTCTGGGCGCTGGTCTTCGGCGTCGGCGCGGCGCGGCTGTTCCGCCGGGACACCGCGCGGGTCTGACCGCCCGGACCGCTAGCGTGAACCCGATGGACCTCTCTACGGGGCAGCGCCGGCCGGCGGACCGCCACTGGCGGTACACCGGCTGGCTGCTGGCCACCGTGTGGCTGTTCTTCCTCAACGTGCCGCTCTCCACCGCGCTGCACCAGCCACAACCCTGGCGGCGGGTCGTGGGCGTGACGACACTTGTCGCCTTCGGCATCGGTTACGTGCTGCTGTTCCAGTGGGCCCGCCGGCTGCGCCAGTCCCTGCTGCCGATCCCCGGGGGCCGGGCGCGGGCCGGGCTTCTGCTGCTGCTCGCGGTGGGCCTGGCCAGCATCCCGGGCACCGACGGGGACTGGCTGGCCACCCTGGTCTACGTAGCGGCGGCGGCGGTGTTCCTGCTGCCTCCGTGGGAGGCGTTGGCCGCCGTGGTGCTCTGCGCGCTGACCCCCGCGCTCGCGTCCTGGCTGGTGACGGGATGGCAGGCGGAGAGCGGGATCGTCTTCGCGGTGCTGCTCGCCTCGTTCGCCATGTTCGGGGTGTCGCAGTTGGCGCAGCGCAACAGTCAGCTACAGGCCGCCCAGCAGGAGATCGGCCGGCTCGCCGTCGCCGAGGAGCGGGCCCGCGCCGCCCGCGATCTGCACGACATCCTCGGGCACTCGTTGACCGTGGTGGCGATCAAGGCCGAGTTGGCCGGGCGGCTGATCGAGGTGGACCGGGACCGGGCCGCCGCCGAGATCGCCGAGGTGGAGGGGCTGGCCCGCGCGGCGCTGGCCGACGTACGGCAGACGGTTGGGGCGTACCGCGAGGTCAGCGTTGCCGCGGAGCTGGCCGGCGCCCGTTCCGCGTTGGTCTCGGCAGGCATTGCGGCGGACCTGCCGGCCGAGGTGCCGGACCTTCCGGCCGAGTGGGACCGGTTGTTCGGGTGGGCGGTTCGGGAGGGGGTGACCAACGTGGTCCGGCACAGCGGGGCGCGGTGCTGCACGGTCCGGGTATACGCGGACCGGGTCGAGGTGAGCGACGACGGTCACGGTCCGTCCACTCCCGACGTCAGCGGGCACGGGTTGATCGGCCTGCGTGAGCGGGCGCGGCAGCTGGACGCCGTGGTGAGCGTCGGTCGTCGGCCGGACGGCAGTGGCTTCCTGCTCCGGGTGCTCGTGCCGGCGGAGTCCCGGTGAGCGGCCCCGGTACGCAGATCCGGCTGCTGCTCGCCGACGACCAGGCGCTGGTCCGGGGCGCGCTGGCCGCGCTGCTCTCGCTGGAGGACGACCTGACCGTGGTGGCCGAGGTCGGCCGGGGCGACGAGGTGGTGCCCGAGGCCCGACGCAGCGCCCCCGACGTCGCCCTGCTCGACGTGGAGATGCCCGGCCTGGACGGGATCGCCGCCACCGCCGCGCTGCGGGCCGCGCTGCCGACGTGTCGGGTGCTGGTGGTGACCACCTTCGGCCGGCCCGGCTACCTGCGCCGGGCGATGGAGGCCGGCGCGGGTGGCTTCGTGGTCAAGGACACCCCGGCCCGGCAGCTCGCCGATGCGGTCCGTCGAGTGCACGCCGGCCTGCGGGTGGTCGACCCGACGCTGGCGGCGGAGACCCTGGCCGCCGGGATCAGTCCGCTGACCGAGCGGGAGGCCGAGGTGCTGCGGACGGCCCGGGGCGGTGGCTCGGCCGCTGATCTGGCCAGGGCGCTGCATCTGTCCGAGGGGACGGTGCGCAACCATCTCTCGGCGGCGATCGGTAAGACCGGTGCGCGCAACCGGGCGGACGCGATCCGGGTCGCCGAGCAGAACGGCTGGCTGCTCGGCGAGTGAGCGCGGTGCGTTAGCGTGCCGGCGCTCAGGCGGTCGGTGGCGGGGTGGGCAGTCGGTCGACCACGACCAGGCTGCTGCCGGGACGGACCTCGGCGAGCAGCTCCCGCTGGCCGGTGCGGGTCAGCCGGATACAACCGTTGGTGACGTTCTCGCCCAGGTCGTCGTCGTCCTGCCAGGTGTGCACCCCGATGTGCGCACCGCGCAGCCCGGCCGGCACCGACTCCGGGTCGTCGGGGATCGACCCGAGGGCGTAGATGTCCACCCCGCCGTAGACCTCCTCCGGTGGTGGGGTGCGGCCCAGGATGAAGGTCCGCCCGAGCGGAGTGTCCTGCCCCGACTGGCCGAGGCTGATCTCCCAGGAGCGCACCGCCTTGCCGGCCCGGTACCAGGTGAGCCGGTGGACCTTGCGTTCCACCACGATCTGGTCACGCAGCGGCACGGTGTCGAATCCACCGGGGGGCAACCAGGCGAGCCGCCGGTTGGCCGAGGGCAGCAGGACGGCCGTCCAGCCGGCGCGCCGGTCGGCGATCGGCATGGTCAGCTCGACACCGCGGATCGTCGGTTCGAGGAAGGCTCGCGGACGACCACCGGGCGCGTCGTACGCGGCGATCCGCCTGGTCGGGTGCGCGCCCTCGGTCAGCGGCGTGGTGTCCATCGTGGCCGGATCGGCGGGGAACCCTCCGGGCGCGGGCTCGTATTCGACCACCGGCAGCCCGGCGGGGGCGGGCGCGGCCGGGGGGACCGGCTCCTCGGGGTTCTGCTCGACACTGCTCGGGGTCGGGTCGGCTGCCACGACCCGGTCTTCGGGGGCCGTCGAACTCGGGGTGAGAGCCTGGCCGACCAGTAGCGCGGTCACCAGCAGCGCGGGTACGGCGATGGCGGCGGCCACCCAGATGCCGCGGCGGCGGTACGGAGACTTTCGGTCAAACGACACGAAACCACTCTATGGTGGCGGATCGTTCGGGGCCCCCGGTTCGGTGATACCCGCCGACCGGAGGCCCCAGCCGATTCAGACCCGTGCGCCGATGTGGATGGCCACGGCGTCGTGTGCCGGCACGTTGGCCGCGAACCAGCCGCCACCGTCCACCGTGATCACCGGCCCGCTGCACGTGCCGCCCGCGTACGTGCCGTGGATGACGTCGCAGTACCGCCCTGCGGGCAGCCCCGTTGAGTAGGAGCGGCCGTTCACCGCGGCATCCTCGTCGTTGACGGTGATGAAACCCTTGCCGCTACGGCTGAACGCGATGTGGTTGTTGCCGTTGTCGTACCAGTTGGCCACACCGGCGCCCTCGGTGGCGTTGCGGAAGCCGACCATGTTGGCGATCACCGGCCAGCGGTGTTCACACTCCCAGCCCGAGTAGCAGGTGGCGTTGAGCGTCTTGTTGGCACCGTCGGACGGCGGGCCGGCATCCCGGTTGCTGAAGGTGTAGCTGGACATGACGGTCGGCGAGCCGTACGGCCAGGCCAGCATGAACGCGTTCGCCAGGGAGTAGATCCCACGATCCTTGTAGGTGAGCACCCCGCCACTGTCGCGCTGGGTGTCGTGGTTGTCGACGAACACCGAGGCCGGCCCGGTGGGCAGGTGCCCCCAGCCTTCGCCGAAGTTGCGCAGGTAGGCCAGCCGCTCCGAGCGGAACACCCGGGCCAGGTCCTTGCCGTAGCGGAACTCGTGCACGTCACCGATGCCGGTGTACTCGGTCGGCTGGATCGGCTCACCAGCGCCGTAGATGACCTCCTGCACGATGTACGCGGAGCGGGAGAGCTTGCCCTTGATCGCGGCGATGTCGGCGGCCGGCATGTGCTTGCTGGCGTCCAGCCGGAAGCCGTCCACGCCCAGGGAGAGCAGGTCGTTGAGGTATGAGGCGATCTTCGTACGGACGTAGTCCGACTCGGTCTTCAGGTCCGAGAGGTTGACCAACTCGCAGTTCTGTACCTCGTAGCGGTCGTTGTAGTTGGCGATGTCGTCGCCGCCGTTACGCCCACAGTGGTGGAAGTCCTGCGTCTGGTAGATGCCCGGGTAGTCGTAGTGCGAGTAGGAGGAGCCGGCCCAGCCGGTGCCGCCGTTGGCCTGACCGGACATGTGGTTGATCACCGCGTCGACGATCACCTTGACCCCGGCGGCGTGACAGGTGTTCACCATCGACTGGAACTGGGCCCGGGTGCCCTTGCGGGACTCGATCCGGTAGCTGACCGGCTGGTACGCCAGCCACCACTGGTTGCCCCGCACGTGTTCCTGCGGGGGCGAGACCTGGACGTAGCCGTAGCCCTTCGGGCCGAGCGTGCTCTGGCACTCGCTGGCCACCGAGGGCCAGTTCCACTCGAAGAGCTGGACGTTGACCTTCTTGTTGCCGGACGGGGCGGCGACGGCCGGGGGTGCCGTCACGGCGGTGGGGACGAGTAGGCCGGCGATCAGGCCGAGGGCGAGGATCGCTGACCCGCGTCGACGTCGGTGCATCGGGACTCCTGACGGGAGCGGGGGTGGGGGTGGCGGTGCGGGGGAGCGCCGGGCTGCTCGAATCTTGCAACCCATGCTGAAATTTGCCGAAATATTACAAGCGTGTTGCAACAACTGTCAATGCATGGACATTTGTCGTTGTCTCGTCGGACGCGTGGGGGCGGTTACAACGCACGTCGGCGCCACTCGGTTCGATTCCGGCCCAGAAATTTCCGCCCACAGGTGATCCGCACGCCCCGCCGGTCCGTACTGGATGAGGAAGAAGGGGTCGGCCGGTGGTACGCCGCCGCGAGACGATCGAGGAGCAGATGGCCCGGGCACAGCAGGACCAGAAGGCGGCCACCGTCCGGACCAGCGCCAGCAGTCGGGGGGTACGCGCCCCGTCGCGGTCGGCGACCGCCCTGCTGATCGCGTCGGTCCTCGCCGCGCTCTGGGCGGCGATCATGCTGACCGGTGCCGGCCAGACGGCGTACGCGTACGGCTTTTTCTTCACCGAGTTCTTCGCCGGGGTGATCTCCCTGGTCGCGTTGAGCCTCACCGTGATGCTCGGCCTGCTCGCCACCGATCGGCTGGTGCTGCGCATCTCGCACCGGGTGCTGATGCAGTCGGCGCACCGGGCCACCGGCGTGCTGGGCGTCGCCGGGCTCGGTTTCCACGTACTCACCAAGATCGCCACGGGGCGGGCCGCGGCGACCGACGCGGTGGTGCCGTTCGTCGGCGGCCGAGGGCTCTACGTCGGGCTCGGCACGGTGGCCGCCCTGCTGATGGTCAGCGTGATCTGGACCGGCATCATCCGAGCCCGCTTCGCCGGCGTCGGTCCGAAGTGGCTGTGGCGCACGCTGCACTCCACCGCGTACCTGGCCTGGCCGTTCGCCGTGCTGCACGGCCTCAACGCCGGCCGGGTCGCGAAGTCCTGGGTGGTGCTCAGCTACCTCGGCTGCATCCTGCTGGTGGTGCTGGCCCTGCTGGTCCGGCTCTCGGTCACGATCGGTCGGCGCAGCCGCGAGCAGCACCAGGCCGCGGTGCGGAACGCGGCGATGGCCGGCCGGGCCGGCCAGGCGAGCCGTGGCAAACCGGTGCTGGCCGGGCTGAGCCGACGCCGCAACGCCGACGCGGACAAGCGTCCCGCCTGGGCGGAGACCACCACCGCCACGTGGGCCGCGCCGGCCGGGCGGCGCGACCCCGACCGGTTCACCGTCCCGGTGGTGCCCGAGCCCGGCTCCCTCGTCGAGCCGACCCGGCCCAGCCGACGCCGACGTGAGGAAGAGCCCGCGGCCCGCCGTTCGACCGGCCGCAGCGCCGAGGAGACCAGCACCCGTCGACGCGACGAGGAGGAGTTGGAGCCGGTGGCCCGGCGACGCGGATCGCGTACCCGGGACGAGGCTGTTCCGTCCGGGCGGCGAGGAGCCGAGGAGCCGGTCGCCGAACGGTCCAGCCGCCGGTCCCGCAACGAGGACGACGGCAGCCAATACTCGGCGCCGCCGCAGCGGACGGTCGAGCCCGAGGAGCCGTGGGACAGCCCGCGCCGGTGGCAGGCCGCCGAGCCGATCTCGGCCGGCCCGGTCTCCGCCGAGCCGATCTCCGCGACGCCGCGCAGCGGCAGCGGCCGGCACAGCGTCGAGGACGACCTGCCGGAGGAGCCGGACTACTGGCGCCCGCCGGCCCGGTACGTGCCGGACGAGGTGCCGCCACCCGTCGACGACACCCCGACCCTGGTCGACCTGGCGTCCCGCCGCGCCAAGCGGGCCGCCGGCGAGGGCCGGTCCGCCAAGCGCCGCAAGGCCAGCGCGGACGCGGTGGACGGGGCGTACTGGGCTGGACTGCGGGGTGAGGCGAAGTGATGCGGACGGCCGTGCCGCCGGTCGCCTGCGTGGGCGAGCCCCGGCTCACCGCCGGTTTCGCCGATTTCGGTCGGCTCGACCTGGCCGCACACGAGGAGGTACACGGCCCGATCGGCCCGATGGAGCCGGCGCAACTGCTCCGGCTCGCCGAAGGCATGCAGCTCAAGGGCAAGGGCGGGGCGGGTTTCCCGTTCGCCCGCAAACTGCGCGCCGTGCTGGAGTCCTGCGAACGGCAGGACCTCGCGGCCGTGGTGGTGGTCAACGCCACCGAGGGAGAGCCGGCCAGCTGGAAGGACAAGGTGCTGCTGACCCGCGCCCCGCACCTGATCCTGGACGGTGCGGCGCTGGCCGCGTACGCGTTGGACGCCGACGAGATCGTGATCGGCGTGGCCGACGACGGGGTCGGCCGGGACTCGCTGATGGAGGCGCTGGAGGAACGCCGGATGCCGGTGCCGACCACCATCGTGACCGTGCCGCACCGGTTCATATCCGGCGAGGGCGGCGCGCTGGTCAACGGGATCAACGGGCTGCCGCACATCCCGCCCGGCACCAAGAAGCGTTCCAGCGACTCCGGGGTCAGCGGCCTGCCCACCCTGCTGTCCAACGCCGAGACGTACGCCCAACTCGCCGTCGGGGCACGACTCGGCCCGTACGAGTACGCGGCGCTCGGCACCGACGACGAGCCCGGCACCATGCTGCTCACCGTGACCGGCGCGGCGGGGCGACCGGCCGTGGTGGAGTGCACCGCCGGCATGCCGCTGCGCGACGTTCTCGACCTGTGCGAGGTGCCGGACGGGCCAGGCATCCTGACGGGCGGCTACCACGGCAAGTGGATCACGCCGGAGGCGGCGGAGAAGGCCGATGTCTCCCGCAAGGGCCTGGCCGCGGTCGGTGGCACGCTCGGCGCGGGCATCATCATCCCGCTCGCCGCCGACACCTGCCCGCTCGGTGAAGCCGCGCAGGTGGTGCGCTATCTCGCCGGCGAGTCCGCCGGCCAGTGCGGGCCGTGCAAGATGGGCCTGCCGGACCTGGCCCGCGCGGTGGACCTGGCCGTGGCCGGCAGCCAGCCGGCCGAGGTGGTGCGGGCCGCCGCTGGCGAGGTGAAGGGCCGGGGCGCGTGCAGCCACCCGGACGGCACCGCCCGGTTCGCTCTCTCCGCGATCGAGGTCTTCGCCGACGACCTGCGGCTGCACAGCACCGGCGACGGCTGTGGCCGGCGGGTCAAGGGCGTGATGGGGCTGCCCGGAGCACCGGACCTCAACCCGCAGAAGCTCACCCTCGACTGGTCGCGCTGCGACGGGCACGGCCTCTGCGCGCATGTCGTACCAGACTTCATCCGGCTCGACGCGAACGGATATCCCGCCTTCCCGACCACCCCCGTGCCGACCTGGCTGCGGGAGGGCGCGCTGAAGGCGGTCAAGGTGTGCCCGGAGCTGGCTCTCCGACTCGCCAAGGCCGAGTAAGAAGGGGCACCCCCAACAGGAACGGAGACGCGGATGCGCAGCTGGCACGCACGGAGGCGACCGTCCCGGGTTGGTGCGGCCCGTCGGGCCGCCACCGCTGCGGCGCTGGCCGCCGCTCTGCTCGGCGCGGTCTCCTGCACCGGTACGGCCACCTCACCACCGGCGGTCGCCGGCAGCGCGCCGGCCACGACAGGTGCCACACCGGAAGCCACCGCACCCGCCACCGCCACCCCGGCCGGCTCGCCGAGCGCAGCCCCGGCGCAGGTCCCGGACATTCTGCGCTTCACCGGGACCACCCTCACCGGCGCCGCGTTCGACGCGGCGCAGTTCGCCGGCCGGCCCGTGGTGCTGTGGTTCTGGGCGCCGTGGTGCGCCACCTGCGCCAGTCAGGCGTGGACGGTGGCCGAGATCGCGCCCCAGTATCGGGACACCGTGCCGATCGTCGGCGTCGCCGGGCTCGGCGAGCAGAAGGCCATGAAGGAGTTCGTCACCGAGTTCGACCTCGCCGGGATGCCCCAGATCGACGACCGCGCGGGCGCGCTCTGGCGCCGGTTCAAGGTGACCGAGCAGAGCATCTTCGTGATCATCGACCGGGACGGCAAGGTGGTCCACCAGGGCTTCCTGGACGGTGAGGCGCTCACCGCCCGGGTCTCCGCGCTGGCCGGGGCGTGACCGGCCCACTGCTGCTCGCGCTGACCGCAGGCATGCTCGGCGCGGTCAACCCGTGCGGCTTCGCGTTGCTGCCCGCGTACCTCTCGCTGTTGGTCGCCGGGGCCTCCGACGTCCGCGGCGCGGTCGGGCGCGCGCTCACTGCGGCGGCCGGGCTGACCCTGGGGTACGTGGTGGTCTTCGGCGCGTTCGGCCTGGCGCTCGCGCCGCTGGCCGGCTGGCTGCGGCCCCGGCTGCCGTGGCTGACCGTGGCGCTCGGCGTGCTGCTGGTGGTGGCCGGCTGTTGGCTGCTCGCCGGCCGGCGACTGCCCGCCCCCGGCTGGTCCGCACGGGCGCCCCGGCTCACGCGTTCCTGGCCGTCGATGGCGTTGTTCGGCGCGGCGTACGCGCTGGCGTCGCTCGGCTGCGCCATCGCACCGTTCCTGGCCATCGTGGTGACCAGCCTCCAGGCCGGCTCGACCGCCCGTGGGTTGGCGCTGTTCGGCGCGTACGCCCTCGGGATGGGCCTGGTGGTCGCGGTCGCCGCGCTCGGCGTGGCGCTGCTGCGCGACGGACTGGTGGCCCGGCTGCGCGTCGCCGGCGCGCTGGTGCCCCGCCTCAGCGGCCTGGTGCTGCTGCTCGCCGGCGGTTACGTCGCCTGGTACGGCTGGTACGAGCTACGACTGGCCGCCGGCCGCCGCGACGCCCTACAGGACCCGGTCATCCAGACGGCATCCCAGCTCCAACAAACCCTGGCCAACGCCCTAGACGCCATCGGCCCCACACCGCTGCTAGCAGCCCTGGCAACCCTCCTACTAACAGCAGCCCTGGTGAGGCGCTCTCGCCCCCACCCCCCACCCAGCCCTGTTGATCATGAAGTTATTGCCCTGACACGCCGAGGCGAGGGGCAATAACTTCATGATCAACGCCGGAACGCCGGAACGCCGGAAGGCCGGGCGAGGACGGGCGGGTCTAGCGCGGGGTTAGGCGGTCTGTGCCTAGGCGGTCTTGAAGAACCTTGGGGACCAGGACACTGCCGTCGGCCTGCTGGTACTGCTCGAGGATAGCCGGGAAGAGCCGGCTGGTGGCCAGCGCCGAGCCGTTGAGGGTGTGCACGAAGCGCGTCTGCTTGCCGCCCGGCTCGCGGTAGCGGATGGCCGCCCGACGGGCCTGGTAGTCGCCGGCCCAGGAAACCGACGACACCTCCTTGTACTTGCCGGTGCTCGGCATCCACACCTCGATGTCGAGGGTCTTCTTCATCGACGCGCTGGCGTCACCGGCCGAGAGCAGGGTGCACTGGTAGTGCAGGCCCAGCCCCTCGACCAGGCTCTCGGCGTGGGCGAGCATCTCGTCCAGTGCCGCATCGGCCTGCTCCGGCAGAGTGAACTGGAAGATCTCCACCTTGTTGAACTGGTGCCCCCGCACCGTGCCGCGCTCGTCCGAGTGCGATCCGGCCGACTCCCGCCGGTAGCACGGGGTGTATGCGAAAGCCTTCAGCGGCAGCTTCGGGGTCTCCAGGATCTCGTCCTGGTACGCGCCGAGGATCGCCGTCTCCGACGTGGGAAGCAGGAACTGCCCGCGCGGGGCGGACTCCCGGTCCAGGTGGTAGACGTCGTCGTAGAACTTGGGGAACTGACCGGCGGCGAAGCCGGCCGAGTCGAGCAGCAGGTGTGGCGGGAGCAGGAACTCGTACCCGGCCTTGATGTGCTGGTCGATGAAGTAGTTGAGCAGCGCCCACTCGAGCCGGGCACCGACGCCGGTGTAGATCCAGAAACCGGACCCACCGAGCTTGACCCCGCGCTCGTAGTCGACCAGGCCCAGCGCGCGGCTCAGCTCCACGTGGTCGCGGACCTTCTCGATCACCGGCGGCTCGCCGAAGGTCTTCACCACCCGGTTGGCTTCCTTGCCGCCGGCCACGACGTCGTCGGCAGGCAGGTTGGGCAGCTCACTCATCGCCGTGCGCAGCCGCGCCTGCACCTCGTCCGACTGGGACTCCAGTTCGGCGAGCTGCTTACGCTCGGCCTCCGGTGCGGCTACCTGCGGCTCCTCGCCGGCGCGCTTCGCCTGCGCGTACGCCCGAGCCTCCGCCTTGCGGCGCTGCCGCTCGGCGTCGATCTCCGTAATCAGGGTGCGGCGTTCCTGGTCGAGCCGCTGGATCTCGTCCAGGGCCCGGGTGACCTCGGCGGGATCCAGACGCTTCGCCAGCGCGGTCGCCACCGCCTCGCGATCCTTCCGGATCAACTCCATGTCGAGCATGCTGCTCCGTATGCCTCCGTCCGGGGTCAGGTGGACCACCAGATGCTACCGTCGCGCCCCTTTCGGCCCGGGACGGGGAGTGACGGCCCCGGTTCAGAGCCGGATCGGCATGAGTACGGAGTAGGTGTCGGCGTCGTCCGTGCGGCGTACGGCCAGCGGGGCGATCGGCCCGTCCAGCTCCAGCACCAGCTGGGGCGCGCCGGCCGCGTTCAGGGCGTCCAGCAGGTAGCCGCCGTCTACCCCGACCCGCAGCGCGTCGGTGGTCAGGTCGGCGGCGGGGAGCAGGCGCAGGCCGCCCTGGTCGTCGAGGCCGAGCACGGTGACCGCCAGTGGCTTGCCGTCGTGGTCGCGGGACACCGTGGGGGCCGCCGGGTCGGCCAGCGCGGCGCTCAGCGCGGCTACGTCCACCGGGATCCGGCGAGCTGTCGGCCGGTCACCGACGGCCTCGCGCAGCAGTCGGCGGTAGTCCGGGAAGTCGGACGGCAGTGCGGTGCCGGTCAGCGTCCGGCCGGCCACCAGCACCAGCAGGTCCGCGCCCGCCACGGTCAGCCGCACCGGCCGGGTGTCGGCGGCGTCGAGCAGCATCCGGAGCTGGTCGATGAGGGCCACGGGAACGAACACCCGCACCGGCGGACCGTCGACGTCCGCCCCGGCCCGAGCCAGCGCGAGCCGGTACCGGTCGGTGGCGACGAGCCGGACGCCGTCCGGTTCGACGTCGAGCAGCACACCGGAGAGCATCGGCAACTCCGGGTCGGCGCCGACGGCGAAGCGCACCGCGTCGAGCGCGGCGGCCAGGCCGGCGGGGGAGAGCAGCAGCGTGGTGGTGGCGGGCGGGGTCGGGGTCACCAGGGCCCGGAGCCGGGCGACCTCGCGGCGGGCGTCGGTGAGCCCGTCGGCCAGCCGGCGCAGGTGTGTGTCGAGCAGTTGGTGCACCGCCGTCGGCTCGGCGCGTACCGCAGCGGCGATCTCCGGCACCGGCATGCCGATCCGGCGCAGCCCGGCCACCAACCGGGCCGGGGTGATCTGCTCGTCGGTGTACCAGCGGTAACCGGTCACCGGGTCGACCAGGGCCGGCTCCAGCACCCCCGCCGAGTCGTAGAAGCGCAGTGCGCTGACGGTCAGGCCACTGGCCCGGGCCAGCTCGCCGATGCTGTGCAGGTCACTCACGCCGGGCATCCTGCCCCCTCGACCCGGTCGAGGGTCAAGCCGAGCGCTCCGACGTCTCCTGCGTGAGCACCCGGAAGGTGAGCCCGGCCCGAATGAGGCGGTCGAGCAGCGCGTCACCCATCGCGGCGACCGGTGTGAGCTGTCCGGCCGTCGGCGGCAGCTCGTCCAGCGCCAGGCAGAGCGCCGACTCGGCGAGCATCTTCGCCGTCTCGTCGTAGCCGGGGTCACCGCCGGCGACCTCGGTGACCACCCGCCGCCCGCCGCCGGTGCCGACGAACCGGACCCGGAACCAGGACGCCGCCCGCTGCTGCGCGGTGGGCCCCTGCCCGGAGGCGAGCCGGCCGAGCAGCCAGCGTCGGCTGGGCGGCAGCTTCACCAGCCCGATCAGCGCGCCGAGCCCGGCCGCGCCGGCCAGCACGGTGGGCAGCCGTTTCACCGCGGCGAAGTGCCGGTAGCGGAAGTCCGGGCCGTACTCCGGGCGGGCCGCCGCCGAACGGCGGACCACCTGCGGGTCGATGGTCGGCAGCGGCACGGTCCAGATGCCCAGCTCGGCCGAGCGGGCCAGCCGGCCGGGCACCGCCCGGACCCGCCGGTCGGTGGGGCGCGGCTCGACCGCCCGGCGGTCCCGGGCGGCCTGGCTGGCCTGCCCGGTCCGGGAGAACGCGGTGAGCGCCGAATGGTAGGTGCCGGCGGAGAACCGGCCACCGGCGCGCACATAACCGTCCACGGTGATCGGAACGTCGGCGGGCAGTTGCTTGACGGTGAACCAGACGCCCAGGTCGTGCGGGATGGAGTCGAACCCGCAGGCGTGCACCAGCCGAGCGCCGGTGCGGGTCGCCTCGGCGTGGTGGCGCACGTACATCAGGTCGACGAACTCCGGCTCGCCGGTGATGTCCAGGTAGTCGGTGCCGGCCCGGGCGCAGGCCGCGACCAGTGGTTCCCCGTGGTGGACGTACGGCCCGACCGTGCTGGCCACCACCCGGGCGCTGTCCGCCACCGCGCGCAGCGACTCGGGGTCGGTCACGTCGGCGGTGAGCAGCGGCAGATCGGCCAACGTCGGGTCGATGGCGGCGAGCCGACCCCGTACGGCGGCGAGGCGGTCCGGATTGCGCCCGGCCAGCGCCCAGCGCAGCCCGGCCGGCGCGTGTCGGGCCAGGTATTCAGCGGTCAGACCGCCGGTGAACCCGGTCGCCCCGAACAGCACCACGTCGTACGTTCGCTCCACGGCCATCCCCGGAGTCTGCCATCTACCGCCGACGATGGGGTGGTCAGGAGTCGGGCGTCACGGCGTGAACACGGCCCGTACGCAGCCGTCCGCCCGGTCCCGGAACAGCGCGTACCCCTGGGGGCCGTGCTCCAACGGCAGTCGGTGGGTGGCCAGGTGTTCGGTGCGCAGCTCGTCGCGGGCCATCCGGTCCAGCAGCATCGGCACGTCCCGCAGGTCCGGCCGGCGGGCCCCGCGCAGCGTGAGTCGTCTGTCGGTCACCACGCCCAGGGGGAAGGCATCGACGAACCCGTCCGTCCCGCCGAGCAGCACCACCACACCGCTCTTGCGGCAGGCGTGCACGGCCTCACGTCCCGCGTCCGGTTGGTCGGCGGTGTGGCCGCCGAACCGGTCGTGCGTCGACCGGGCCGGCGGGCCAACCGCCACCACGCACACGTCCGGTCCGCGCCCACCGCTGCGGTCGCGCAGCTCGGCCGCGACGTCGGTACGGCGGTAGTCGATCGGCTCCGCGCCAGAGTGCCGCTCGGCCATCCGTAACCGCTCCTCGTGCCGGTCCACCACCAGCACGCGGGCGGCGCCGCGCAGCACCGCCGCCCGAGCGGTCAACTGGCCCACCGCGCCGGCGCCCCAGATCGCCACCACGTCACCGGGCCGCACCGCTCCCAACTCGACCGCCAGCCACCCGGTCGGTGCCGCGTCGGCGGCGAACAGCGCCCGGTCGTCGTCGACCGCGTCCGGCACCTGGAACGCGCTCACGTCGGCGTACGGCACCCGCACGTACTCGGCGTGACCGCCCGCGAAGCCGCCCGCCGCACGGGGTCGGCCGAAGCATCCGGCGTCCGGGCGCCCCCAGTCGGGGTCGGCGCTCGCCGGGTCGGCATGGGCGTTGTCGCAGCAGGAGTGCAGGCCCTGGTGGCAGTACCAGCAGCCACCGCAGGCGACGCTCGCGCCGACGACCACACGGTCACCGGGGCGGTGCCGACGGACCGCGGGGCCGACCTCGATCACCTCACCCAGGAACTCGGCGCCGAGCACGTCGCCGTCTCGCAGCAGCGGGTCCTGGCCGGCCAGCAACGGCAGGTCCCCGCCGCAGGTGGCGCTGCGCCGTACCCGGACGATGACGTCACGCTCGTTGCGCAGCTCCGGGTCGGGCACCTCGCGTACCGCCAGCTCGCCGGCAGCCACCCAGCACAGCGCCCTCACCCGCGGACCTCGGGGCGGTCCAGCGCGGAGCGGTCCGCGCGTAGCACCTCGCCGGCCTCCACCCGCTGCTTGATCTGGCGCAGCGTCCGGCGGATCAGCAGACCCGGGTCGTCGCCGACCAGGTGCGCGGCGAGCCCGGTGGGTGGAGTGGCGCCGGTCAGTGGCCGGGCGGCCAGCTCGGTGCCACGGTCGCCGGGCGCCGGCCGCGCCCGCACCTCGACCGCGCCGTCCAGGCGGCGCAGCGGTTCGGGCCAGCGGCCATCGGGGAGCACCTGCTCCGGAGGCCGGTCGACCGTCACCACCTCCCAGCGGGCCGGCGCGGCAGGGTCGCCGTCCGCGCCGGTCCGGTCGCCCCATCTGGGTACGCGCAGCAACCGCAACGCCCCGCTCAGCGCGGCGTTGCCGAGGGCGGGTCCCGCCCGCGCCAACCGTCCCATCGGTCCCACCCGTCCTCCCGGTTCACGTCCCCCGATCGTCGGTCGCGGCCGGGTGAAGCGTGCTCGCCCGGAAGGGGTGAACCGGCCCGCGTCGGGTAACCGCTCGCCGACCGGGGGCGGAACGTGTGGTGGGGGTGGGGCTGGGTGCCAGAACAGCAGAATCGCGTACGGGTCGACACCGCACCACGACGCCCGGCGGAGCCACCGCTGCTGGCGTCCCGGCTGACGCCGGCTGTGCCGCCGGAGCCGGTGGTGGCCCGCCCTCGACTGCTGCGCCGGTTGGACGAGGGCAGCGCCGGACCGGTCACCCTGCTCACCGCCCCCGCTGGCTGGGGCAAGACCACGTTGCTCGCCTCCTGGGTGCGGCTGGGCGGCAGCGCCACTGACGCCGAGCCGGGCGCGGTCGTGCCCGACTCCGGCCACCTGTCCGTTCCGTCCGAGGCCGGCCCGGTCTCGGCGTGGGTGTCCGTCGAGGCCGGCGACGACGGGGATCGGCTCTGGGCATACCTCGCGGCGGCGCTGCGCTCGGCGACCGGCTCGGCGGAGGACGGCCCCGTGCCCGACCGGGCGCCGCGCCCCGACCAGCTGGAGCTGCTGGCCGCCACGCTCGCTGCTGCGGACCGGCCGGTGCTGCTGGTCCTGGACGACCTGCACCGGGTCGCCGACCCGGCAGCGCTGACCGGCCTGGAGTTCCTGCTGCGGCATGCCGAGCAGCGGCTACACCTGGTGATCGGGGCGCGGGCCGGGCTGCACCTGCCCCTGCACCGACTCCGCCTCGCCGGTGAGCTGACCGAGATCGGCCCGGACGAGCTGGCGTTCACCGACGACGAGGTGGCCGACCTGCTCACCGCGCACGGCGCCGCGCTGCCGGTGGCCGCCGTGCACCGGCTGCGGGATCGGACCGGGGGCTGGCCAGCCCCGCTGCGCATCGCCGCACTGGCGGTGCGGGCGCAGGCCGACCCGGAGCGCTGGGTGGGGCAGTTCGGTGGTGACCAACCGGAGATCGCCGGATACCTGCACGAGGAGGTCCTCGCGACGCTCGACCCGGCCGAGGAGGAGTTGCTGCGCCGAACCGCCGTCGTCGAGACCGTCTGCGCCGACCTGGCCGAGGCGCTGACCGGCCGCGCGGACGCCGGGCAGGTGCTGGCCGACCTGGCCGGGACCGGTGGTCTGCTGCACCGGGAGGACACCCGCCCGCCCTGGTACCGCTGCGAGCCACTGCTCGCCGACCTGCTCCGCGCCGACCTGGCCCGGCTGCCCAGCGACGAACTGCGCGAGCTGCACACACGGGCCGCCCACTGGTTCACGGGCGAGGGTCGGCCGGCCGACGGTCTGCGGCATGCGCTGGCCGCCGGCCGATGGGACCTGGCCGGCGACCTGTTCGTCGCGCACTGGCCGGAGCTGACCCGGTACGACCGCGACCCGGTGCACGCCCCGGCGCCCATGGCCCCGCCGGCGGAGGTGATCCGCGCCGACCCGGAGGTGGCGTTGGCCTGCGCCGCCGAGCGCGCGTACGTCGGCGATCTTCCGGCCGCCACCGGCCACCTGCGCGCGGCTGCCGAGCACGCCGCGGGCCTGCCGGTGCCGCGCCGGGACCGATTCCTGCGGATGGTCACCGCGCTGGAGTTGACCGTGGCCCGGCTCGCCGACGACCCGGCGGAGGTCCGGGCCGCCGCCGCCCGACTCCTGCGGACCCGCCCGGCGGGCGCCACACCGACCCGGGTGCCGGACTTCGCGCCGACCGGGGCGACGAGTTCCGCCCCGACGGCCGGTGGAGGCGGCGCGGCCGATGACGCGGACCTGAGGGCGTTTATTGGCACCGCTCTGGGGCTGGTCGAGTTGGCCGACGGCGCGCTGCCGGCCGCCCGGTTCGTTCGGGCCCGGGCGGCGGCGCGGGAGGCCGGCCGGCCCCGCACCGAGCTGGTCGGCGCCAGCCGCGCCGCGCTGCTGCTCGCCGTACGCGGTGAGCTGCGGGCGGCCGAGCAGGCGGCCCGGGACGCGTTGGGCATGCCACCCTGCCGGGGCTGGTCCTGTCGGCTCGACTGCGCCTACGCGTACCTGGCGTTGGCCCTGGTGGCGCTGCTGCGCGACCAGCCCGAGGAGGCGGCGGCGAACCTCGCCCTCGCCGGCCCGGCGCTCGGCGGCGGCAACGACGACAAGGTCGGCGACGGGTGGCTGTCCGTTCCCGGCGAACCGGTGGCGGCGGCGGTCGCCGCGCTGTGCCGGGCGCAGTTGCACCGCGATGCCAGCGATCCAGCGGCCGGCCAACGGCTGCTCGTCCGAGCCCGGGAGGCGCTGGCCGACTGGCCGTCCGCCGCCGAGTTGGCCGGCCTGCTGCGGGCCGCCGAGGCCGAACTGCGTGCGGAGCGGGGCGACCTGGACACCGCCCGCGACCTGCTGAGCGGAACCGCCGCCGGTGGGAGCGATCCGGTGCTCGCGGTGACGTTGGCGAAGGTGGAGCTTTTCGCGGGCGAAGTCGCTGCCGCTGGGCGGACCCTGCCGGGCTGGCAGGCGCCAGCGGCCACGGCCTGGCCCCTCCCGGTACGCCTCGACGCGGGCCTGCTGGACGCGGTGCTGGCCGAGCAGGCGGGGGATGGGCGTCGGGCGGGGCGGATCCTGGAGCAGGTGCTGGACCTGGCCGGCCCACAGGGCTGCCGGCGGGTCTTCACCCGCGCCGCACCACCGGTACGCGACCTGCTGGCCGCGCACCTGGACGCCGGAACCGCGCACTTCGAGCTGGTCAGTGACCTGGTGCAAGCGGCCGGGCAGAGCAGCACCCGCCCGGCCACCGAGCCGAGGGGCACGCTCGACGAGCCGCTCACCGAGCGGGAGCTGACCATCCTGCGCTACCTGCAGAGCATCCTGTCCAACGTGGAGATCGCCAGCGAACTGTCCCTCTCGGTCAACACGGTGAAGACCCACGTCCGCAACATCTACCGCAAACTCGACGCGACCCGCCGGCGCGAAGCGGTCCGGCGGGCGCGCGAGTTGCGGCTGATCTGAGCGGGATGGCGGTCAGGCGTCGGTCGCGGCGTCCACGGCAGCCAGCAGGTCCGGCAGGTCGTACCCGCCCTCGTGCCGGACGCCGTTGACGAACAGGGTGGGGGTGCCGTTCACCCCGCTGCGGATCCCACCCACGAAGTCGCGGCGCACCCGGTCCGCGTGGGCATGGCTCTCCACCTCGGCGTTCAACTCCTCCGTCGCCAGTCCGACCTGCTCGACACCGAGCGACAGATGCACCGGGTCGAGCTGGTCCTGGTGCTCGTAGAGCCAGTCGTGCATCTCCCAGAACCGACCCCGGACCGCGGCGGCCTCGGCCGTCTCAGCGGCGCGTTCGGCGTACGGGTGCACGTTGGCGATCGGGAAGTAGCGGTAGACCAGTCGGACAATGTCGGCCCTCTGCCGCTGCAGTTCGTGCAGGTTCGCGTACGCGGCGCCGCAGAACTGGCACTGGAAGTCGCCGTACTCGACGATGGTCACCGACGCGTCGGCCGGTCCCCGGATGTGGTCCTCGGTGGTCACCGGGTCCCGAAGTCGGGCGGTGACCTGTAGTGGCGTGGTCATCCGGTCGTCACCTTCCGATCGGCGGCGAGTTGGTCCAGCGCGTCGAAGATGCCGTCGGCGCCCGGGTTGACGTCGGGCGGGGAAAGGTGGCTCCAGGTCACCTTCCCCGCCGGGTCGAGCACCACCAGCGCGCGGGCCGCCTCACCCTGCGGCAGGTACGCGCCGTAGCGGCGGGCCACCTCGCCCTTGGGCTCGAAGTCGGCCAACAGCGGGAACTCGATGCCCCGGCTCTCCGCGAATGCCCGGTGTGACCAGATGCTGTCTACCGAGAGGCCGAGCACCACCGCCTGGTACTGGGCGAAGACGGGTGCCGCCGACTGGTAGAGCGACATCTGGTCGCCGCAGACGGGGCTCCAGTCGGCGGGGTAGAAGGCGAGTACGACCGGCCGGCCACGGAACTGCTCGGGGCCGATCTGGCCCCCGTCCGGGGTGGCGGGCAGGGTGAAACCGGGCGCGGGGTGCCCCGGTTGGATCAGCCCGTTCGGATCACTCATGCCCCCAGCCTGCGCCCGGGGTGGGTGAGGTCGGCTCACCCACCCCGGGTGGTTCCGCGCTCGCTCAGCGCAGCACCGGGGCGACCGCGATGTGGTTCTGTACCTCTCGGATGCCCGGCGCGGACCAGGCCACCTGCTCCACTTCGGCCCGTTCGGGCATCGAGTGCACCAACCCGGCGAGCACCGCGGTGTCGCCGTGCACCCGGACGCTGATCCGTTCCGCCTCGGTCGCCCCGGCTCGGGCGAGGGCGTCGACGATCCGATCGGCCAGGTTCCGGCCGTCCGGCGCGGCGGCCGGTCGAACGGTGATGCCGTTGCTCACCCCGCGTACGCCGGTCAGCCGGCAGACCGCCCGTTCGGCGGCTCGGCGCTGGTACTCCCACTCGACGTCGCCGTGCAGCGTCACCCAGCCGGCCGAGACGGTGACCTGAAGCTTCTCGATGGGCACGAACGCGTCCCATTCCAGCGCGTGGCTGGCCGCGGCGGCCAGGTCGGGGTCGGCGCGCTCAGCACCGCTCGCCAACTGCACCGCGATGTCGTTGGCGACCGCTCGGACCCAGGCGACCCGGTGCGTGGCCCGCTCGGCGGCCCACTTCTTGGCGTAGCTGTCCACCCGGCCGGTCAGCGTGACGACGCCCTCGGCGACGGTCACGCCGATCTCGTGCGGCTGCACCCGCGGTTCCCAGGTCAGCTCGTCGAGCACGGCGGACTGGATGTCCTGGTCGGTGCGGCTGATCTCCGCGATGGCCATCTGCCCCTCCTCCGGTGCGTGGATGGCGGACCGGGTGGCGGCTGCGGCCGGAGGTCCGCCGGGGTCCGATCCTGCCGCCGCCCCGGGTGAACCGTCCTCGCCCAGAACGGGTGACGGCACGGCCGGGCCTGGGCGGCTCTGGCAAAAACGGGGATGAACACGAATGTGATGGGAGCGCTTCCATGGCGGGCGGGGATCGGTTACCGTAAACACGTTCCTCGATCGCGGGAGCCGTCGCGTCGGGTGGTGGGAGCCAGGGCAGCTCCGTCCGTCCCCGTCGTCGCGCCCGTCCCCCGGGCCACGGCGGCACCACCGGGTCGACCCCGTCCCCCGGGGCTCCACCCGAAGAGGAACCAAGCCTCCGTGTACGACGGCGGGGCCGACACGTGGCGGTCACCTCACCTGCACGAGTCGCCGGCCGGCTGATCCGAGCGTAGCGGTGGCGCCCGGATCGCCACCCGAACACCGGCCCGCCGGGCTGCCTGAGGGGTCCGGCACCTGGCGGGCCGGCCCCAACCCCAGCCCACCCAGCCCACCCAGCTCATCTCAGCCCACTCAGCCCATCCCGGTGATCAAGAGAATTCGGTCAGATAACCGGACGCAGGTGACCGAGACTTCTTGATCACCGCAGCGGGTGCGCGCCCGCGCGCGGAAGGCCCCGCCTGACCGGGGGTCGGGCGGGGCCTTTGTGTTGCTGCGGGGCAGTCGTTCAGACTGCGGGGGAGCTGGGGCGGTCGACGTCGACGAACTCCACGTCGTCGACGGCGCGGTCGTCCCGGCTGCCGGCGGCGCGTGCGGCGGAGCCGACGGCCCAGCCGACCGCCGCGCCGACGAGCGCGGCGCCGATCAGCAGCGTCCAGGGCAGCGCCGGCTGACGGCCGGCGAGCGCGTCGAAGGCCAGCGAGGCACGGCGTCGCGCCTCCTCGGCGGCGGAGCCCACCAGGTCACCCGCCCCGTCGGCGAGGTCGGTGCTGTTGCGACGGGCCGAGCGGGCGGTGTCCCGCACGCTGTCTCCGGCGGAGCTGACAGCGGAGATCAGGTGCTCCCACGCCTGGTCCGCAATCCGCTCCGGCTTGCTGCGGCGGTCCAGCAGGTTGGTTCCGAACATCGTGGTTACCTCCTTGGGTGCCGAATCCGCGGGCCACTTCGGACTTCGGCGTCTGTTCAGCGCGTCACGGTTCGCCTACCCCGCAGTGCCCCGGGCCGCCCGGGCGCAAACACAGCCCGGGCGGCTCACCGGAAACTCAGCGCACCGCCACCACGGCGGCGCCCCGGGCGAAGTCGTCGTCATCGTCATCGTCGTCGTCTCCACCGCCGAAACCGCAGGCCAGTACGAGGGCGAGCAGAACACCGACGCCGGCCAGGCCAGCAAGTCGCTTGATCATCGAAGATCCTCTCCGTCACGGTGGCTGTCCCGGCCCGATGCTATGTGTCCTTGGCAACCGTGGTCGTGGATCCGGGCGGTGCCGCGTGGGGCGACACGCCGATGGCACACGGGGCCGGCGTCCGTCGCGGGTCGGTTGTCGGGCGGGCCGGGTCCGGACCGCTACCCTGGTCCGGCGGCGCGTCGGTCACGACCGATCGTCGAAGGTCAGATAACGAAAAGTGTTGAGTAATCAGATACTGAAAAGTCCGGATATGGGCGGCTTTGTGGGCCCGGATCCGCGAATTGCTCATCCCGAGGGGTGGCGACCGAGGCCGTCAGAGGAATACTCTCGGTCGCGGCCCGCGTACTGATGAGGCGCCCGGGGGACGGGCGGGTGGAGGTGCTCGCGTGAGCCTGTCGATCGTGAAGTCGGTTCTGTCCGGTGGTGTCGTGGAGATCGCCCCGCGGGGCGAGATCGACGTCGACACAGCGTACGAGGTGCGCGAGGCGATCGCGGAGGTGCTGGCCAAAGGCCGTCCGCTCCGCATCGAGCTCAACATGAGGCTGGTCACCTTCATCGACTCCGTCGGCATCAGCGCCATGGTTGCCGGGTTCCAGACGGCCGAGGTCAGCGACGTCAAGCTGGTGGTCACCGAGCCGAGCCGGTTCGTGCACCGGCAGCTCTGGGTGACCGGCCTGCTCGGTCTGTTCGGTGCCCCGGAGCCCTACTTCGCCGGCGCCGCCACACCCGAGGTGCTGCCCGGCGCCTGAGCGCGCCAGGCATCCCGTCAGGGCTGCTCGTCCAACCCGGTCAGGTCGATGTCGGTCGCTTCGGTGACCGCCCGGATGGCCGTCACCGACGCGTACCCGGCGGCCAGCAACGCCACGTCCGTGCCGGGCTGTGCGGCCTGCCCCGGCTCCTGTAGCGAGGTACGGACGAAGCCGTGGCCAGATTCGGCCACCGCCATCTGCACCTGACCAAAGCTGGCCAGCGTGCCCCGGCGCACCCCCCGCAGCCGCCCGTGTGGCAGGTCCGGTGCGTTCACGTTGAGCACGCTCTCCATCGGCGCGGACGTCAACCGGGGGAGCAGGTCCAGGGCGACCCGCGCGGCGGTGCTCCAGTGCCGCTCGGCGTCGCGTACCCGGGCGGCGGCGTCCACCGCGGCGCCACCGCTCGCGGCCGTCGCCTCGCCTGCGGAGAGCACGTCGAGTGAGACCGCCATCGCCCGGCAGCCGTTCGTGGCGGCGGTGAACGCGGCGCCCACCGTCCCGGAGTGCAGCACCGCCCGGCCGGCGTTGGCGCCACGGTTGATGCCGGAGAGCACCACCGACGGCGGCGGGCCGAACGCGCCATGCAGGGCGATCAGCGTGATGAAGCCGGGGGACCCGGCGACCCCGTACGCCGGCACGCCCGCCAGGTCCGGCAGCGGGTGGTCGTTCACGACGACCCGACCGTCCCGTTCCGTGGCACTCATCGCGGCGCTGGTGCCGCTCGCCTCCTCCAACGGCGCGGCGACCACCACATCCAGGCCCCGCTGCGTCGCCGCCCAGGCCAGCGCCTGGATGCCTGGCGCGGCGATCCCGTCGTCGTTGGTGATCAGCACCCGCAGCGTCATCGTTCGACCACCCGGTCGGCCAGCTCGTCCGGGGTGGTCCGCTCCTGGGGTCGGCTGTCCGCCGGCACCAGCCGGACCCGGTCCACGAGGCCGGTGATCGAGTCCAACCGTCCGGTGCCCAGGCCGTGCCGGGTCACGTTCAGCGCGCCGGCGGCAGCGCCGGTCCGGATGGCGGTCCGGATGTCGCCGCCTCTGGCCACGACGGCTGCCACCCCGGCGGTCATCGAGTCGCCCGCGCCGCGCGGGTCGGCGGCCTCCAACCGGGGCATCTGGACCTCGAACAGCTCCCCGTCGATGAGCGCCAGCGCCGGCTGGTCGGCCCGGCTCACCACCACCGTCTCGGCGCCGGCCGCGTGCAGTTCGTACATCACTCGGGTCAGCTCCAGGCTGTCGGCGCTGCGGGCGTGGCCGTCGCGGATCAGCTCCTCGTGGCTCACCTTGAGGAAGAACACGCCACTCTCCAGCGCCGAGCCGAGGTGATCACCGGAGAGGTCGACCACCACCCGGCCACCGTTGGCGCCGAGGTCGGCGGCGAAGCGCCGGTACAGGTCGGCCGGGACGAGCCACGGCTCGTTCGGCCCACTGAGGATGCTCACCTCGGCCCGCAGGCCCTCGCCGAGGGCCAGGTTGTACAGCTCGTCGAGCTCGTGCCGGCTCAGCGGCTGCCCGGGCACGTCGGCGATCTCCTGCCGGGAACCGTCCCGGCGGTCGTGCACGTACCCGCCGCTGCCGGAGTCACGGACCACCACCTTGAGGTCGACGCCCTCGCTGACCAGTAGCGGCTCCAACACCTGACCGATCTCGCCGCCGAGGGCCGCGCAGAGGACCACGTCGACACCGAGTGACATCACCATCCGGGCCTGCCAGACGCCCTGCCCGCCGGGGTGCAGGTGCAGCTCGGGGTGGTCGTTCGGCTGGTCCACGGTCACCGTCAGCTGCGGAGTGGGCGCGAAGACCATCACGTGCCCGCTCACCGGTCGTCACCGTTCATGTCCGCCCTCCAGCATGGTCGGGTGATTCCTCACCAACCGACACTAATGGGACATTTTGCGGCACGCATCTCATCGAACCGGGTTCGTCCGGACGTTGGCTGCCGCCGGGCGTTGCCAGCCAGACATCGGTACGGGACGATCGTGCGACCATCGACGGCGGGAGACGGTGTGCTCAGCAGCGATACCTTCAGCTACACCGTCCAGGCCCGGTGCTCGACGGCCGAGGCGGCGGCGATGCTCAGCGACCTGACCCGGCAGGGTGAGCTGCACCCACTGATCGTCCGGGTCCGCCGACTTCCGCCTCGACCCGGCGCCCGGGCCAGCTACACGATCAACGACCGGTTGGCGGCCGGCCCAGTGCGCTTCCGCACCACCTACCACGCGGACGTTCTGGTCAGCGAGGACGACGAGATCGTCACGGTGGCCCGCCAGTGGCCGTCCACCACGGTGCGCAACCACACCCGACTGCGCCCCGAGCCGGACGGACTGGTCCGCATCGACGTCGAGATCACCCTGACCGCGCCGACCCCACTGTTCCGGTACGCGTTCCGTCAGGCCCGCGTCGCTCACCTCGCCCTGGCCACCCGGCTCGGCGCGGCCCTCGACCGCTCCGGCGACCCCCCGCCCCCGGCCTGACCGTCCCGCACCCCGCACCCCGCACCCCGCACCCCGCGTCATGATCGTGCTCGATCGTGGATGTAGTGGCCTGTGGGCGCCAGGAGGCCACTACATCCTGGTTGCAGCGCGATCACGGCTCGCGAGGGCGGCTCGCGCGGCGGGACGCCGGCCCCACGGCTTGTAGGTGGACAGCACCGTCGCGATGATCATCAGGCTGGTCGACACCGCCGGTGCGATCACCAGGTCGGCGCGATCCCGCGCGGGCAGCGCGGCCCCCAACACACCGGCGTGCCGCAGATTCGGGGTGAGCAGGAACAGCACCAGCCCGACCATCACCGTGGTGAGCACCAGCTTGACCAGCACCCAGCGGTAGCGCACCAGGCCCCACGGGGTGAGCAGCGCGCTGGCGACACCGATCAGCCAGACCAGCACACTCAGCGGCGCGAACAGCCTGGTGCCGACCAGTGCCGCGACCGGGTAGACCACCGCCGGGTCGGCGCCACGCTGCACGGCGATGCCGAGGGTGAGCAGCACCAGGTCGGCGCCGAGCCAGCCGAGCGAGGTGACCAGGTGCAGGGTGAGCAGCCCCTTGCGGGCCGTGGGTGGGATCCGAGGCATACCGCGATGCTGCCCGCCGATTGCTGCCGGGTCGTCCGACCGCCAGCGACATCAGGGGTACGCCCGGCGACGTAGCCGCGAGCCCTGTCGACCGATTCCCGGGGCACAGCGACCCGGCTAGCGTCCGCGTATGACCCCCTCGCCGACGCCTCACCCATTGACCCCGCCCGACGATCCCGAAGGGATACCCCTTGTGAGACCGGGGGATGGCCGTCCCGCCCCCGTCTCCTATCGAGCTGCGTACGTGTTGGCGGGCCTGGCGACGTTGTGTTGGGTGAGCGCGGCATACGGCGGCTTGCTGATCTTTCGTGGCCGCGACATGGTCGAGGGCCTGCTGAGCTTCCTCGGACTTCTCTGGCTCGCCGCGTTCGAGATATTCGCGTTGCTCTTCACCATCACTACGGCCTTCGAGCTGCGTGGGCGCAACTCTCCTCGGGCGGCTGTGGTGGCCGGTCTGGTCGCGGTCGCCGGGGTTGTCGTGACGATCGTGTTCCTGCTGTGGGTCTCCACAACGTGATGCCGGTGAGTCATCCTGCTGACTCACCGGCAGCACGCGGGTGGGGTCAGTAGACCGACAGGTGCACGTGGTTGGTGTGGTCGGTGGACGGGGTGCCGCCCGCCCCGCTGTACGACTTCCACCCGCTGCTGGGCAGCCAGATCTGCCGGTACCAGATCACGTACAGCACGGCGAGCCGGTCGGCGTTGCGGATGAAGTACGCGGCCAGGTTGTTGCCGTACGTCTTGTCGCCGCCGGTGGCGTTCCCGCCGAAGCCGCTCTTCTGCGCCGCGAAGTCGCAGGCCCGGCCCTTCGGGTGTTCGCCGGAGCCGCTGGGGCGGTGGCAGGAGACGTACCGGGTGAACCCGGCGGCCTTGGCCTGGTTGAGCGCGTGCAGGGTGCGCGGGGTGACGCAGCCGCTGGCCGGCGTGGGGTCGTTGATGCTGCACGACTCCGACGGCCAGGAGCCGTCGGAGTTGCGCGGGGCCGCCGTCGCGTTGGCGGCGGAGGTGCCCCGGTTGGAGCCGGTGTCGGTGGTGGTCTGCGGCTTGGGTGTGGTGGCCACGGTCAGTGCCCGCTCGGCCTGCTCCTTGCGCTTGGCCATCACCGTGACCTGCTTGCGCTGTTCGTTGATCTCGCCGTCCAGGGCGACCCGGGTGCGGTTGGACTGGTCCTTCGTGGCGAGCAGATCACGCAGCACCCGGTCCTCGTTGGCGGCCACCGCGTCCAGGGCGGCGGCCCGGTCCATGAAGCCCTCCGGGGTGTTGCTGTTGAGCAGCGCCGACATCGCGCCGAGACGGCCGGTGCGGTACGCCACGTCGGCGATCTCGCCCACCTTGCCGTTGCGCTGGGCGAGCTCGACCTCGATGGTCTTCAGTTGGGTGGCGAGCTGCTGCTGCCGCTGCACGGAGGTGTCCAGGGCGCGCTTCGCGTCCAGATAGCCCTTGCTGGCCGCATCGAGTTGGGCTCGCAGCGCCGGGGTGCCGCCCTCTTCGTCCGAGTCGGGTGCGGCGGCCCGCAGGCCGGTCGGGGGAGCGGCCGAGGCGGTGCCGGCCGGGAGCGCGACGCCGAGGGCGAACATCGCGACGATCAGGGCCGCCAGGCGGGCGGCGGGTGGTCGTGCTGGTGCCACTGCGCATGTCCTTCCGTTAGCCGCCGACCGGGTTAGCTGACGGGTTCGGGACGGAAGATCCCTACCGCTGACGCGGATGCACCCCAGGAACATGGTTCCCCGGTTCGCCCTCTCGGGTGATTAGGCGGCGACCGCCACCGGCGCCGGGAGGCGCCGCCTGGTGGAGGCCGGGACCGAGCCTACCGTTGCCGGTGGGGCCGCTGCAGCCAATGTGACGGACGGTGCGTGCGTCGTCACGATGAATTACTGCTACCACTCGATCGAGCCGCAGGCGCCGGAGGCCGCGCCGGGCTCGATCTGCAACGTCGCGTGCTCGATCCGGAAGTCGTCGTGCAAGGCCGTACGCGCCGCGGTGAGCACCGCGCCGACCTCCGCGCCGGGTGCCATGGTCAGGTGTGCGGAGGCCACGTCCATGCCCGAGGTGAGCGTCCACACGTGCAGGTCGTGCACCTCGACGACACCGGGGACCGCGGCCAACCGGTCGTGTACGGCGGTCACCTGAAGATGCTCCGGTGCGGCCTGCACCAGGATGCGGACGGCGGCACGTGCCAGCCGCCAGGTACGCGGCAGGATGAACGCGCCGATGGCGACCGCGACAAGTGGGTCGGCCCACCACCAGTCGGTGATGGTGATGAGAAGCGCCGCGCCGATGACGCCGAGCGAGCCGAGCAGGTCGCCGAGCACCTCCAGGTAGGCGCCTTGGAGGTTGATGCTCTCCCGGGCTCCGGCGCGGAGCAGGGCGAAGGCGACGACGTTCGCGAGCAGACCGAGCACGGCCACCACGAGCATCGGGCCGGCGATGACCTCGTGCGGGTCGCCGAAGCGGCGGATCGCCTCGATCACCACGTAGACCGCGACGCCGGAGAGCAGGACGGCGTTGGCCAGCGCGGCGAGCACCTCGAGTCGGTAGAGCCCGAAGGTGCGCTGCGGGTCGGTGGTGGCCCGCCGTGTCGCGGTGATCGCGGCGAGCGCCATCCCGATGCCGAGCACGTCGGTGAACATGTGCCCGGCGTCGGAGAGCAGGGCGAGTGAGCCGGTGTGCAGCGCGGCGACCGCCTCGACCACCATCAGGGCGGCGAGCAGCCCGAAAGCCGCCCAGAGTCGGCCCCGGTGCTGGTGTGCGGCATTGGCGACCGACGCATGGTGGTGGTCATGACCTGCGCCCACGAGGTCCACCTTCCGCCGCCAGTCGGGACACGGTCAAATGTATGCTCACATCGCTATGTATGCAAGTGTGGGGTCGACCGCTCCCGACCAGGCCATCTGGCGCGGATCAGCCGATCGGGTCGATGGTGGTGAGTCGCTGAGTGGCCCGGGAGAGCGCCACGTACAGGGTGCGCACCCCGGCGCCCGGATCCGCCCGGATCTCGCTCGGGGCGACCAGCACCACCCCGTCGTACTCCATGCCCTTGGCCTCCAGGCTGGTCACCACCTGCAGCCTCGATGCGCCGAGCGCGTCGAGCCAACCGGCGACCTCGTCGCGGCGGGGGACCGGCGTGATCACCCCGACGGTGCCCTCCACCTCGGTCAGCAGGCCGGCGGCCGCCTCCACGGTCGCGGTCTCCAACCCCGTCGCGGGCACCACCAGCTCGACCGGATCGACCCCGGTGGAGCGGACGGCGCTCGGCAGCGGCAGGTCAGGGTAGATCCGGCGGATCTCCGCCGCCGCCACCGCGAAGATCTCCGACGAGTTGCGGTAGTTGGTGGTGAGCGTGAAATCGTGCCGCTTGCGCCGGCCCAACGCCTGGTCGCGAGCCCGGTTCAGCTCCTCCGGATCGCCGGTCCACGCGGTCTGCGCGGGGTCGCCCACCACGGTCCAGGAGGCCAGGCGGCCACGTCGACCAACCATCCGCCACTGCATCGGTGAGACGTCCTGCGCCTCGTCCACCACCACGTGCGCGTAGTCCCGGTAGTCCGCCGGGCGCTCCCGGGCCGCCGCGCGGGCAGCCCGCTGCCGCTCGCCCAAGGTGCTCAACTCGCGGACGCCGCCAGCAAGCTGGAACGGGTCGCGCCGGGACTTGGCCGGCTGCGCCGGCTTACCGAGCAGCGCGTCCAGCTCGTCCAGCAGCGCGATGTCGGCGATGGTCAGCCCGGCCGAGTCCAGGTCCTGGTACGCGGCGGTGAGCAGCCGGATCTCCGCGGAGGAGAGGATCCCCCCGGCGTAGCGGCGCAGCCGGTCCGGCCGGGCCAGCCAGTCGAGCACGTGCCGGGGGTGCAGCCGCGGCCACCACGCCTTGAGGAACTCCCGGAACTCCGACCGCTCGGCGATCTCGCCCTCGAAGGCCCGCTGCTCCGGCAGCCGAGTGATCCCCACCGCACGGGCCTGCGCCCAGAGCGCGGCGAACACCCCGTCGAAGCCGGCCCGGCGCACCTCGTTGCGTCGGGCGCCCCGGTGCAGGGCGCGGTCCCGGATCCGGTCCAGCGCGGCCCGGTCCAGCCGCAGCAACGTGCCCCGGTAGAGCAGCCGCAGCTCACCCGGGCCCCCCGGCACCGCGTCGCGAGCAGCCCGCTCCAGCACCTGCCGCATCCGCAGCGAGCCCTTCACCGCCGCCACCTGGGGTGGGTCGGTGCGGGTGGCGGTCATCCCCGGAAAGAGGGTGCCCAGCGAGTGCAGGGTGGCGGTGTCCTCACCCAGTGACGGCAGCACCGAGGCGATGTACTCGACGAAGACCGAGGACGGGCCGACCACCAGGATGCCGCCGCCCGCGTACCGGCTGCGGTCGGAGTAGAGCAGGAACGCGGCCCGGTGCAGGGCGACCGCGGTCTTGCCGGTGCCCGGGCCACCCGCGACGATCGTCACCCCGGAGCCGGGCGAGCGGATCGCCTCGTCCTGCTCCCGCTGGATGGTCGCCACGATGTCCCGCATGCCCCGGCCGGTGGCCTTGGACAGGGTAGCCAGCAACGCGCCGTCGCCGACGACCGTCATCCCCTCGGGGGCGGCCGTCGGGTCCAGCAGGTCGTCCTCGATCCGGGTGACCCGCTCGGCGCGGGTCTGGATCGTGCGGCGGCGCACGACGTCCAGCGGTTGCGCCGGGGTGGCCTGGTAGAAGGCGGCGGCGGCCGGCGCCCGCCAGTCGACGACCAGCGTGGTGGCGTCCTCGTCACGGATCCCGAGTCGCCCGACGTGCAGCACCTGACGGTCGTGCAGGTCCAGCCGGCCGAAGACCAGCCCCTCGTGCTCGGCGTCCAGGGTGTGTCGCCGTTGCGCCGCGTGGAAGACCATCGCGTCGCGCTCGACCAGCGCACCGAACGTGCCCACCCGGGCCATCCGGTAGCCGTCGCGCTCGGCGCGGACCGCCGACTGCCGTAACTCGGCCAGTCGGGTGTACACCCGGTCGAGGTGTCGTTGCTCGACGGCAATCTCCTGCTCCAGGCCGGTCTGGTCGGTCAACGCACGCTCCTTCAGAGGTCGCTGGCAGGCGGCGGGAACCGCGCGGGCCAACCGCAGAAGGGTACGGCCCCGCGCCTGGCCGGCCGCGCCCGAGGTGCGGGAACGTGGTCAGGCACCCGTCCCGGCGGGGGTGGCGCCACGGACGTGGGACGGCGGTTCGGCGAGCACGCGGCGCAGGACGCCGGTCAGCGCGGCGTTGACCTCGTCCGGGCGTTCCATCATCAGCATGTGCCCGGCACCGGGGCACACGGTCAGGTCCGTGGCCGGCAGGGCCGCGGCGATCGACTCGGCGCACGGCGGTGGGGTCAGCCGGTCCCGGTCGCCGACCAGCGCGGCGGCCGGCAGGTGGGCCAACGCGGCGAGAGTGTCCAGCCGGTGCTGAGTGCCGATGGAGGCGCGGAACCCGCCGATCGAGCGCAGTGAGGCACGAGCCACCGCCGACGTCACCAGGCGGATGTCGGCCGGCTCGCAGCGGTCACCGAAGAGCATCCATCGGATGCTCGGCCGCAACGCGTTCAAAAGCGCCCGGGGTGCTCGCCACGAGCCGCACCGGGCCAGCACGCCGGCACCGGTCGTCTCGGCGAGTCGGATCAGCCGGGCGATCCGCGGCGAGAGCCCGTAGACGGTGTGCGTGTGCCCTTCGGCGGTGGTCGAGACGAAGACCAGTCCGGCCGTACGGGCGGCGAAGTGCGCGGGGTGGCGGTGGGCGTACTCCATGATCGTCATGCCGCCCATCGAATGCCCGACCAGAACCAGGGGACCGGACGGCGCCACCGCGTCGATCACCGCGGCCAGGTCGTCGCCCAGCTGGGCCAGGGTGGCCGTGGGCAGCGCCATGCAGCTGGACCGGCCGTGCCCGCGCGCGTCGTAGGTGACGACCCGCACCGTTCCGCCGAGAGCTGCCGTGGTCAGCGCGTCGACCTGCCGGTGCCAGGCGCGCCCATCCAGCGTCCAGCCGTGCAACAGGATGGCGGTGACCTGGGCGTCCGTCGGTCCCGTCGCCTCGACGTTGAGCCGCACGCCGTCCGGCAGACCGAGCTCGAACCGCTCCGGCATCGCCACCTCCCCAGGGTCGACCGGCACCACCAGCACCGGCATACCCGGTGGTAACACCGGCTACCCGCCAGGACACCTCGCCAATCGCGCCCTGGCCAAGATTCCCGACCTCGCCCGTGGCTGCCGGCGGCGGTTCAAGCTGAACGGCATGGGGTCGTCGGGAGCACCCATGACCGGGCCGTCGGGACAGGGGCGGCAGGCCGGCGGCACGCCCCGCGCGGCGCTCGCCGATCTGCTCGCCGGCAATCGGCGGTTCGTCAGCGGCCAGCCGGTGCACGGGCACGACGTCACGGCCGCGGCCGCGGCCTCCGGCGACCAGCAGCCGTACGCCGTGGTGCTCGGCTGCATCGACTCCCGGGTGCCGCTGGAAGCGATCTTCGACCAGACCTTCGGTGCGATCTGCGTGATCCGTACCGGTGGTCATGTGCTCGATCGCGCGGTGTGCGGTTCGATCGAGTACGTGGTCGGTCAGCTCGGCGTACCGCTGGTGATGGTCCTCGGCCACGAGCGGTGCGGCGCGGTGGGTGCCGCGGTGGACGCGCTGCGCACCGGGGGGCGTCCCGGGGGCTCGCTGGCACACCTGGTGGACGAGATCGCCCCGGCGGTGACCGAGGCGGGGATCGACGATCCGGCGGTGCTCCCGCTGGCGATCCGCCGGCACGTCCGGCGCACCGTGCACACCCTGCGCGAGGATGACCTGCTGGCCGGGCCGGTAGCCGCCGGCCGGGTGGCCGTGGTCGGTGGCCTCTACGACCTGGCCACCGGCGAGGTCGCTCTGCTCGAACCGGGCTGAACCTACCCGGCAGTGAACCCGCACAGACGCGAAACCGCCCGCCGGGAACTCCCGGCGGGCGGTTTCAGATGATGCGGTGGGGGAGAGGCTCAGCCCTCGAAGACGCCGGCCGCGACCAGGCGCTTCTCGGTGGCCTCCCAGCCGTCACCCGGGTGGGTGGCAGCAAGGTTGTTGATCTCCGCCCGGATCTTGTTGGCGTGGCCGGCGGCGGCCAGCACGCGGATCTCCTCGACGAAGGCGTCGGAGTCCGTGCGCAGGTGCGCGGTCTTGCCGTTGGTCAGGTTCCGCACGTAGGCGTGCTTGCCGCCGTTGAGCGGAATGAGGTACTTGAACTCGCCCAGCACGCTGAGGGCGCCACCCTGGCCAGCCTGGCCGGCCCGGACGGACGCGCGCGCGGTCTTAGAGGTGTTGCTCGCCACGGAGGTACTCCTTGCAAGACGTACGGGAGGACTGGACGTCCGGGGGCTGTGTGCGGGCCAGACTTGACTCGGCTCGCGAAGGTGGAACGCGGCATAAGCCGCCGATGGAACTGTACATGACCACGACATCATGCTGGTCGTCGCGGTGTCCTGAGAGGTAACGGCGACCACCCGTCCGGCTATTCCACCCGGCGTTTTTTCCGATTCCCTGGCGCACCACGCGTCACAGGAGTCATCATGTGTTGCAGCAACCACCTGGGTGGACGAGGTCGTAGGGGAAGACGCACCTCGCTCTCCGGGAGGTCACCGTGCCAACGCGTGGCGTCGTATACGTCCACTCAACCCCGCTCGCCGTGTGCTCACACGTCGAGTGGGCGATCGCGCGCGTCCTAGCCGCGCCGGTCAACCTGCAGTGGACGGCTCAGCCCGTCGACCCCGGCGCACGCCGGGCCGAGTGCGGGTGGACCGGTCGTCCGGGAACGGGCGCCGAGCTGGCTGCTGCCCTACGGCAGTGGCCCATGATCCGTTTCGAGGTCACCGAGGAGCCGAGTCCCGGCGCCGACGGTGAGCGCTTCATGTACGTGCCCGCGCGTGGCCTGTTCCGGGCCACCGTCGGTGTGGCCGGCGACATCCAGCTCGGCGAGGACCGGCTCCGGGCGCTGATGGCCGCCTCCCGGGCCCCGGAGGCGTTGGCACATGCCGTGGACAAGGCCCTCGGCACGGCGTGGGACGCTGACCTGGAGCCCTACCGGTACGCCGGTGACGGCGCCCCGGTGACCTTGCTCACCCGGGTCGGCTGATCCGGATGTGCGCGGGTCGGCCACCTGCCCGCATGCCGCCCTTGTGGATGCACGGGCGGTAGGGTCAAGTTGCCCCGATAAGGGGGAACTGGTGGGATAGACGGCGTGCCGAATCGCCCGTGGCGAGCCCGTGTCGCTGTCGCCGCCCTGACCGTCCTGCTCGTCGCCGGCTGCTCGGGTTCCCCGGACCGCCCCACACCGACGCCGAGCCCGTCCGGCACCTCCGCCGGCCCGAGCACTTCCGCCGCGCCGCCGGCAGCCGACCCCGCCGCCCGTGCCGCCGCGCTGGTCGCCACGCTGTCCGACGAAGACCTGGCCGGCCAGGTGCTGATGCCGTACGCCTACGGCGACTCGGCGACGAAGGTCTCCGCCGGCTCGGCGGCCGGTAACCAGGCGCTCGCCGGGGTCGACACCCCCACCGACATGATCACCAAGTACCGGCTGGGTGGCCTGATCCTGGTCGGCTTCAGCGCCGACGACCCGACCAAGGGCAACCAGGAGACCACGAACGTCGACAATCCGAAGCAGGTGCACGAGCTCACCACCGGGCTGCGTGCCGCCGCCGGCCGGCTCGCCACCGGCCCCGCGCCACTCCTGATCGGCACCGACCAGGAGTACGGCGTCGTCACCCGCGTGACCGACGGCGTCACCGTGCTGCCCAGCGCCCTCGCGGCGGGCGCGGCCGGCGACCCGAAGCTCACCGAGGCCGCCTGGCGGGCTGCCGGCACCGAGCTGGCCGCGATGGGGATCAACGTCGACTTCGCCCCGGTGGCCGACGTGCTGGCCACCCGCAGCACCGTGATCGGCTCCCGGTCGTACGGCGCCGACCCGAAGCAGGCCGCCGTGCAGGTGGGCGGCGCCGTCCGTGGCCTCCAGGCGGTGGGAGTCGCGGCCACCCTGAAGCACTTCCCCGGGCACGGCCACAGCGCCGACGACTCGCACCAGGATCTGCCGGTGCTCACCCAGTCCGCCGCGGCGTTGCAGAGCGGTGCCTGGCCGCCGTTCACCGCCGGGATCGACGCCGGGGCGATGGCGGTGATGTCCGGTCACCTGGACGCACGCGCGATCGACCCGGGCACCCCGGCGACCTTCTCGCACAAGCTGCTCACCGACGTGCTGCGCGGCCAGCTCGGCTTCAAGGGCGTGGTGATCACCGACGGGATGAACATGCCGCCCGCGAAGCAGTGGGCTCCCGGCGAGGCGGCGGTGCGCGCGCTGAACGCCGGTAACGACCTCATCCTGATGACCCCGAACGTCGGTCAGGCGTACGACGGGCTGCTCGCCGCGCTGCGCGGCGGCTCACTGCCCCGGACCCGGCTGGTCGAGGCGGTCACCCGGGTGCTGACCATGAAGTTCCGGCTCGCGGAACTTCCGCCGGCGCAGATGTCCACGCTCAACACCCCGGCCCACCGCGCGGCGGCCGACGCGCTGGCCGCCGCCGCCGTCACCGTGCTGCGGGGCACCTGCGGTGGCGCCGTACCTGGGCCGGTCACCGTCACCTCCTCCGCCGGTCGGGACGGCACCCGGGCCGCGCTCACCGCCGCACTGACCGCCGCCGGGGTGCCGGTCAAGCCCAGCGGCGGCACGATCGTGCACCTGGTGGGCTACGGCGACGGCGCCAGCGACCTGCGCGCCGACGCGGCGGTCACGGTCGCCATGGACACCCCGTACGTGCTGGCCGGAGCGAAGTCACCGACGTTGCTGGCCACGTACTCCTCCAGCCAGGCGTCGATGACCGGTCTTGCCGCCGTGCTGGCCGGCAAGGCCCGGCCGGGCGGCCGGTCCCCGGTTACCGTGCCCGGCCTGCCCGCGACGACCTGCCCCAGCAGCTGACCCCGCCGCACTCCGGGTGACCTCAGCCGGCGGTCGCGAGCCCCTGCACCGCGAGCCGGTACGCCGGCAGCACGTCGGTCCGTTCGGTGATCAGGCCCTCGTCGACCGTGAAGACCAGCGTCTGCCCCGCCGACTGGACGGCCAGCGCCCAGCTCCGCGACGTCTCCTCGGTCAACGAGCTGGTGGTCAACCAGGTGATCTCCGTGGCGTCGAAGGCGCCGGCCCGGAGGTCCCGGAACTGCTGGCCACTGACCGTCTCCTCGGTCCCGGTGGCGAAACCCTCCAGCGCGGCGCGCGGCGCGACCGCTGGCGCATCGGCCGCCCAGATCCGCAGGAATCCGCCGCCGGCCTTCCGGCCGTCCACCTCGCAGCGCACAGTGGTGCCGCCACGCTTGGTGAGCGCCTCGCCGACGAGCTCGGCCAGCTCGCCCTTGGGAGGCTCGACCACCTTCGCCGTCCACCCGTCGGCCAGCGGAAACGACACCGGTACCGGGCAGGGCGAGCCCGTTCCACCGGTCGTGCCGCTGGGCGAGGCGGAGGCCTCCTCGTCGTACCACGGCTCGCCCGTGGCCTGCGGGGTCGGGCTGCCGGCCGTACGCCCGGCGGGGGCGTCGGCATCGTCGCCGCAGCCGGCCAGCAGGCCGAGGGTGAGCGCCGCCGACACGGCAACGCGGGTACGAGTGTCCATAGTGTCGATCCCCGTCAGTCGATCTTCAGTCGGCCCATCTAAGCCGTGCGGTGTCCCGACGTCAATCGGGATCACGTTCGCGCCGAACCAAAATCGGGTCGCCTCGCCCCCGGTCGGTCTGAGAACCTCCACGGATGGGAGCGGCAGAAGGATTCCGGCACGTGGAACGGGCCGACGGCACGGTGGTGATCACCCACCACGGGCGGGTGGCCGGCACCCTGCGCGGTGCTCGGGCAGCAGAGTTCCTGGCCGAGGTCGACGACGACCCGCAATTGGTGATGGCCCGCTGGACGGGCAACTACCGCCACGGCAACGAGCGCACCGCGAAGCAGCACCCCCGCAACAGAGCCTGAACGGACGTAGGGCCCCTCCTCGGTGAGGAGAGGCCCTACGTCCAGAGCGGGACCGTCAGCGGTCCTCCCGCGAGTCGTCCCCGGCTCTCAGGGCCGGGCGAAGACGAGTGCCACGTTGTGGCCGCCGAAGCCGAACGCGTTGTTCAACGCGGCCGGAATATCCATGTGGCGGGGCTTGTGCGCGGCGACCTCCAGGGTGAGGCCGGGCTCCGGGTCGTCGAGGTTGATCGTCGGAGGGACGACACCGTCGCGGATCGCCAGGATGGTGGCGATCGACTCCAGTGCGCCGGCCGCACCGAGCAGGTGACCGGTCATCGACTTCGTCGCGGCCAGCACCGGGTGGTCACCGAGCGCCTTGTGCAGCGCGCCGATCTCCAGCATGTCCCCGACCGGGGTCGAGGTGGCGTGCGCGTTGACGTGCACGATGTCCTGCTTGGCCACACCCGCGTCCGCGATCGCCTTGGCGATGGCCCGGATGGCGCCCTCGCCCTCGGCGTGCGGCTGCACGATGTCGTACGCGTCGGAGGTGATGCCGGCACCGGCGAGGCGCGCGTACACCCGGGCGCCCCGGGCTGCGGCGTGCTCGGCCCGCTCCAGCACCAGGATGCCGGCGCCCTCACCGAGGACGAAGCCGTCGCGGCCCCGGTCCCACGGGCGGGAAGCGCGCTCCGGATCGTCGTTGCGGGTCGACATGGCCCGCATCGAGCTGAAGCCGGCGATCGGCAGCGGGTGGATGACCGCCTCGGTGCCGCCGGCCACCACCACGTCGGCACGGCCGGAGCGGATGATGTCCAGGCCGAGGGCGATCGCCTCGGCGCCGGTGGCGCAGGCGCTGGCGACCGAGTGCACGCCGGCCTTGGCGCCCAGCTCCAGCCCGACCCAGGCGGCCGGACCGTTCGGCATCAGCATCGGGATGGTGTGCGGGGAGACCCGCCGTGGCCCGGACGCCTCGAGGATGTCGTCCTGGGCGAGCAGGGTGGTGGCACCGCCGATGCCGGAGCCGACGCTGACGGCCAGCCGCTCCCCGTCGAGGTCGGAGCCGGCGAGGCCGGCGTCCGCCCACGCCTGCTGCGCCGCGATGATCGCGATCGCCTCGGAACGGTCCAGTCGGCGCAGTCGGACCCGGTCCAGCACCTCGGACGGCTCCACCGCCAACTGGGCGGCGATCCGGACCGGCAGTTGCTCGGCCCACTCCTGGGTGAGGGCACTCACCCCGGAGCGGCCGGCGAGCATGGCGTCCCAGGTCGACGCGACGTCCCCGCCAAGCGGGGTCGTCGCGCCGAGCCCGGTGACGACGACGTCAGGACGACTCATGATCAGGACTGCGCCGCGATGTAGCTGACAGCGTCACCGACGGTCTTGAGGTTCTGCACCTCGTTGTCCGGGATCTTGACACCGAACTTCTCCTCGGCGGCCACCACGACCTCCACCATGGAGAGCGAGTCGACATCGAGGTCGTCGGTGAAGGACTTCCCCTCGGCCACGTCGTCCGGGTTCACTCCGGCAACCTCTTCGAGGATCTCGGCGAGGCCGGTGGTGATCTCGTCACGGGTCATTGCGGTTGGTTCCTTTCATCGGGGGTTGTCCGACGGGCGGCGTCGCCGACCGTCACTCCTCGACGCATGCGCGTCCGAGGGGGTCATCAGGGGCAGCGGACGACCTGCCCGGCGTAGGTCAGGCCGCCGCCGAAGCCGAACAGCAGCACCGGTGCGCCCGAGGGCACCTCCCGGCGCTCGACCAGCTTGGACAGGGCCAGCGGCACGCTCGCGGCGGAGGTGTTGCCGGACTCGACGATGTCCTTCGCGATGATCGCGTTGGGGATGTTGAGCCGCTTGGCGATGCCGTCGATGATCCGGGCGTTGGCCTGGTGCGGCACGAACGCGGCCAGCTCCGACGGGTCGACGCCGGCCCGCTCGCACGCCTGTAGGGCCAGCGGCGCGATCGCCGTGGTGGCCCAGCGGAACACCGACTGCCCCTCCTGCTGGATGTACGGGCGCCAGCCCTCGATGCGGACCGCGTCGCTCTTCTCCGGCGCCGAACCCCACACCACCGGGCCGATCCCGGCCGGCTCGTCGTCGGCGGCGGCGGTGACCACCGCGGCGCCGGCGCCGTCCGCGAAGATGATGCAGGTGGAGCGGTCGGTCCAGTCGGTGAAGTCGGAGAGCTTCTCCGCGCCGATGACGAGCGCGTTGCGCGACGCACCGGCCCGGATGGCGTGGTCGACGATGCCCAGCGCGTACGCGAAGCCCGAGCAGGCGGTGTTGACGTCGAACGCGCCCGGCGCGGTGATGCCCAGCTTGGCGGCGACCCGGCAGGCCACGTTGGGGCTGCGGTCGATGGAGGAGCAGGTGGCGACCACGACCAGGTCGATGTCGGCGGCGGTCAGGCCCGAGTTGGCCAGTGCCTTGCCGGCAGCGGCAGCAGCCATGTCGGCCACCGTCTCGCTGTCGGCGATCCGCCGGCTGACGATGCCGACCCGGTCCCGGATCCACTCGTCGTTGGTGTCGACGAGCTGAGCGATGTCGTCGTTGGTCACCACCCGGGAGGGCTGGTAGTGCCCCATCGAGACGATGCGACTGCCAGTCATGAGCGACCTCCGATGCGGGCGATCAGGTCCCGTGCGGCCGGCAGGTCGTCCGGGGTGTTCAGGGTGACGATCTCCGGGGCGCCGTCGCCCTTGAGTTCCCGCTTTACCAGCCCGGCGAGGGTGCCGGCCGGTGGCAGCTCGATCACGCCGGTGACCCCGAGGTCGGCCAGCGTACGCATGCACAGATCCCAGCGCACCGGCGCGGTGACCTGGCGGACGAGGCGCCGCACCAGGTCGGGGCCGTTGTCGACCGCGGTGCCGTCGAGGTTCGACAGCAGGGTCCGGGCCGGGTCGGCGGGAGTGATCCCGGCGGCGGCCGCGGCGAGCGCGGTCTCGGCAGGGGCCATGTACGGGGTGTGGAACGCGCCAGCCACCTGGAGACGGATGATCCGGGTCCGGGTGGGCGGCTCGGCGGCGAGCTTGTCGAGCCCGTCCAGCGCACCGGCGGCGACGATCTGCCCGGCGCCGTTGCGGTTGGCCGGGTAAAGGTTGTGCTTCTCGATCGCGGCGAGCACCTCGTCGGGGTCGCCGCCGAGCACCGCGGCCATTCCGGTCGGCTCCAGCGCGCAGGCGGCGGCCATCTCCCGGCCGCGGACGCCGGCGAGGGTGATCGCGGCTTCCGCCGACAGCACACCGGCCAGGGCGGCGGCGCCCAACTCGCCGACGCTGTGCCCGGCGGCGAGCGTGACGCCGTCCAGCGGCAGGTGTTCGGCCGCGAGCAACGCCGCGGCGACCAGCAACGGCTGGGTGCGGGCGGTGTCCTTGATCTCGTCGGCGTCGGCGGCGGTGCCCAGATGCATCAGGTCGACCCCGGCCAACGCCGACCACTCGCGCAGCCGCGCCTCAGTGCCGGTCAGGTCGAGCCAGGGGGTCAGGAAGCCGGGTTTCTGAGAACCCTGGCCGGGACTAAGTACGGCGAGCACGCCTATGACTCTCCTGGATACGCGCGGGTAACGCTGTGCCGCCTCCGACCAAACCACACTAGGACCTTTGGAGGTTTCCTACAAAGATCGGCGGGGATCATCCTCAATTTGGGTGGTTTTCCGGTTGGCCGGGGTCATTGTCTGAGTCGGGACAGGCGAGGTGAGCGGGGCAACCGGATCCAACCGACCGACGGTCAGCGCGACCTGGAGGGCGAACGCGTCCCGGGGAGACAACGGCGAGAACCCGGTCACCTCGGCGATCCGACGCAACCGGTAACGCACCGTGTTCGGGTGCACGAACAGCGCCCGGGCGGCGCTCTCCAGCGTGCCACCGGCGGCCAGGAACGCGTCCAGGGTCGCCAGCAGCTCGCCGCCGGCGCGCACCAGCGTCGCGTACACGTCGTGCCGCAGCCGCCGACGGGCCTCGGCGTCGCCAGCGAGGGCACGCTCCGGCAACAGCTCCCCGGCCGGCACCGGCCGAGGAGCACCGGGCCAGGCCGGCGCCGCCCGGAAACCGGACAGCGCGGCCCGCGCCGACTCGGTCGCCTCGTCCAGGCTGGGTACGGCCGGACCGACCACCACCGGGCCGTCCCCGAATGCGCTCAGCAGCTTGGCGGTGGCGGTCAGCGGGTCCGCCGCGCCACCCAGCACGATCACCAGACGGTCACCGTGCACCCCGCCGATCACCTCCACGCCGATCCGGCGGGCCTGCCGGTAGACCACGTGCAGCACCGCGGAGACCTCCCCGCCGGGCGATCGGCCGACCGCCACCGCCACCGGCGGCGCATCCGCCCAGCCGAGCGCGGCGGCCCGACTGGCCAGCACGTCCGGCGAGTCACCGCGCAGCAGCGCGTCGACCAGCAGGGCCTGCAACCGGGCGTCCCACGCGCCGCGTGACTCGGCCGCCCGCGCGTACACCCGGGCGGCGGAGAACGCGATCTCCCGGGAGAAGCGCAGCACCGCCTCGCGCAGTTGCTGCTCCTCGCCCTCCGCGGCCAGGTGCGACACCTGCTCCTCGACCACGTCGATGGTCACCTTGATCAGCGCCACGGTCTGCTGGAGGGTGATCGACCGGGCCAGCGCCTGCGGGGCGGCGGCGAAGACCTCGTCCGAGACCTCCTGGGTGCTGTCCGCCGTGCCGCCGCCATCGCGCAGCCACTGCACCAGCGACCGGGCGCCCGCCTGTGCCACCAGCATCACCCAGGAGCGCTGGTCGGCCGGCAGTGCCCGGAACCACGGCAGCGTCTCGTCCATCCGGGCCACGCTGGAGGTGGCCAACGCCCCCGCCGAACGCTCGATCCGGCGCAGCGTGGCCGACAGCTCTCCACCGCTCGGCGCGCTCACCGCCCTAGCCTGACACGTCGTGAGCAGGCCAACCACGTCGGCACCGGTCAGCTGGGCCGGAGCGCGCGCCACGGTCGGCGGGCCCGCCGACCCCGCTCAGGGTTCCGGGGGAGTGGGCAGGCCCAACTCCTGGGCCAGGATCGCGGCCTGCACCCGGCTGCGCAGGTCCAGCTTCGCCAGGATCCGGCTCACGTGCGTCTTGGTGGTGCTCTCCGCGAGCACCAGTCGATCGGCGATCTGTTGGTTGGACAGGCCCAGGCCGAGGCAGGCCAGCACGTCACGCTCGCGCGGGGTGAGTGTGCCCAGCGCCGCCCGGGTGCCCGCCGACGCGCCCGGCGCGGTGGCCGCGAAGGCGGCGATCAACCGGCGGGTCACCGCGGGGGCGATGAAGCCGTCGCCACGCGCCACCGTACGCACCGCGCTGACCAGACCATCGGCGTCGGTGTCCTTGAGCAGGAACCCGGCCGCGCCGGCGCGCAACGCGCCGAAGACGTACTCGTCGAGGTCGAAGGTGGTGAGCACCAGCACGTCGGCGAGCCCGTCGGTGACGATCGCCCGCGTCGCGGAGATCCCGTCCCGACGGGGCATGCGTACGTCCAGGACCGCCACGTCCGGACGCAACTCCCGACACAGCCGTACCGCCTCGTCACCGTCGGCCGCCTCGCCGACCACTTCGAGGCCCGGCGAACCGCCCAGGATCAGGGCCAGTCCGGCTCGTACCGCCGGTTGGTCGTCCGCGAGCACCACCCGTACCGTCGCCGCGAGCGCGTCGCTCGGTGACCCCGCCGGCCCGGTCACCGCCCCTCCCCGGTGGGTAGTGCGGCCCGGACCCGCCAGCGGCCGTCCCGCGGCCCGGCGGTGAACCGACCGGCCAGCAGCGTGGTCCGCTCCCGCATCCCGATCAGCCCGGCCCCGGCGCCCGGCAACCCGGCCCCGCCCCGGCGCACCGGGTTCTCCACCGTCAGCACCACCTCCGCCGGCTGGTACGCGATCGTCAGCTCCGCCTCACCCGTGCCGTGCTTGAGCGCGTTGGTCAGCGACTCCTGCACGATCCGGTACGCGGCGAGGTCCACCCCCACCGGCAGGGGACCCGGCGTGCCATCGGTGCGGACCCGCACCGCGAGACCGGCGGCCCTGATCCGCTCGACCAACCTGTCCGCCTCGGCGAGCCGCGCGGTGACCGCCTCCGACATCGCCGCGCCGTCGCCCGCCGTCGCCGACCCACCGCTGGTCCCGGGCTCGCGCAGCAGCTCGATCATCTGCCGCATCTCCGTCAGGCCCTGCACGCTGCTCTCCCGGATCACCCGCAACGCCGACTCGACCTGGCCGCGATCGAGCCCGGGTACGGACAGCACCGCGGTGGCGTGGATGGCCACCGCGCTGAGGTGGTTGGCGACCACGTCGTGCAGCTCCCGGGCCATCCGGGCCCGCTCGGCGCTGACCGCCTGCCTGCGATCCAACTCGACCAGCCGGGCGGTCTGCTCGGCCCGCGCCCGCTCGGCGGCGGCCTGGTCGCGGTACTGCCGCACGCTGATTCCGGTCAGGACCGGCAGCAGCCCGGCCAGCACCACCGGCACCCCGACGGCGACCCCGCGCCACTGGCCGAAGACGAGTACGCCGACGACCGCGCCGACCAGGCTCAGCCCGATGGTCACCCGCAGCAACCACCGCCACAGACGTGGCGGGCCGTACACGCAGGCGTCGTAGAGCACCTGGGTGTAGATCAGGATCGTCCCCAGGGAGCCGCCGAGCGCGATGTCCACGACCAGCGCCCCGGTGCCTGTGGCCAGGCTGGTGCGTGGGGCGACTCTGCGCAGGCCCACGGCCACACACATCGCCAGCAGCGGGGGCAGGAACAGCGCCGACGGCGCGTCCGCGTTCGGACGAATCTGCGGTTGCCAACCCAGGGCGTACAGCACCAGGCCGCCGGCGAGCGACGCGCCAGCGAGCGCGAGGTCGCGGGCAAGGGTGCCGGAGCCGAGCCAGGCTGGCGGTCGCATCCCACGATCCCACCACAGCCGCAGACGCCCGGACACCGACCGGAGGAGGAGCCCGACGGCGTCGACATGCGCCGAAAGGCGTACGCGCACCGTGTCCCGGAAGCGCGAGAATGATCATCATGACTGATGTGGAAACCCGGGCCGCGCTGGCTCGCGAGATCGACGCGACCTGCCGGCTGACCGGCACGTTCGTGCTCCGCTCCGGCCGGACCGCCGACGAGTACTTCGACAAGTACCGCTTCGAGGCGGATCCCCGCCTGCTGGACCGGGTGGCCGCCCAGTTGACGCCCCTGGTCCCGACGGACACCGAGGTGCTGGCCGGGCTGGAGATGGGCGGGATCCCGGTGGTGACCGCGCTCGGCCGGCACACCGGGCTGCCCTGCGCCTTCGTCCGCAAGACCGCGAAGCCGTACGGGACGGCCCGGCTGGCCGAGGGGGCGGAGTTGGTCGGCCGGCGGGTGCTGGTGGTCGAGGACGTCGTCACCTCCGGCGGCCAGGTCGTCATCTCCACCGGCCAGCTACGCGACCTGGGTGCGCGGGTGGAGCACGCCCTGTGCGTCATCGACCGGGCCGAGGGCGGCGCGGAGGCGCTCGCCGGACACGGGGTGGCGCTGCGGGCGCTCTTCAGTCGGGCGGACCTGGAGGCCCACCGGACTCGCTGACCGCCGCGACCCCCAAGCGCGACCCTCCGGGTGAACGACGCGAAAAGAAGCTGTGAACTGCGCAACCGGATCCCGCACTCACCGCGTTCGTCGTGGGTTGGCCGGTCCTGACCGCAGGTACGCTGCGCGCGGCCCGTCGGTCCCGGCCAGTACGGTGACAGGGCACGTCGGGGGGAGCACCCGGGGGTGAGGCGAGCGTGAGGAGACCGGGAATGGCGCACGGGGAGGCCGAGCAGGGCTGCGCCCAGGGGGAGCCCTGCCGGCCGGGACACCACGACCCGCAGGCGGCTGGCAAGCACCGCCGGCCGGTCGGCGGTGCGCCGTCGCACCCGGTGGAGCCGCTCGTCGGCCGGACCGACGAGGAGACCACGCTCCCGCGCCAGCGCTCCGCCGAGCCCGCAGCCCTCGCCGAGCACGGCACAGACGTCCCGGCTGGTTGCCTGAGCGAACTTCCCGGCTGGGCCGGGGCGCACCGGCACGGCCCGGTCCGGCCGCGTCCGCGGGCCACCAGGCGGGAGCGCCCACCGCGCCGCTGGTGCTGACCACCGTCGCGCGAGAGAACGATCCGCGAGGCCGGCACGGCTGATGCCCCATCGCCGACCCGGAGCAGGTCAGCGGTGGGACAGGTCAGCGGGTGCGTCGGCGGATCAGCAGGGCGATCCCGGCGAGGCCAACCGTGATCGTCAGCATCACCCCGACGTTGAGCAGCAGCAGGCGCTGCAAGTCGCCGAGTGCCTCGTCGAGGTCCTTCGCGGGGTCGAGCGTGTCCTCCGGGAGCACCCGTTCGCCGCCGCCCACGCCGCCGCTGACGGTGTCGAACTGCCGCTCCAGCGGCACACCGGCGGTGCGCAGGGTCTCGGACATGCTGAGCCGACCGAGGAACCAACCGGCGCTGGTCTTTCGGGTGTCCGGCTGCTTCGCCGGCCGGTAGATCCGCGGGCCACCGGCCGCCTTGGGATAGAGGTCGTACGTCTGCTTCGGCGTCTCACCGGCGAGCACGACGACCGTGTACTTCGGACCGAGGTCGGCCGGCTTCGGGCCGGTCGGCGTGCCGATGCGTGCGAGGAAGTTGACCTGGTCGATGACCGCGCCCACGTGCGCGGGCTGTGTGTCCGCGCGCAGCCGCAGCGGCTCGGACAACCCCACGCCGGTGATGTCCACTCCGGCGGGTGCCGGCTTCGGTGCCGCCGAGGCCGTGCCTGCGCTGCCGATCGATAGTAGTGCCGCCGCCAGCGCCCCCGCCAGCACGGCGGCCAACCGCCTCATCTGTCGGACCATCCCGCCTCCTCGCCCCGTTCGATGGATGGCTTCGTTGTGACGTCCGGACCGGTCCACCGGTGCGGCGCCGACCGGATGGTCGGGCTCACTACCTACAGACTCCGCAAAACGTCGATAAGTTGCAGCTTGTCGAACAGTAATTGGAACTATCTGCGATCTCTGCTCGACTAATGAGGAGCCGTTTGATCAGCGGGCGGATCGTACCCTTACGGAGGGGTTCATGGGGGGCAGGGTTACACGTACGGCCCGGGTCGTGCCAGTGGTGCTCGGCGTGGCGTTCGGTGTGTCGTTTCTGATGCCGGCGACACCGGCCGCCGCGCACAACTCGCTGACCGGCAGCGACCCGCGCGACGGTGCCCGAGTGGCGACGGCACCCGCCCGGATCGAGCTGCGGTTCCTGGCCAAGCCGGCACCGGCTACGACGAAGATCACAATAACGGGGCCGGACAATGTGGTCGCTGGCGGCCCGCCGGCATTCGACGGCAGTCGCGTGCGCGTGCCGTTCAAGCCGGCTGCGGCAGGGCTCTACATCGTCGGCTACCAGCTCGCGTCCACCGACGGGCACCCGGTGAAGGGTGAGGTGCGGTTCACCCTCACCACAGGCACCGCCGCCGACCCGTCCGCCTCGCCGTCGGCCACTGACGACACCGGCCAGGCCGGGCCGCCCTCGGCCGGCGCGTCAGCCACCGGCTCACCCTCTGCCGGGCCTGCGTCGGCGACCCCCGGCAGCCCGACGACGTCCACTGTGCCGGTGGCGCGGGAGCAGTCCGACTCCGGCGGTCGCTGGTTGCTCTGGGCGCTCGGCGGCCTGGTGTTGCTCGCCGCCCTCGGGGCCGGCCTCGTGCTCCGCCGCCGCTCCGCCCGCGGCTGAGCGGCGGGCGTTGCGCGGTGACTCACCGGCGGCTCTCGTGCCGCCCTTTGCTCTGCTTCAACGCAGGCAACACCGACCGTCCGATATTCGAACGGTCGGTGTTGCCTGGAGTGAAGCAGAGCAAAGGCTGTGCGGAGGGGTCGTCGGGGCCCGACTCTCCGCCCTGCCTGCGGTCAGACCAGGCGGAGCCGGGCGGCGCGCATCCGGGTCAGGGTGCGCTCGCGACCGAGCACCTCCAGCGACTCGAACAGCGGCAGGCCCACCGTGCGGCCGGTGACCGCGACCCGGACCGGCGCCTGCGTCTTGCCGAGCTTGAGGCCACGCTCGGCGCCGACCGCCTCCAGCGTCGACTTCAGTGACTCGGCATCCCAGGACTCCAGCGTCTCGAACGCCGCGACGGCGGCGTCCAGCAGCTCGGCGGAGCCGTCCTTCATCGTCTTGGCCCAGGCGGCCTCGTCGATCAGCGGCGAGGCCAGGAAGAGGAAGTCGACGTTCGGCACGATCTCGCTGAGCACCGTGATCCGGGTCTGGGCCAGCGCGGCGACCGCGGCGAACGCGTCGGCGTCGAACTCCTCCGGCTGCCACGGCGGCGGCGCGATGGTCCCGGAGCCGGTCAGCCACGGCTGGCAGGCGTCGATGAACTCGGCCACCGGCAGCGCGCGAATGTATTCACCGTTGAACGCGCGCAGCTTCTTCTCGTCGAAGAACGCCGAGGAGAGGTTGACCTCGTCCAGCCGGAACTCGTCCTCGATGACCGACCAGGGAACGATCTCCCGGTCCCCGGAGGGTGCCCAGCCGAGCAGCATGAGGTAGTTGCGCATCGCGCCGGCGAGGTAACCCTCGTCGCGGTACGCCTCCAGGGCGACCTTGTCCCGGCGCTTCGAGAGCTTCTGCCGCTTCTCGTTGACCACCACCGGCACGTGCGCCCAGATCGGCGGCTTGACCCCGAGGGCTTCCCAGAGCAGCTGCTGCTTGGGGGTGTTGGGCAGGTGCTCCTCGGCCCGGATCACGTGGGTGATCCCCATGGTCATGTCGTCGACGACGTTGGCCAGCAGGAAGACCGGCGAGCCGTCGCCCCGGGCGATGACGAAGTCCTCGATGAGCTTGTTCTCGAAGGTGGGCTCACCGCGGATCAGGTCGACCACCACGGTCACGCCCTCGTCGGGCGTACGGAAGCGAAGCGCGTGCCCCGGGCCGGGCCCGAGGCCACGGTCGCGGTGGTAGCCGTCGTAGCCCTGGTACTGCGAGCCGGTGCGGGCCTGCACGTCCTCGCGGGTGCAGTCGCAGTAGTAGGCGCGGCCCGAGTCGTGGAGGCGGGCGGCGGCGGCCCGGTGCTCGCCGGCGTTCGCCGACTGGAAGTACGGGCCCTCGTAGCTGCCCCGGGAGATGCCGATCCAGTCCAGCGCGGAGAGGATGCCCTCGGTCCATTCGGGCTTGTTGCGCGCCGCGTCGGTGTCCTCGATGCGCAGCACGAACACGCCGCCCTGCTGCTTGGCGTAGATCCAGTTCTGCAGCGCCGAGCGGGCGCCGCCGACGTGGAACATACCGGTCGGGGAAGGGGCGAAACGCACACGGACTGTCACGTCCCCAGCCTACGGCGACCGTCGACCGGATTCCCTCAGGCCCCCCTGCCGCCATGGCCCGCAGACTCAGGGGACCGAGCGGATCTTGACGACCAGGGCGCTGCCGATCAGGGTGACGACGGCGGTGACCGCGTAGAGCGTGGGGTAACCGCCCAGGTACACCACGAGCGGGGCGGAGAGCGCCGGGCCGAGCACCTGCGGCGCCGAGTTGGCGATGTTGATGACGCCGAGGTCCTTGGCCCGGTCGGTGGCCCGGGGCAGCACCTGGGTGATCAACGCGGCGTCCACCGCGAGGTAGACGCCGTAGCCGGCGCCGAGCAGCAGCGCCGCGACGATCGCCATCGGCCAGACCGGTGCGACCGCGAGCAGCAGCGCCGCCACCGCCATGATCAGCCCGGAGACGATCACGTAGATCTTGCGGCGCCCGGAACGGTCCGACAATCGGCCGGCGATCACCGCCGTCAGCATCATGCCGAGCGTGTAGAGCAGGATCAGCACCAGCAGGCCGGCCTCGGGATCGGGGTGGTGCACCCCGTCGGTGAGGAAGTACAGCAGGTAGAGGGTGCCCAGCGCGTTGCCGAGCTGGACCAGGAACCGGGTGATCCAGGCCCAGGCGAAGTCCGGGTGCCGACGCGGGCTGATCCACATCGAGGCCAGCAGCGCCCGCGTCCGCAGCGCCGGTCGGTGCGTACGCGGCAGCGGTTCGTCGGCGGTGAACAGGGCGAACGGCAGCGACAGCAGCAGGATGGCCACGGCGATGGCCAGGTAGCCGGCGGCGTTGCCGGTGACCACGGCGGTGACCAGTACCGCGCCGAGCACCAGCCCGAGCGCCTGCGGGATGCCCACCCAACCCGAGACACCGCCGCGCTGGGTCACCGGGACCCGGTCCGGGATGGCGGCGCTGAGGCTGGCCAGCATCGCGTTGAAGCAGACCTGGGCGGCGACCCAGCCGAGGGCGACCCCGAGGATGGTCCGCTGTTGGGCCAGCAACACCAGGGCCGCCGCGCCGAGCACGGCCCCGCCCGCGGTCCAGACGTGCCGGCGGCCGAACTCCCGTCCGGCGATCCGCAGGCAGGTCCGGTCCGACAGTGCGCCCGCGAGCGGGTTGGCCAGCACCGCGGCCAACGCGCCCAGGCCGGTGACCACGGCCAGCATGTTCTCCTTGTCGCCGGGCGCGATCTGCTCGATCTGCTGCGGCAGCAGCACCTGGATGGGCGTGAAGAACGCCATCCAGACCCCGAGGTTGGCCGCGAAGATCAACCCGATCCAGCCGCGTCGTACCGGCACGGTTGGATCGGCGAGCGCGGCCGGCAGCGACGCCGGCGTCGGGTCGAGGGTGGTCACCGCGCCGACCCGTCCCGGGAGGCCGCGATCACGCCCCGCAGCCAGGTGTACGAGGACTTCGGCGTACGGGTCTGGGTGGCGTAGTCGACGTGTACCAGGCCGAAGCGCTTGGTGAACCCCTCGGCCCACTCCCAGTTGTCCAGCAGCGACCAGACGAAGTACCCGCGCACGTCCACCCCGTCGTCGATGGCGTCCCGGACCGCCCGCAGGTGCCCGTCGAGGTACGCGATCCGCTCCGGATCGGCCACCTGCCCGTCCGCGTCCGGTGCGTCGTCGTACGCGCAGCCGCTCTCGGTGATCTCGATGGGCGGCAGTGCGTCCCCGTACGTGTCGCGCAGCCAGCCGAGCAGCTCGTGCAGCCCGTCGGGGGCCACCGGCCAGTCGAAGGCGGTCCGCGGATAGCCGTCCAGCGGCACCAGGTCGAACGGCAGTGGCGAGCCCTCCTCGGCGGCCCGTACGCCGGTGGGGTTGTAGTAGTTGACCCCGAGCACGTCGATCGGTGCGGCGATCGTGTCGAGGTCGCCGGGGTGGACGACGCTCGGGTCGAAGCCAGGCAGCTCCGGGTAGCCGCGGCCGAGCAGCGGGTCGGTGAAGAGCCGGTTGTGCAGCGCCTGGTACGCCTCCCCGGCGGCCCGGTCGGCGTCGCGGTCGCCGAGCACCCGCACGGGCGAGTAGTTGTTGGCGATCGCCACCGGGCTGGCGGTGTGGGCCCGCAGCGCGGCGACGGCGAGCCCGTGCCCGAGCAGTTGGTGGTGGGCGACCGGGAAGGCGTCGAAGAGCAGCATCCGGCCGGGGGCGTGCACGCCCATGCCGTAGCCGAGGCTCATGTGGATGAACGGCTCGTTGAGGGTGATCCAGAGCCGGACCCGGTCGCCGAGCCGGGCGGCGGTCTTATCGGCGTAGTCGGCGAAGCGGGCGGCGGTGTCGCGGTGCAGCCAGCCGCCGGCGTCTTCGAGGGGTTGCGGCAGGTCCCAGTGGTAGAGGGTGGCCACCGGGTCGACGCCGGCGGCCAGCAACTCGTCCACCAGGCGGTCGTAGAAGTCCAGGCCGGCCGCGTTGGCCGGGCCGGCGCCGGTCGGCTGGACCCGGGGCCAGGCGATGGAGAACCGGTACGCGGAGACACCCAACCCGGCCAGCAGCGCGACGTCCTCGGTGTGCCGGTGGTAGTGGTCGCAGGCCACCTCGCCGCTGCTGCCGTCGCTGATCCGGTCGGGGGAGTGCGCGAAGGTGTCCCAGATGGACGGACCGCGTCCGTCGGCTGTGGTGGCGCCCTCGATCTGGTGGGCCGAGGTGGAGGCGCCCCAGCGGAAGCCGGTGGGGAACTGGGGCATCGGTGCGGTCGACATGCGCCCTCCCGGTCAACGTGAAACGTGCTCGGGACTTTAGGGCGCTCTCGATGAATGCGCCATAGGCCGGTATGGCGCAATCCGCAATGGTTGATCGGCGTGTCTTTTTCCGAACCCGTCCTGGTAAGTCCGATTTAACGCATAGAGTGCCGATATCGTGGGATGTCCTCACCGGAGGAAAGACGGAAATGATCCTCGTTGAACGCAGTGCGCACGTGGCGGCGCCAATGGAAGTGGTCTGGGATGTCGTCCAGCGGGCCGAGCAGTTGCCGGCCTGGCTGGCGGGGGTCCGCGCGGCCGAAGTGCTCTCGGGAGAGGGCTTCGGGCGGCGACAACTGGTCCAGGCGGGGCGCGGCTCGGCGCATGAGGCCGAGGTGATCGCCTACCAGGAGCCGACGCTGATCGGCTGGCGGGAGCGGGCCAGGGGGGCCGGTGCTCGGGCGGAGGCGCGCACCGAGATCTACGTCCAGCTCACCTCCGACGAGGAGGAGGGCGGCACCATCGTGCGGCTCATCGTGGTCCGCTGGCCGGCCGGCCCGGTCAAGGCGGCCATGCTGCGCCTCGGACTGCGTCGGGTCGGCGCCGACCTGGAGGACTCGCTGGCCCGGCTCACCGACCTGGCCGCCGTCGGCTGACGAGCGCCCATCCTCCCGGCGTCACCCGCGACGGCGGTGGTCCGGATCCCCGCCAGGGACCCGGGGCCACCGCCGCTTCCGCCCACCCGCTCTTCGGAGCAGGTGTGGTGTGGTGGTCGTACCGAAAAGGGCCCGGCGCGGGTGCGCCGGGCCCTTCCTCGTCGTGCTGGGTCAGCTGTCGCCGCCGGTCTCGCCGACCGGGGCGGCGTTGACGTCGTCGATCGCGTACTTCTTGGCGGCCTCGGCCGGCACGGTCACCGCCACCGCGCCGCTGCGGGCGAGCTGCCGCAGCGTGGCCACCACGATCGACTCGGCGTCGACGTGGAAGTGCCGGCGCAGCGCGTGCCGGGTGTCCGACATGCCGAAGCCGTCCGTGCCGAGCGACGTGTAGTCGCCGGGCACCCAGCGGGAGATGAGGTCAGGCACCGCCCGCATCCAGTCGCTGACCGCGACCTTCGGCCCGTCCGCATCGGCCAGCTTCTGCTGGATGTACGGAACCTTCGCCTCGGCGCCCGGGTTGAGGAGGTTGTATTCCTCGGCCTCCACCGCGTCGCGGCGCAGCTCGGTCCAGGAGGTCACCGACCAGACGTCGGCGGCCACCCCCCAGTCCTGGGCGAGCAACTGCTGGGCCTTGAGCGCCCACTGCATGCCGGTGCCGGAGGCGAGCACGTTGGCCTTCGGGCCGTCGACCTGCGGTGCCGGGGAGTAGCGGTAGATGCCCTTGAGCAGGCCCTCCACGTCCACCCCGGCCGGCTCGGCCGGCTGCAGGATCGGCTCGTTGTAGACCGTCAGGTAGTAGAAGACGTTCTCCTGCGCGTCCCCATACATCCGGTGCAGGCCCTGCTCCAGGATGTGCGCGATCTCGAACGAGAACGCCGGGTCGTACGCGACCACCGCCGGGTTGGTGGCGGCGATCAGCATCGAGTGGCCGTCCTCGTGCTGCAGGCCCTCACCGTTGAGCGTGGTGCGCCCCGCGGTCGCCCCGAGCAGGAAGCCCCGCGCCATCTGGTCGGCGGCCGCCCACAGCCCGTCGGCGGTCCGCTGGAACCCGAACATCGAGTAGAAGATGTACATCGGGATCATCGGCTCGTCGTGGGTGGCGTACGCCGAGCCGGCCGCGGTGAACGAGGCGACCGAGCCGGCCTCGTTGATCCCCTCGTGCAGGATCTGCCCGGTGGTCGACTCCTTGTACGACAGGAACAGCTCCCGGTCGACCGAGGTGTAGCGCTGGCCGTGCGGCGAGTAGATCTTCGCGGTCGGGAAGATCGAGTCGAGGCCGAAGGTGCGGGCCTCGTCCGGGATGATCGGCACCCAACGCTTGCCGAACTCCTTGTCCTTCATGACGTCCTTGAGCAGGCGGACGAAGGCCATCGTGGTGGCCACCTTCTGCTTGCCCGAGCCGCGCTTGACGTCGGCGAACCGCTCCGGACCGGGGATGGCCAGCCGCTTGGTGCTGGTCCGCCGGGTCGGCAGGTACCCGCCGAGCTGCTCGCGCCGCTCCCTGAGGTACTGGATCTCCTCGGACTTCTCACCCGGGTTGTAGTACGGCGGCAGGTAGGGGTTGTCCTCCAGCGCCGAGTCCGGGATGTCCAGGTAGAGCCGGTCGCGGAAGGTCTTCAGATCCTCCAGCGTCAGCTTCTTCATCTGGTGGGTCGCGTTGCGGCCCTCGAAGTGCGAGCCGAGCGTCCAGCCCTTGATCGTCTTCGCCAGGATGACGGTCGGCTGACCGGTGTGCTCGGTGGCCGCCTTGTAGGCCGCGTAGAGCTTGCGGTAGTCGTGCCCACCCCGCTTGAGGTTCCAGATCTCGTCGTCGCTGAGCGGGTCGACCATCTTGCGCGTACGCGCGTCACGGCCGAAGAAGTGCTCCCGCACGTACGCGCCCGACTCCGCCTTGTAGGTCTGGTAGTCGCCGTCGGTCGTGGTGTTCATGAGGTTGACCAGCGCGCCGTCGGTGTCCGCGGCGAGCAGCGGATCCCACTCGCGGCCCCAGACCACCTTGATCACGTTCCAGCCGGCACCCCGGAAGAACGACTCCAGCTCCTGCATGACCTTGCCGTTGCCCCGGACCGGGCCATCCAGCCGCTGGAGGTTGCAGTTGATCACGAAGGTGAGGTTGTCCAGCTCCTCGCGGGCAGCCAGGCCGATGGCGCCCAGCGTCTCCGGCTCGTCCATCTCGCCGTCGCCCAGGAACGCCCAGACGTGCTGCTGCGAGGTGTCCTTGATGCCGCGGTGCTGCAGGTACCGGTTGAACCGGGCCTGGTAGATCGCGTTCAGACCGCCGAGACCCATCGAGACGGTGGGGAACTCCCAGAAGTCCGGCATCAGCCGCGGGTGCGGGTACGAGGGCAGCCCACCACCGGGGTGCGACAGCTCCTGGCGGAACCCGTCGAGCTGGTGCTCGCTGAGCCGGCCCTCCAGGAACGCCCGCGCGTACATGCCGGGGGAGGCGTGACCCTGGTAGAAGATGTGGTCCCCGCCGCCCGGGTGGTTCTTGCCCCGGAAGAAGTGGTTGAAGCCCACCTCGTAGAGCGACGCCGAGCTGGCGAAGGTGGAGATGTGCCCGCCGACGCCGATCTCCGGGCGCTGCGCCCGGTGCACCAGCATGGCGGCGTTCCACCGGACGTACGCCCGGATCCGCCGCTCGACGTGCTCGTCACCCGGGAACCACGGTTCGCGCTCCGACGGGATGGTGTTGATGTAGTCGGTGGTGGTCAGGGGCGGAACGCCGACCTGGCGCTCACGGGCCCGCTCCAACAGGCGCAGCATGACGTAACGGGCGCGTTTGGCACCGCGTTCGTCGATGACTCCATCAAGCGACTCGACCCATTCGCTGGTTTCTTCAGGGTCGATGTCCGGAAGCTGGCTCGGTAGGCCGTCGCTGATCACCGGGCGCTTGCGTTCCGTAGCCACAGGCGTTCCCTCGGTTGTGTGTGGGATAGGTCTCTAGCGCCATCCTGCCCCCTGCTGGCACCCGTCGTCACGTCTAGGTCCCCCGGACGCGATGCTGAACACAGGTACCCGTCGGTAACTTAGCGCTACGGCCCGCCTCTGCTCTTGATCGAGCTCCCTACCGTGGTGGCATGAACGGGCGACGAGTGGTTGTCGGCGGCGTGCTTCTGACGGTCGGGGTGCTCGTGGCGATCCCCGCGACGCGGGTGCTGCTGTCGGGTGATCCCGCCGCACTCCCGATCATCATCCTCGGTCTGGCCGCCGTGGCATTCGGCGCGGCCCGGTTGCGCGGGGGCCTGCGGGCTCCGTCTGGCCGGAGGGCTCGGCCCGTGCCCGGCCAGCGCCGCAGGCACGCGGACACCAGCAGCCCGTCGACGTACTACGGGAGCGACTCGGGCGGCTGGGACTGGTCCGGAGGCGGTGGCGACTCCGGCGGTGGCGGAGGTGGCGACTCCGGTGGCGGTGGCGGCGGCTCCTGACCCCGCACTGCGGCAGAATGCGACGTATGCGCAGCGACGTGATCACCGTTCAGACCGGGTCCCGGCCGACCGTCCGGGACATCACCGCAGAGGCCCAACAGTTCGTCTCCGGTGAGGGCGACGGCCTGCTGCACGTCTTCGTGCCGCACGCCACGGCCGGCCTGGCGATCATCGAAACCGGGTCGGGCTCCGACGATGACCTGCTCAGCGCGCTGGACGACCTGCTCCCCACCAAGGACCGCTGGCGGCACCGACACGGCTCGCCCGGCCACGGCCGCGACCACGTGCTGCCGGCGTTCGTCCCGCCGTACGCCACGCTGCCGGTGCTCGGCGGGCAGCTGGCGCTGGGCACCTGGCAGTCGATCTGCCTGGTCGACACCAACCGCGACAACCCGACCCGCCAGGTCCGCTTCTCCTTCCTCCCCGGCTGACCCGCCCTCCCGCCCCCGCCCCCGCCCCCGCCCCCGCCCGCCCCCGCCCCCGCCCCGCTGATCTAGGGCATATTGCCGTCAGTTGATCTCTATGAGCGACAATATGCCCTAGATCGACGGGGGCAGGGCGCGCCTGGGGTGGGCCGCGCGGAGGTGGGGCGTGCGTGGGGCGGGGCCTGTCGCCGTGACCGAACCCGATCGCTGAGCTGAAGGAACCGTGCGTTGTGGTGTGCTGCGTACGATGTGGCCGTGACGCAGGAGGTGGGTTCCGCAGCAGGTGGACCGGGGGATCGAGTCGGTCTCGCCGCCGATGTGGTGCGCCGGATGGCGCACGTGACCGCAGCCCTGCGACACCGGCAGGGCTCCGAGTTCGCCGAGTTGGGGCTCACCCCGGCGGCGGCCCGGGCGTTGCACGAGCTGGACCCGGACCACCCGCTGCCGGCCCGCGACCTCGCCGAGCGGCTGAGCTGCGACCGGTCGAACGTGACGGTGCTCGTCGACAAGCTGGAGCAGGCCGGGCTGGTCGAGCGTCGCACCGACCCGGCGGACCGTCGGCAGAAGACGTTGGTCGTGACGGGGAAAGGTCGCGGTGTGCGGGACCGGGTTGTCGAAGTGATGTCCGACTCTCGACTCCTTTCCGGGCTGACCGACCGGGAGCTGAACACCCTTCGTGACCTGGTCTGGAAGGTGTCCGACGGTGGCTGTCCGGAGCCCTGCGGGCCGGAGTGAGTCGACCCGCGCCGGTCGTGTCCCACTGGGCGACCAGGGCTCCCGTCGGTAATGCTGTCCGACGTGACCACCCCGCAAGACCTCGACGACCGGTTCCGGGAGACGCTGGCGGCGCTGCCCGCCGCTGAGCGGCGGCGCGACCCCGCCGACCCGGTCACCGATGACGCCCTACTGACCGGCGCGCAGGCGCTGGACCTGTTCGACGCGCAGGTGACAAGCCGGCAGCTCGACCTGGCCGGCCGCTGGCTGCGCAGTTTCGGGGAGGGTTTCTACACCATCGGCTCGGCCGGGCATGAGGGCAACGCCGCGGTCGCCGCCGCGCTGCGCCCCACCGATCCGGCGCTGCTGCACTACCGCTCCGGCGCCTTCTACTGCCTCCGCGCCGCGCAGGCCGCCACCGACCCGGCACCGACCGACAACGGCGAGCCGTCCGGGCCTGAGCCGTCCGAATCCGAGCCGTCCGGGCCTGAGCCGTCCGGACCCGAGCCGTCCGAATCCGAGCCGTCCGAGCCCAAGCCGTCCGGACCCGAGCCGTCCGGGTCTGAGCCGTCCGAATCCGAGCCGTCCGAATCCGAGCCGTCCGAGTCTGAGTCGGCCCTGGCCGCGCCGACCGCCGGTGGCTTCGCGGCGTACGCGGACGCGGCCCGGGACGTGCTGCGCGGGATGGTCGCCTCCAGTCAGGATCCGATCGCCGGCGGCCGGCACAAGGTGTTCGGCCGGGCCGACCTTGCCATCGTGCCGACCACCTCCACCATCGCCTCGCACCTGCCCCGCGCGGTCGGGATGGGGCTGGCCGTGGAGCGGCTACGCCGGATGGACAGCGCCGGGCGGCGTACCGGGACCGGGATGCGGGCCGGCAGCGGGGCGGGCGCAGCGCACGCCCCGTGGCCACCGGACGCGATCGTGGTCTGCTCCTTCGGCGACGCCTCGGTCAACCACGCCACCGCCACCGCCGCCTTCAACACCGCAGGCTGGTACGACCACGCCGGGCTGCGCATCCCGGTGCTCTTCGTCTGCGAGGACAACGGGCTGGGCATCAGCGTCCGCTCGCCGGAGGGCTGGGTCGAGGCGACCCTGCGGGCCAAGCCGGGCATTCGCTACCTGAGTGCGGACGGGGCCGACCCGGTGCAGACGTACGCGCTGGCGGCTGAAGCCGCGGCCTGGGTACGCCGGAACCGGCGGCCGGCGGTGCTGCACCTGCGCACCGTACGGCTGATGGGGCATGCCGGGGCGGACGCGGAGTCGGCGTACCGCAGCCCGGCTGAACTGGCCGACGACCTGGACCGGGACCCGGTGGCCGCCACCGCGCGGCTGCTCGTCGACGCCGGCGTGGCGACCGGCGAGGAGTTGCTGGCCCGGTACGACGAGACCGGCTGGCAGGTACGCCGGCTGGCCGAGGAGGTGCTGGGCGAGCCGAAGCTGACCTCCGCGGCCGACGTGGTGTCGGCGCTCGCGCCCCGGCGTCCGGTGCGGGTGGCGCGGGCGGTGGCCGACGCTGCGGCGCGGGCCAGCGGGCCGGGCGCGGGTGCCCGGGCGGAGGCGTTCGGCGGCAAGCCGCCGGAGCTGGCCGGTCCGATGACCCTGGCGCAGAGCATCAACGCGGCGCTCGCCGACGGGATGCTCGACCACTCGCAGATGGCGATCTTCGGTGAGGACGTGGCCGCCAAGGGCGGTGTGTACGGGGTCACGAAGGGGTTGCGCGACCGCTTCGGGCCGGCCCGGGTCTTCGACACCCTGCTCGACGAGACGTCGGTTCTCGGGCTGGGCCTCGGCGCCGGGCTGGCCGGGATGCTGCCGGTGCCGGAGATCCAGTACCTGGCGTACCTGCACAACGCCGAGGACCAGTTGCGCGGCGAGGCGGCCACCATGCAGTTCTTCTCGCAGGGGGCGTTCCGCAACCCGATGGTGGTGCGGGTGGCCGGGCTGGCGTACCAGGAGGGGTTCGGCGGGCACTTCCACAACGACAACTCGGTGGCCGTACTCCGGGATGTGCCCGGTCTGGTGGTCGCGGTGCCGGCGCGGCCGGACGACGCCGCGCCCATGCTGCGGACCTGCCTGGCCAGCGCGGCGGTGGACGGCAGCGTCTGCGTGTTCCTGGAACCGATCGCGCTCTACCACACCCGTGACCTGTACGCCGATGGCGACGGGGAGTGGTTGGCCGGCTATCCCGAGCCGGGCTCGTGGGTGGCGGGGCACGTGCCGATCGGCCGCGCCCGGGTCTACCAGGTCGGTTCGGCCGACGACCTGACCATCATCACCTTCGGTAACGGGGTGCGGATGTCGCTGCGGGCCGCCGCCGTCCTCGCCGAGGAGGGGGTGGGCACCCGGGTGGTGGACCTGCGCTGGCTGGCCCCGCTGCCGGTGGCCGACATCATCCGAGAGTCCTCGGCGACGGGCCGGGTGCTGGTCGTGGACGAGACGCGCCGCTCCGGCGGGGTCGGCGAGGGCGTGATCGCCGCGCTGGTCGACGCCGGATATGTCGGTGCGGCGCGGCGAGTAGCGGGAGTTGACTCGTTTGTACCATTAGGTCCGGCAGCACGTCAGGTTCTGGTCTCCGCGGAAGCCATTACCGACGGTGCCCGTACGCTGCTGGCACGGTAAATTCCGTTCCACCCGGTGCGCCACTTGCGCGGGGACGCACAACTGTGTGGACTCTGCCTGACGGCGTCGCACCGACGCCGCGAGCAGGGACGAGATGAGGAGGCACGCGACAGTGAGCGCGACCGCTGGTCAGGCCGCCGACGGGGTACGCAGCCTGGCGGACCGGTTCGGAATGGAACCGGGGATGGTCGTCATGGAGATGGGGTACGACGACGACGTCGACCAGGATCTCCGGGACGCCCTGACCGACCGCTGTGGAGAGCTGGTCGACGAGGACACCGACGAGGTGGTCGACGCGGTGCTGGTCTGGTACCGCGACGGCGACGGTGACCTTTTCGAGCTTCTCGTCGATGCCCTCGGCCCGCTGGCCGACAACGGGGTCGTGTGGCTGCTCACCCCGAAGGCGGGGCGTGACGGGCACGTCGAGCCGAGTGAGGTCGCGGAGTCCGCGCCCACCGCCGGCCTTCAGCAGACCTCGACCGTCAACGCCGGCCGGGACTGGAGCGGCGCACGTCTGGTGCTGCGCCGAGGGGCCAAGGCCAAGAAGTAGCCCGCGCCGCTTCGCGCGCCCGGCGGTACGTACCGCCGGGTGGCAGGCTCGTGCCGTTTCCCCGACTCGACCGAGGAGAGTTCGCATGCCGATCGAGGTTGGTGCCGAGGCGCCGGACTTCGTGCTGAAGGACCAGAACAACCAGGAGGTCCGGCTCTCGGACTTCCGGGGCAAGCGCACCGTGCTGCTGGTCTTCTACCCGCTCGCCTTCACCGGCACCTGCCAGGGCGAGCTGAGCGAGGTGCGGGACAACCTCGACGAGTACGTGAACGACGACGTCCAGGTGCTGACGGTCAGCGTCGACTCGGCCTACAGCCACAAGATCTGGGCCGACCGTGAGGGCTACCAGTTCCCCATGCTGGCCGACTTCTGGCCGCACGGTGCCGTCGCCCAGGCGTACGGGGTCTTCAACGACGTCGCCGGCTTCGCCAACCGGGGCACCTTCGTCATCGACAAGACCGGTGTGGTCCGCTTCGCCGAGATGAACGGCCCGGGCGAGGCCCGCGACCAGCAGGGCTGGCGCAAGGCCATCGCCGAAGCGACCGTCTGACCGGAGTACGCCGTGCGACCGGGCCGGCGGCGAGCAAGGTAAGCTTGCCAGCCACCGGCCCGCCACACGGGCGATCCGGGCGCGTAGCTCAGTGGGAGAGCACCCGCCTTACAAGCGGGGGGTCGCAGGTTCGAAACCTGCCGCGCCCACCCTTCATCTTCAGCACCAGCGCCGCGATCGGCCGCGCTCAGGTCAGGGCCTCGCGGAGTCGGTCCAGCTCGTGTCGCGTGCCGATGGCCGACCGGTGCTCGGGGTGCTCGACGTAGTGGCGGATCGTGTCTGCGAGGAAGGCCGGATCCACGTGTAGTGAGACCGTCGGCAGGAGAGACGGGACGGGTGGCCCGCCCGGCGTCGCCGGGTGCCGCTGGAGGGTGACGTTCGCGGTGCCCCGGGGTGGCGGTGGGCCGCCGGGGAGCAGTCGGTCCCAGCGGAGAAAGGTGCGTCGGGTCAGTCCCTGCTTGGTGATGCCGTTGGGGGCAAGGGTCAGTCGCGGCCGGTTCAGCAGCAGCACCGCCGCGGTGCCCGCCAGGACGACGGCCGGGATGGCGATGCTCATCGCGACGGTGCCGGGTATCTCGGCGAGCCGCACGCGCTCCTCGCCCGGGACCCGTTCGGTCAGCACGGCGCCGCCGGCCAGCCAGCCGAGGAGGATCGACCAGGGGCCGGTCCAGCGCGGGCTGGCCGACGCGACGAAGCTCTTCGACCCGACCGCCACCTCCCAGGTCGCCGGCCGCTGGCGGACCCCTCTGGTGAGCAGGGCATGACCGACCCAGGGCACCAGGAAACAGGCGGCCAGGGCGGCCGCCCAGGCCAGGAAGGCGACGCCGCTCGGATCGATCCGCCAGGTCACCGGCTTGAACCACAGCTCGAGGCAGACCCGCAGGACGAGCGCGGCCACGACGAAGGGCCAGCTCAGTAGGCGTGCCGCGCGAAGGGACATGCCCGGCACCGTAGACGGCCCCGGCAAGCGCTGGCTGGCGGCCACTCGAGGGTTCGAGAACAGGGCCACCGCGATCGGCATCCGCTACGACTTCGGCGCAGGCCCCGACCTGCTCGGCCGCCGCCTGCGCGACATCGACGTGAAACAGGGCCACTTCTACGGTCTGCTGCATCGCGGACGTGGCCTGCTGCTGGACCGCACCGAACGCCTGACCGTCGGCGGCTGGTCCGGACCGGGTCGATTACCTCGGCGATCCCACTTGGGTACTGGGTGTTCCGTGCGTCCTGCTACGCCCCGACGGCCACGTCGCCTGTACGCCCGGTGTTGGATCGCGCTGCCTGACGCCGACGAGCGGGGGCGGCCACGGGCAGCCGGCAGGCGGTTGAGGCCGGGCGGCGCCGGATGGTTCGGCGGCGCCGCCCGGTCTGCTCAGCTGGTGAAACCGCCGTCCACATTGACCACCGCGCCGGTCACGTAGCCGGCCTCGGGGCTGGCCAGATGCGCGACGGTGGCCGCGATGTCGGCGGGGCGAGCGTACCGGCCGACGGCGGTGAATCCGCTGATGGCCGCCGCGTTCGGCCCGTCCGCCGGGTTGGCGTCAGTGTCGGTGGGCCCGGGGTTGACCAGGTTGACGGTGATGTCCCGTGGGCCCAGCTCGCGGGCCAGGCCCCGGGTCAGCCCGACCAGTGCGGTTTTGCTCATGGAGTAGAGCGCCAGCCCGGGAAAGACCGCCCGTTCACCGACGTTGCTGCCAATGCTGATGATCCGTCCGCCTTCGCCCAGGTGCCGCAGTGCCGCCTGGACGGCGACGTACGGTGCCCGGATGTTCACGGCGATCGTCTGCTCCATCTCTGCCGAGCCGAGCTCGTCGATGGCGCCGACCAGGAAGACCGCTGCATTGTTCACCAGGATGTCCAGCCGACCGAGTGTGGCGGCCGCCTGGTCGACCGCGCTCCGCACGGCGGTCGGGTCGGCGCCGTCCGCCTGGATTGCCAGCGCTCTGCGGCCCAGCGCCTCGATCTGCTTCACCACGGTCGCGGCCCGCTCGGCGTCCTGCCGGTAGGTCAGCGCCACGTCGGCCCCGTCCTGTGCCAGGCGCAGTGCGATGCCGGCCCCGATGCCCCGGGACCCACCGGTCACGAGGGCGACCTTGTCGTTGAGTGTCGTCATGCAAACGATCATGTGGCCGCGCCGACCTCCCTGTCTGGCGGCTATCGGACCCCTCGTTCCCACCCCCAGGTCCGATATCCGCGATCGCCCGTGGACCCGCGCGGGAGTCAAGATCCGGGCAACGTCAGGGATGTTGCTGCCTCAGCGGCGGGCGAGACAGCAGGATCCCCGAAGTTGCTCAGATCTTGGGGGTGGGGGAGCGGTCGACGCGGTGGATTTGTTCTCATTGTCGTCTGACGAGCGGCGGGGAGCGTGATCGTGGAACTGGCAGGCATTGGCGCGGTGCTGTTCGACATGGATGGCACCCTGGTCGACTCCGACGCCGCGGTCGAGCGGGCCTGGGCGCGGTGGGCCGCCGAGTACGCCGTCGATCCTGCTGCGGCGTTGGCGATCGCGCATGGCAGACCCGCCGACCAGACCATTCGCCGGCTGCTGCCCGCGCTCGACGACACCACGGTCGCCGCTGCGGCGGCACGGCAGCTCGCGTTGCAGTACGACGACCTGTCCGATGTGTCGGCCACCCTCGGGGCGCACGAACTGCTGGCCACGCTGGCCCGGTTGGGGCTGCCCTGGGCGGTGGTGACCAGTGCCGACGCCCGGCTGGCCGAGGCCCGGCTCGGTGCCGCCGGCATCGTTGCGCCGGTGCTGGTCACGGTGGAGGACGTGAGCGTCGGCAAGCCGGACCCGGAGGGTTACCTGCGGGCCGCCGCACTGCTGGACGTACCCGTGGCGCGGTGCCTGGTCGTCGAGGACGCCGAGGTCGGCCTGCGGGCCGGGCGCGCGGCCGGCGCGATGACCGCGGCGCTGAAGGGGTTCGATGGCGACCTGCGCCTCGACGACCTGGCGCAGTTGGCCCGCCAGTTGGAGTCGGCGCCGACGGCACGCTGACCAACCCGGCGCGTCAACGGAGGCGGGCGGCCAGCCAGGGGAGCAGGGCGTCGGCTTGGGCCTGCTGGAACGCGCGGACGGTGGGGATGCCGGGCGGCGGCGGGCGGCGAGCGCTGTCGGCGAAGAACCCGGCCAGCCCGGCGTACACCCCGGTGAGCGCGATCGGGTCGACCTCGGCGGTGAGGGGTAGCCGACGCAGCAGCGCCTCGGTGTCGTGCCCGCCGTGCAGCCGGACGTTGACCAGCAACAGCGCGGTGTCCAGCCAGGCCGGCCCCCGGCAGGCCCACGGCCAGTCGACGACGGTGACCGTGCCGGTCGCGTCGAGCAGCAGGTTGTCGGCCCGTACGTCCGCGTGGCAGAGCGTGTCACCGGTCAACGCCGCGATGCCCTGGTCGGCGGCGGCACCCAGCTGGTCCAGGTGCTCCCGGGCCCAGTGGTCCAGCACGTCCGGTGGGTCGGCGGCGATCCGGTGCCAGCCGGCGAAGTCCCAGGCCAGTCGCTCGGCGGCGGTCGGCACGTGCGTCACCGGGCTCGGGGTGAGCGCGGTGGCCATCACCTCCAGGGCATTCAGCACGCGGGTCAGTTCGTCGGCCGCCCACGGGGTGGCCGGGTGCCGACCGTCCACGTCGGAGAAGACCAGCGCCACCCACTCGCCGTCGTCGTGACAGCCCAGCAGTCGGGGCGTCGGTGCCGAGACCGGCAGCGCGGCGGCGGTGCGGGCCTCCGCGCGGTGCATGGTGGGGCTGTCCGGGTTCTGCGCCGGGCTGATCGCCTTGACGAACGCCCGCAAGCCGGTCGCGGTGCGGACCCGGTCCGCCGTGCCGGGCGAGTAGCCGCCCGGCTGGGACACCGCCTCGACGACCCGATCGCCGATGATGTCCTGCACCGACGCCCGGACCCGCTCCGGCAGGTCCGCCCATCCGATACGGCCCGCAGCCCGCTCCACCATCCCGCCACGGTGCCCCTACCCCGCCCCGCCGGACAACCAATTTCCCCGCCCCTCCGTCCCCGCCCGGCCCGGCGATGATGGGGCGCGAGGATTCCGTTGCCGTGTCCGGGTCGGTCGTGCTGCACTACCCGCTGGCAACGACGAAGGGGAAGACGCGGTGGAGTTGACGCTGACGCCGATGACGGCACAGGAGCTGGCCCGGCTGCTGGGGTCGCTGGAGCAGGGGTACGCCGAGGACCTGGCGGCGGCCCGGGGGTTGACCCTGGAGGCGGCCCGGGAGCGGTCGGCAAGCCAGCTACGGGAGCTGCTGCCGGCGGGCGTGGCGACCGAGGGGGTGCTGCTGCGGGTGGGCCGGGTCGACGACACCGAGGTCGGCTGGATCTGGGTGACCGTGCCCGGGACGGCCGGCGCGACGGACACTGCCGGCTCCCAGCGCGCCTGGATCCACAACATCGAGGTGCACTCGGCGCACCGGGGACGCGGGCACGCACGTCGGATGATCCAGCTCATCGAGGCCGAACTTGCCCAGCTCAAGGTGCCCGAGCTGGGTCTGAACGTCTTCGGTACGAACACCGTGGCGATCGGGCTCTACCGGAGCCTGGGCTTCGAGGTCACCGCACAGCAGATGGCGAAGCGAATCGACCCGGCGGCCTGAGCCGGCAACCCGATCCAGGACAGTCCCCCCGGTAGGACTGTTCACCTGCCCAGCGGGAAACCGGCGCGGACCGCACCTGGGGAGGAGCGACGGATGACGCACGGCAACGGACTGACCATTGGTGTGCTCGGCTCGTACGGTGGGCGAAACCTCGGCGACGAGGCGATCCTCACCGGCCTGCTCACCGATCTGCGTACGCAGGAACCGAATGCTCGGATCATCGTCTTCTCCCGCAACCCGGAGCACACCCGGGCCGCTCACCCGGACGTCGAGGCGGTGCCCTGGGAGGGCGTCAGCCGTACCGACTCGGCCCTGGTCCTCGCCCAGCTCGACCTGCTCATCCTGGGCGGCGGCGGCATCCTGTACGACCGGGAGGCCCGCCGCTACCTGCGGGTGGTCCGGGTCGCTCAGGAGCGTGGCCTGCCCCTGATCACGTACGCGGTGGGGGTCGGGCCGCTCAGCGACGCGGTGGACACCGGCATGGTCCGGGAGACGCTCTCCGGCGCGACTCAGGTGACCGTCCGTGACCAGGAGTCTCGGATGGTGCTGGAGGAGGCCGGCCTGCTCAACCCGATCACGGTCACCGCGGACCCGGCGTTTCTCTTGCAGCCGGAGGACTTCCCGGCTCACCTGCTGGCCGAGGAGGGTGTGCCGGTCGGTAAGCGGCTGGTCGGGATAAGCGTGCGGGAGCCGGGGCGGGCCGCCGAACGGCTCGACGTGGACGGCTACCACCGGCTGCTGGCCCAGATCGGTGACTTCCTGGTGCATCGGATCGACGCGTACGTGCTGTTCGTACCGATGGAGCGGGACGACATCCGGCACGCCCACGGCGTGCTGTCACACATGGTCGCCGCGGAGCGGGGCCGGATCCTGCACGGCACCTACTCACCGCAGCAGGTGCTCGGGCTGATGCGCCACTTCGACCTGGCCGTCGGCATGCGCCTGCACTTCCTGATCTTCGCGGCGATGGTCGGCACACCGTTCCTGCCCCTGCCGTACGCCGGCAAGGTCTTCGACCTGGCCCAGCGGCTCGGCGTGCCGGCGCTACGCGGCGTGGAGCGGGAGGTCGAGGGGCCGCTGCTGGCCGAGGTCGACCGGCTCTGGGACGAGCGGGAGCAACGTGCCGAGGCCACCGCCCGACGGGTGGCAGAGGTGTGCGAGCAGGCGCGGGGCACCTCGGAGGTCACCCGCGGCGTGTTGGAGAGCCTGCGCAGTCAGACCCTCATCCGGGTCTGAGTCAGGCGGTCACACCGCCGGGCCGGTCCACCGGTAGCGCCACTCGCGGGCCTCTTCGCGGGCGGTCTCTAGCTCGTAGATCTGCGCGTCGGCCAGCCCACCCGAGCCGAGGTGATGGTGCGTCAGCGGCGGACGGCCGTTGCTGTCCAGTTCGACGGTGATGGTCTGCCCGTCCGCCGTGCCGCCGACGAGAAGGATCTGCACGGATGAAGCCATGCGCCCATCCTGCCCGTCGTGCCGCCCGCCCGCAGGGGATAGCGGGGCAGCGGGGTGACCCGGTCCGTGACTAGGGTCGGCAGATGGAGCAGACGATTGATCCGACGCTCGGTCCGGTGCTCGCCCGCACCGGTGACGAGCGCGCCGTACTGGACTCGTTCCTCGACTTCCACCGGGCCGTGCTGCTGCGCAAGCTGCGCGGTCTCTCCGACGCCGACGCCGGCCGCCGGCTGGTGCCCTCGGCGACCACGCTCGCCGGGCTGGTCAAGCACCTGACCATGGTCGAGCGGAACTGGTTCCCGACCCTGCTGGCTCCCGAGCCCGGCGATGTCTACCTGACCTCGGACGAGGACGCGGCGGCGCACTTCACGCTCGGCGACGAGGACAGCGTTGCCCGGCTCACCGAGGCGTACGAGCGGGCCTGCGTCCGGTCCCGGGCGGTCGCCGCGAGCTTCGACCTCGACCATGTGGTGCCGCACCCGCAGCTCGGCGAGGTGTCGCTGCGCTGGATCCTCGTGCACCTGATCGAGGAGACGGCCCGCCACGCCGGTCACGCCGACATCCTCCGTGAGCTGACCGACGGCTCGACCGGCGCGCTGTAAGCCGTCACCCCGCGATCTTGCACTTTCTGCCCCGACATAAGGGGCAAATAATCACGCATCTCCGACTCGAACTGCAAGATCGCGCAGGGGGACGCGCGGGGGGCGCGCGGGGGGCCGGGTTGTGGGATGTGGGTGTGGGTGTGATGGGTTGGTTGGTCGGCGGGGCCGCCTATCCTGGGCGCGGGCGGCGACGAGGGGGAGCAGGTGCTGGTCATCCACGGGCTGTGGTTGCCCTGCGACGGCTCGGCCGGCGGCCTTGCCCTCTGGGCTGAGGACAGCGCCGCCCTCTGGGCTGAGGACAGCGCCGCCCTCTGGGCTGAGGACAGCGCCGCGCGGGCCCGTTCCGGCCGGGCGCCCCGGGACCGTCCGCACCCCTTCGCCGCCGGGCACGCCGACCTGGCCGCCGTCCTCGCCGACGCCGCCGAGCCGGCCCGCCCCGCCACCGCGCTGCTCACCCTGCCCACCCGGTCCGGCGCGCCGACGGACTCGCCGGAGCTGATCCGGACCGCCGTCGCACCTGCGGCCCGCGGCCGGCTCACCCTGGCCGGGTGGCGGGTCCCCGTGCTGGTGTACGCCCCGGACGACGCGCTGTCGCTGCTGCGCGCCCTGGACGAACTCCCGGCGGCGCCCGGGGCGACCCTGCGCCACTTCGCCGAGTTGGCCGACTTCGCCGCCGACCTGGTGATCCGTGGCCGCGTACTCCCCGGCGTCCGCACAACCCCAGCCCGCGCGACTCCAGCAAGCACGACCCCGGCAAGCACGACTCCAGCAAGCACGACTCCAGCCCGCACGACCCCGGCAAGCACGACCTCGGCGAGCGCGACGCCGGTGGCCGTGGCGGCGTCGGGCGGCGGCGCGCAGGTGCTGGCGCGGGCGGTCTGGCGTCCCCTGCTGACCGGCACCGACGCCGGCTGGGCGCGGTCGCTGGCGCTGGCCCTGCCACCGGCCGCCCGAGCCGTCATCGTGCCGGCCGCTGCCGTGCAACCCACCGCGAGCGCCCCGCTGGACGTGATCAGCCCACCCACCGCCGCGCTGGCGACTGACGGGTTGACCGGCACCGAGTTGACCGCCGCCGAGGTGGTTGCGGATGCGCTCGACGCGCTGACCGACGCTGCCGCGCGGGCAGCTCTGGCGACCACGACGCTGGCCCGAGGGCTGCGGCCGGGTGGCCCGGCGCCGGCGTGGTTGGCCGCGCTCGCCGGCCCGCAGCGGGACTTCACCGTCGACCCGGCGGCGTTGGCCACCCTCGAAGCCGAACTGGACGTGTGGCAGCGCGACGCTGCCGGTGGCCCCGTGCGGGCCAGTTTCCGCCTGGTGGAACCGGCTCCCGACGAGGTCACCGAACCGATCCTGGCCACCCGCCCGGTGCCCGGCGACATGTCGCCGGTGGTGGTCGAGCCGACCGGCGGGGCGCGCTGGCGGCTGGAGTTCGGGTTGCAGGCGGCCGACGAGCCCGGCCTGCACGTCGACGCCGGGCAGGTCTGGCGGGCTCCGCAGACGCTCGGTGGGCTGGTCGGCCGTACGACCAGCCCGCAGGAGACGCTGCTCGCCGAGTTGGGCCGGGCCAGCCGGCTCTGGCCGGACCTGGACGCCGCGCTGCGCACCGCCGCGCCCGAGGCGATGGAACTCGACGTCGAGGGGGCTCACCGGTTCCTCAGTGAGGGTGCCCCGGTGCTGCACGCGGCCGGCTTCGGGGTGCTGCTGCCCTCCTGGTGGCAGCGCCCGTCGGCGCGGCTCGGCGCACGGTTGCGTGCCCGCAGTCGCACCGCGCCGGGCACGGTGGGCGGCGCCGAGGCCGGTGTTGGTCTGGACGCCCTGGTCGACTACCGCTGGGAGATCGCGCTCGGTGACCAGCCGCTGTCCGCCGACGAGTTGGCGGCGTTGGCCGAGTTGAAGACCCCGCTGGTGCGGCTACGCGGCCGGTGGGTGGAACTGGACCCGGGGCGGCTCGCCGCCGGTCTGCGTCTGCTCCGCTCCACCGGCGAGCTGAGCGTCGCCGACCTGCTGCGCCTGGGCCTGGCCGACGGCGAGGCCACCGGAGCACTGCCGGTGCTGGAGGTGACCGCCGACGGGGCGCTGGGCGACCTGCTCGCCGGTGCGGTCGAGCGACGCCTCACTCCGCTCGATCCGCCGCCGGGCTTCCAGGGGACGTTGCGGCCGTACCAGCAGCGTGGGTTGGCCTGGCTGGCTTTCCTGCGCTCGCTCGGCCTGGGTGGCGTGCTCGCCGACGACATGGGGTTGGGCAAGACCGTGCAACTGCTCGCGCTGCTGGCCGGGGATCCACCGGAGGCCGGACCGACCCTGCTGGTCTGTCCGATGTCGCTGGTCGGCAACTGGCAGCGGGAGGCGGCGCGGTTCACCCCGGGGCTGCGTGTGCACGTACACCATGGTGCGGAGCGGGCGCGGGGGAAGGAGTTCACCGCGGCCGCGCACGGCGCGGACCTGGTCCTCACCACCTACTCGGTGGCGGCCCGCGATGCCGCCGACCTGGCCGGCATCGACTGGCATCGGGTGGTGGTGGACGAGGCGCAGGCGATCAAGAACGCGTCGACCCGGCAGGCCGAGGCGGTCCGTGCGTTGCCCGCCCGGCAGCGGGTGGCGGTGACCGGTACGCCAGTGGAGAACCGGCTCGCCGACCTGTGGTCGATCATGCAGTTCGCCAACCCGGGCCTGCTCGGGCCGGCTGCGACGTTCCGCAAGCGGTTCGCCGAGCCCATCGAGCGGCACGGCGATGCCGAGGCTGCCGAGCGGCTACGCCGGATCACCGGCCCGTTCGTGTTGCGCCGACTCAAGACCGATTCGTCGATCATCTCGGACCTGCCGGAGAAGCTCGAGATGGAGGTGCTCTGCAACCTCACCGCCGAGCAGGCCGCCCTGTACCGGGTGGTGGTCGACGACATGCTCGCCCGGATCGAGACCAGCGACGGCATCGAGCGACGCGGCCTGGTGCTGGCCACCATGACCCGGCTCAAGCAGGTCTGCAACCACCCCGCTCAGCTGCTGCGCGACGGCTCGCCGCTGGAGGGCCGCTCCGGCAAGCTGTCTCGGCTGACCGAGATCCTGGAAGAGGTGCTGGCGGCGGGGGAGCGGGCGCTGCTGTTCACGCAGTACGCCGAGTTCGGTGCGATGCTGCGCGGTCACCTGTCGGCGCGGTTCGGCCGGGAGGTGCTGTTCCTGCACGGTGGCCTCGGCAAGGCCGAGCGGGACGCCATGGTGCAGCGTTTCCAGTCGGCGGACGGGCCGCCGCTGTTCGTCCTGTCGCTCAAGGCCGGCGGCACCGGGCTCACGCTGACCGCCGCCAATCACGTGGTGCACGTGGACCGGTGGTGGAACCCGGCGGTGGAGGACCAGGCCACCGACCGGGCGTTCCGGATCGGGCAGCACCGACGGGTGCAGGTCCGCAAGTTCGTCTGCGCCGGCACGGTGGAGGAGAAGGTGGCCGCGATGATCGCGGACAAGCGCAGCCTCGCCGAGCGGGTGGTCGGCACCGGCGAGCAGTGGATCACCGAGTTGTCCACCGGCCAGTTGCGTGAGCTGTTCGCCCTGGAGGCCGGGGCGGTGGTGGAGTAGTGAGCGAACGGAGCGCTGGCGTGAGCACGGACCGGTTCGCCGACTACGGGCGCCCCCGCCGGGTCGACGGGGGTCTGCGGGCACGCAGCGCCCGGGGTGCGATTGGCCGTTCCTGGTGGTCCCGGCGTTTCCTGGAGGTGCTGGAGTCGTTCGCGCTCGGCACCCGGCTGACCCGGGGCCGCTCGTACGCACGGGCCGGTCAGGTGCTCACGCTCGGCATCACACCCGGACGGGTCAGCGCCGTGGTGCAGGGTTCCCGGCCGCAGCCGTACCAGGTGTCCATCGCGCTGGAGCCGTTTCCGGCCGCGCTCTGGTCCCGAATCGAGGCGGAGCTGGCCGGGCAGGCGTTCTTCAGCGCCCGGTTGCTCGCCGGGGACCTTCCCGACGAATTGGAGGAGTTGTTCGTCGCCGTCGGCGCGCCGCTTTTCCCAGCCGGCGTGGACGAGCTGACCCAGCGGTGCAACTGCCCCGACTTCGCGGTGCCCTGCAAGCACCTCGCGGCGACGTTCTACCTGCTGGCCGAAGCGTTCGACGCGGACCCGTTCGAGCTGTTGCACTGGCGAGGTCGGTCCCGCGCGGAGCTGCTCGACGAGCTCCGCGCCCGGCGGGTCGAGGCCACCGGCGTCGCCCTGCCACCCCAACCCGTCGATCCTCCGTCCGATTCGGACGGTCGTGGCTCAACCGTGGATGTGGTGGCGCCGGTCGGCGCGGCCCGTGCCCTCGTCGGGCTGTCGGCGACACCGCTGGCGGAGGCGGCGGACCGCTTCTGGATGCCACCGGTGCCGCTGCCCGATCGGCCACCACGACTGGTGACCGGCCCGGACCTGCTGCTACGCCAACTTGGGGCGCCAGCCCCGGCCATCGGCGGGCCGGGACTACTCGAACGGTTGCGCCGCGCGTACCGGGCGTTTGGTCCGGCCGAACGGTGAGCCGTCACGTCCAGCGGCGGCGGAACCGCCACATGATCGCGGCGTTGGCCACCAGCACCACCGCGCAGATCGCGCCGGTCAGTCGACCGGCGAACACGGCTATCGCTGGCAGCGACGCCCACAGCACGATGGTCAACAACATCAGGTAGCGGCCCCTGCGGGCTCGGACCCGATGGTCCAGTCTGGCAAAGAAGGCCGGGTCACTCTCCCGGAGCTGACGGGTGATCTGGTCGAATCTGCGCTGATCCTCTTTGCTGAGCATGGCGCTGCCTTCCCCTCACGCGTCCAGCGGTTCGGCGGCATACCCGCTGCGGTGGGGGCTAACGCTCACCCGCTGCTGCTACTTTCCTCCACGCGAGGACACCTCATGTCCGGCTTACTGGAACCTTAAGTTTGCCTGTGGTGGTGAACAGCGCGGAACGTGTCGCGTAAGGCGGCGAGGTCCGATCCGTGCCCGGCTGCCGCGCGTACGCCCTGCTGGGAAGGTCCGCGCACGCCGCCGGCTCCCGACCCGCCGCCGACGCCGCACTGAGCGCTGTCTTAAGTGCCCTCACGGGGGTGTTCAGCCCACCTTGAAGCCCCGTGGGGCCTTGGTTACTTTGCCGTAGCAACCCCCTCAGGCAACAGTCGCCGCACCTGCCGCACCTGCCCGGTCGCAGCTTCCGGCGCTCATCAGAAATCGGGATTGGTACATGGCCGACCAGAATGTGCCACCACGCCGACCGCGGGACGACCGCGGTTGGGACGGACGCCAGCACCACAGCGCGGACGACTACGCCGAACCAAACGCGGCCGCGCCCTACGGGTACGACTCGCCCAACCCCTACCAGGGCGGCCACCCGGCGCAGGCCGACCCGCGCGAGCAGTACGGCGACGGTTACGCGCACGCCGGGCAGCCAGCCCCAGCCCCGCGCGGGCCGCAGTGGGTCGGCCCGGAGGGTCTCGGCCGTCCAGCTCCGGCGCGGCCCGCCGGCACCGGACTGCCCACCTTGGACGATGACGACGAGTCGGGTCGCAAGGTCGGCCGGCGCAAGGCGCTGGTGGCCCTCGGCGGCACCGCCGCTGTCGTCGCCGGTGGCGCGGCGCTCGCCATGACCCCGCAGATCCGCGGTCTCTTCGGTGACGAGGCGGCTGGCGACGCTACCGGCAGCACGGTGACCGACGGCACCGCGGCGCGGCCCAGTGGCCAGCAGCCCAGCACGGTGCGCACGTACACCGAGCAGAACGAGAGCTACATGGGCTCCCGGGCCGGCGAGGCGCTGAAGAAGAACGCGCCGGCCGGCGGACGGACCTTCTCCGGCCCCGCCGCTGCCGCGGCGGCGACCCAGGTGACCGTGAAGACGGTGCTGGCCAAGGACCCGATCCTGCATCTGGCCCGGCGGGCCACCTTCGGGGCGACCCCCGCAGTCGTCGCCGACATCAAGAAGCAGGGCATCGACGCCTGGATCCGTGCCCAGATGGAACCGGACAAGATCGAGCCGAGCAAGGCCGAGCTGAAGCTCGCCGAACTGCCCACCCAGAAACTCACCGTGCAGCAGCTGCGCGACCAGCGGGACCAGCTCAACGACCAGGGCGCGCAGCCGGAGCGGGAGATGATCGACGCCACCATCGCCCGGCAGATCTGGTCCAAGCGCCAGCTGTTCGAGGTGATGGTCGACTTCTGGAACGACTTCCTGCACGTCGCCTCCGACTTCGACGGCGGCGAGGTGTACCGCAACTCGTTCGACCAGGACGTCATCCGTAAGCACGCGCTGGGCAGCTACCCGGAGATGCTGATCGCCGCGAACAAGCACCCCGCGCTGCTGATCTACCTGAACCAGAAGGACTCCCGCAAGGACGCGATCAACGAGAACCTCGCCCGGGAGAACCTCGAGCTCTACTCGGTCGGCGTCGACGGCGGCTACAAGGAGCCGGACGTCCGGCAGGCGGCCATGCTGCAGACCGGCCGCGGCGTCAACGACAAGGGTGAGTACGTCCTCAATCCCTTCCAGCACTACATCGGCAAGGTGAAGATCCTCGGCTTCACCCACGCGAACGCGTTCACCCTGCCGAAGCAGGGAGACAAGGCCGCGGTGGCGAAGGTCGCGGCGGCCATGGACAAGGCGATCGACGCGTACATCACCTACATCGCGGTGCACCCGTCGACCGCGAAGTACGTGGCGCAGAGCCTCGCGACCCGGTTCGTCTCGGACACCCCGCCGAAGTCTCTGGTGGACCGGCTGGCCAAGACGTACACGGCCAACAAGGGCATGATCAAGCCGGTACTGATGACGCTGTTCTGCTCCTCGGAGTTCTGGGCCGGTGTGGGCCAGAAGGTGCGCCGGCCGATGGAGTACATGGCCGCCACGTACCGCACCCTGGGCGTCTCGCCGGACCCGTCGCCGAAGCACAACAACGGCGACAGCAAGCGCACGCCGTACGCCCGGGGCCTGCGGCAGATCCACGACAAGCTGCGCGAGATGGGCCACTTCCCGATGGGTCAGCCCACCCCGGACGGCTACCCGGACGTCTACATCGCCTGGACCTCCGCCGGCACCATGGTCAACGGCTGGAACGAGGCGGGCGAGATCCTCGCCGGCTACCGAACCGCCTTCACGTACACGGCACCGGAGAAGCTGGTCGGCAAGCCGCCGGCCACCGCCGGGGCGTACGTGGACGCGCTCTCCCTGCGCCTGGTGGGCCAGAAGCTGAGCACGCGGGAGAAGAACCTGATCCTCGGCGTGGCCGGCGTGCCGGCGACCGCCAAGGTCGACGCCACGTTCAACGGGGCCATCACCGCCGTCGCGCGGGCGATCCTCGCTTCCCCCCAGCACCACCTCAGGTGAGGCACCCGATGGAGAAGACTGTGTACAACTCTTTCCCCCTGCACCCCGAATGCCCCGACGTGCGGCGGCTGGCCGACAACCCGGCCGAGGCGCTGCTGCGCGCGGAGGCCGACATCGTGGCCGCCGAGAACGCCGCCGAGTTCGACCGCTACCGCACTCTGGAGAACCTGGAGGAGGCGCAGCAGGACGGTCGCGGCGTCACCCGGCGGACCTTCGTCGCCGGTGCAGCGGCGACCGCCACCGCCCTCGCCACCGCCCAGTTCGTCACCACGTCGGCGTCGTTCGCGGCGACCAAGACCGGCACCCTGATCCACGTCTTCCTCTACGGCGGGCTGGACGGGCTGAGCCTGATCGCGCCGGACAACGACGCGGTGCTCAACAAGGACCGCCCCGACCTGCTGCTCGGCAACGACTCGCTGGCCCTGGGCCGCGGCTTCAAGCTGACCAGCGCGTTCAAGCCCCTCGAGAAGTGGCTCACGGCCGGTCAGCTGGGCTTCATCCCAGCGGTCTCCGACGAGCGGCTCTCGCGCAGCCACTTCCAGGCCGCGGACGCCTGCAACCTGGGCGGGCTGCCCAACGAGACCGGCGGCCGGGGCTGGCTGGACGGCCTGGTCGACAACCTGGGCAAGGGCACCGCGTTCCGCAGCGTCGGCATCGGCAGCACGCTGCCCCGCTCGCTGGTGGGCAACAACGGCGCGCTGTCGCTGAACAACGTCGGTTCGCTGCGGCTCAACGGTGACGACCGGTTCCGGGCCGCCACCGAGAAGGCCATCAAGGGGCTCTTCACCGGGATCAACCACCCGGTCGAGGAGGCCGTGCAGGAGGGCATGGGCGCGTTGACCACCGCCCAGAAGCTGGCCGCCAAGCCGTACCAGGCCGCCGCGGGCGTCAAGTACGAGGGCGTCGGCAACGCGTTCCAGCAACTCGCCCAGCTGATCAAGGGTGGTGCCAACGTCCGGGTCGCCACCGTCGGCATGGGTGGTTACGACACCCACGAGAACCAGGGCACCCGTGACGGCGGCCAACTGCACCGTCGGTTGAACGAGCTGGCCAGCGCGATGGCCGCCTTCTTCACCGACCTCGGCCCGCAGGCCGCCGACGTGACGATCATGGTGTCCAGCGAGTTCGGCCGCCGGGTCCGCTCCAACGGCGGCGGCACCGACCACGGGCACGGCGGGGTGGTCACCCTGCTCTCCGGCAAGAAGCTGGCCGGCTCGCTGCTCGGCACCTGGAACGGCCTGGACAAGCTCGACTCCGGTGACGTGCCGGAGTACAACAACATGTTCAACGTCTACGGCGCGGTGGCTCAGGGCCGCTTCGGGCTCACCAACGCGGAGGTCGACAAGGTCTTCCCCCGCCAGAAGTACGCCCCGATGAAGCTGTACGCGTGACGCATTCGCACACCCACTCCGCCGGCCGTCGTACCGGGACCTCGTCCCGGCACGGCGGCCGGTCGGCTGCGCCCGTACCCCCGCAGATCCCGGACCGGCGCGGACCCGGCGGCCGACGGCTGCTGGCCGTGCTGCTCCTGGTCGGCCTGCTCGCCAGCGTGTTGCCGTGGTGGCTGGACACCCCCGCCGGCTCGCTGAAGACCACCGCGATCACCGTGATCTCGGCGGGGCGGATCGCCGGCCTGGTCGCCGGCTACCTGCTGCTGGTGCAGGTGCTGATGATGAGCCGACTGCCGGTGTTGGAGCGGTGGATCGGCGGCGAACACCTGAGCCGCTGGCACCGCGACGTCGGTGCCACCCTGCTGGTCGCCGTGCTGGCGCACCTGTCGCTGATCCTCGTTGGCTACGCGGACCTGCGGAAACACTCGATCCTCGCCGAGGTCGGCACGCTGCTCGGCGACTACGAGGACATGGTCTCGGCGTTCGTCGCCGCCGGCATCATGATGGTGATCGGCTTCAGCAGCATCCGCGCGATCCGGCGGGCACTGCCCTACGAGTTGTGGCACCTGCTGCACCGGTCCAGCTACCTGGTACTGCTGCTCGGCTTCGGGCACCAGTTCAGCAACGGCACCCAGTTGTACAAGCCCGGCCCGGTGCGCACCGGTTGGATCGCCCTGTACGTGCTGGTGGTCGCCGCCCTGCTCTGGGGTCGGGTGATCGCGCCGTTGGCGTTCAACCTGCGGCACCGGCTGCGGGTCGCCGACGTGGTCGCGGAGAGCCCGGACACCATCTCCATCTACCTCACGGGCGAGCGGCTGGACCGGCTGGCGATGCTCGGCGGTCAGCACTTCCGCTGGCGCTTCCTCACCCGGGGCTGCTGGTGGCAGTCGCACCCGTTCTCCGTCTCGGCCGCCGCGAACGGTCGCTGGCTACGGATCACGGTGAAGGTGGTCGGCACGCATACGGGGGACCTGCGTGACCTGGAGCCCGGCACCCGGGTCTGGGCGGTGGGCCCGTCGGGGACCTTCACCGCCGCGCACCGGGTCCGCGAGCGCACGCTGCTGATCGCCGGTGGCAGCGGCATCACGCCGATCCGGGCCATGTTGGAGGAGTTGCCGCCGGGCGCCGCCCTGATCTACCGGGCCAGTACCCCGGCCGACGTGCTGCTCAGCCGTGAGCTGGACTGGCTGGCCCAGGAGCGCGACACCTCGGTCTGGTACGTCATCGGCTCCCGCGACGACCCCGGCCCCCGTCAACTGATGAGCCCGGACGGGTTACGTCAACTGGTGCCCGACGTGGCCCGGCGCGACGTCTACCTGTGCGGGCCGCCCGGGCTCGTGGAGCAGTCGGTGCGCGCGCTGCGCCGGGCCGGCGTACCCCGCCGGCAGATCCACCTGGCCACGTTCGAGTTGTAGGAAGGGCATCCCATGCGTCGCGCGTTGCTCGCGATCACCGGCCTCGCCGCCAGCACCACCGCGCTGGTGGTGTTCAAGGGCTCCCCGGCTACCAACCAGGTCGCCCAGAACCTGCCCACCGCCCAGCCGGTCAACCCCACCCCGCAGGATGTCGACCCGAATGCCGCCCCCGGGGCCGACCCGGCCGGGGCGGAACCGACGCCGTCGGTGACCGGGAAGGCGCCCGCATCGCCCAAACCGACCAAGAGCACCCCGCGCCCGTCGGGCACCAGCACCACCACGAAGGCCCCCAGCGCGCCACGCACCACCAAGGCACCCCAGCCGACGACCCGCCGGTTCACCGGGCCACCGGTCACGGCGGTCGACAACACCGGAGCCGAACGCGGGGAGGTGCAGGTGCAGATCGTGGTCTCGGGTAACCGGATCATCGAGGCCAACGCGGTGCAGATGCCCAACGAGGGCGAGTCCGAATTCCACAGCAGCGACGTCCGTCGCAAGTACGAGGGTGCCGGCGGCGAGGTGGTGACGAAGCAGAGCGCCAACCTCAGCACCGTCTCCGGTGCCACCGCGACCAGCAACGCCTACAAGCAGTCCCTGCGGGCGGCGATCGAGGAGGCATTCTGACGTGCCGGCCGCGATGACCCGACCCGGGCTACGCCGGGTCGAACACATCATGGGTACGACGATCAGCCTGGACATCGCCGACGACCTGCCACCGGAACGCCTGCACGAGTTGGCCGATGAGGTCTTCGCCTGGATGCGTGCGGTCGACGCGCGGTTCAGTACGTACAAGACGGACAGCGAGGTGTGCCGCTTCGACCGGGGCGAGGTGTTGCTCTCCGAGGCGTCACCGGACCTGCGGTTCGTGCTGGAGGCCTGCGCCGACCTGTGGGGCGCCACCGACGGGTTCTTCGACGCGTACGCCACCGGCCGGCTCGACCCGTCCGGGTTCGTCAAGGGCTGGGCGGCTCAGGTCGCCTCGGACCGGCTGCTCGCCGCTGGCGCGGCGAACCACTTCGTGAACGCTGGCGGCGACGTGCGGGTGCGTGGCCTCTCCCCGTCGCGAGAGCCGTGGCGGATCGGCATCCAACACCCGTGGGACCCGATGGCGACCTGCCTGGTGCTGGCCGGGACCGACCTGGCCGTGGCCACGTCCGGCGTCTACGAACGGGGCCGGCACGTGGTGGATCCGCGTCGGGGCGCCCCGGCCACCGGGTTGCGCTCGGTGACCGTGGTCGGCACCGACCTCGGGGTGGCCGACGCGTACGCCACCGCCGCCCTGGCCATGGGCACCAGCGGCCTCGGTTGGTTGGACCGCCTCGACGGCCACACGTACGCCGTGATCACCGACAACGCCCGCCAGCATTACTCCACCGACCTCCCACAAACGGACTAGCAAACCCCGCGTACTGCCCGCGATCTTGCAGTTTCGGTCGCTCTTTCGCCCCTTCTCACGAGAATTGTCGAGGCAGCAAGTGCAAGATCGCGAGGGTGAGGGGGCTGGACTAGCGGAGCGGGCGGTTGGTGCCGGCCGGGCGGGAGCCCGTGGGGCGTGGGCGGCCGGGGCGCGAGCCGGAGGGCCGGGTGCCGGCCCAGCGGTGCCGTGGGTGGCTGCGCCGGGGCGGTTCGGTGCCGCCGGGATGAGGCGCTCTGTCGTTGGTGGACATCGTTCCCCCGTTCGTGGCGCGCGTTCGCGCCGTCTCCCTGTCAACGAGGACCGGCGCCCCGGCGACGCTGTCGGGCACCGGATGGAATCGTCGACCGGGCCTGTCTCACATGCCTCGTCGGGGCAGTGGCAGGTGACCGGGGAGCAGGTCGGGGGCGAGCGTCACCCCGCTGGCGCGCAGCGCCCCGATCAACGTGTTCTGCACCAGGTACGAATCCGGAAGTTGCCAGCGGGCCTGCTCGGGAGCGACCGCCCAGCGGACCGTTCCCTCCGGCAGCCGGGTGGGCGGCGCGGGGATCCACGAGCCCGGCCCGTGCCGGACCACGTGGAAGCAGTGCTCCAGCTCCGGTCGGAGCGGGTCGCCGGGGCGGACCAGGAACATCCACCGCCCGGTGGGAGTGACCAGCACCGGCCCGCGTACGCCGGTGCCGGCCGGGTGGATCTGCACCGCGTCGAGCACGTGTCGGCCGAGGTGGGCCGGCACCTCCAGCACGTCGAAGGCCCGCCCGGTGGGCAGCAGCACCCCGTGTGGGCGGTTCCGCCACCAGGTGGCCACCCGGGACGGGTCGGCGCTGGCAGCGAACTCCCAGTTTTCCAGGGCGGGGTGGCAGCCCACAGTGGGACAGCCGGCCCGGCCGCAGACGAAGCGGCTGCGGGCCAGGCAGGCACCCGGAGTCACCTCCCACCCGTGTGCGGCGTACCGCATGGCGACCCGGCGCAGCCGGACCCGTTCCAGCGGCGACAGTTCGGCCACGCGCGGTCCGACGTTCCCCCACATGTGTGCCATCTCCCCTCGTCGGGCCCGGCGGTCGCCAGGTCGCATGTCGAGCACCGTCACTGCCGTAACCCACAATCGTTGAGGTTGACGAACGGCTCGTGCAACTTGCACGAAAAGTACGAGGACTGGCTGTACGGCTGACGTACATCCTGTGCGACCAGCGAAAACCTGAAACTGAACGAAGGCTGCCGCACCCGTGGACATCGCCCCGACTCGATAGGTCGCTGGCGGCAGGGGGAGGAATGGGGAGATGGACGAGCTACCCATAGGACGGCGAGTGGCCTATTGGCGGGGGCGACGCAAGATGTCGCAGCAGGTCTTCGCGGACCGGCTGGGCAAGTCGAAGAGCTGGGTGGACAAGGTCGAACGCGGCGTCCGCCGGTTGGACAAGTTCTCCGTCCTGTACGAGATCGCCGACATCCTCCAAATGGACGTGCAACTCCTCATGGGTAAGGACCCGGAGCGCCGCACCGACGCGCTGAACTGCATCGACCAGGTCGAGGTGCAGGAGATCCGGGCGGCGCTGGAACGCTACGACTCGATGAGCGCGTACTTCGACGCGGCTCCGTGCCCGCCGCCGCTCGACGACATGCGCAAGGCCGTCAACCACGCCTGGCTCACCTACCAGTACGGCCGCTACGGAATGCTCACCCGGGCGCTACCCAAGCTGCTCCGGGATGCCCAGGCGGCCGACGCCGCCTACGGCGGCGAGCAGGCCGCGGAGGCGGCCCACCTTCTCGGGCAGGTCTACCAGATCGCCTCCTCGGTGCTGCGCAAGCTCGGCGAGTGCGAGCTCGCCTGGTTGGCCGCGGACCGGTCGATGGCGGTTGCCCAGCGGGCCGACGACCCACTGCTGGCCGGCATCGCCACCACCCGGGTGTGCAACGCCCTGGTCGCGATGGGTCGGGCCCGTCCGGCGCTGGAGCTGAACGTTCAGATCGCCAACCGCCTGGCACCGGGCGGGAGCAACGAGGTTTCCGCGGCCCGGCTCTCCGTCTACGGGATGCTGCTGCTCCAGGGTGCGATGGCGGCGTCCCGCATCGGCGACTCCGCCAGCGTCGACGACCTGATCAACTGTGCGCAGGAGGCCGCCACGCTGCTCGGCGGCGACTACAACCACTACTGGACGTCGTTCGGCCCGACCAATGTCGAACTGCACCGGGCCGCTGCCGCGGTGGAGCTGGGTGACGGGGGTCGGGCCGTGGAGGTGCACCACCTGCGCATCGCGGAACCCTCGTTCAACGCGTTGCTGCCCGAACGCCGCGCCCACCACCTGCTCGACATCGCTCGCGGGTACGCCCAGATAGGCGACGTGGCGAACGCCGGCGAGATGCTGCTCCTAGGTGATCGACTCGCCCCGTCGGAGATCCGCTGCCGGCCGATCGCGCACGAGGTGATGTCGGACATCCTCCGTCGCACACGTGGTGCGCCGCCTTCTCCGGTAGCGGAGTTGGCTGAGCACATGGGAGTAGGGGTATGAGCGCGGAGCCGGTTTGATGGCCGGTTCACCGCGCACCAGCGGGCACCGCGAGGTGCTCTATGTCATCGCCTGCGGTTCGCCGCTGGCACGGCACGTCGGCCGTCTGGTCGACCTTGCCCAACAGGATGGTTGGGACGTCTGCGTGGTCACCACGCCGGACGGCGCCAAGTTCGTCGACCAGTCGGCCCTGCTGCGGCAGACCGGCCACCCGGTGCGGACGCACTACAAGAACCCCGGTGACCCGGACGTCCTGCCGCCCGCCGACGCCATGATCGTCTGCCCGGCCACCGTCAACACGGTCAACAAGTGGGCGGTCGGGATCACCGACACCCTCGCGCTCGGGCTGCTGGTCGAGGCGCAGGGCAAGGGAGTCCCCATCGTGGCGGTGCCCTACACGAACGCCGCGATGGCCTGTCACCCGGCGTTTCGTGCCGGGGTGGCACGGCTGGCCGAGTGGGGCATCACGGTGCTCTTCGGTGATGACGTGATCGCCCTGCATCCGCCGGGAACAGGGGAGCAGCACCTGCACGCCTTCCCGTGGGCGATGCCGCTGGCCGCGCTGCACGCCGTTTCCTGGAGCGCCGCCTAGCGTTCCCGGTGGGGCTTCCGCTCGACGCGGCCGGGCCGGGCGTCACCGCCCGGCAGCCCTCACGCCGGTAAGCTGGCCCGCCGTGAGCATAAGCGGATCCGCCCCCACGGTGATCGACGTGGTGGCCGAGCTGGAGCGGCGCTATCCGCCGGTCTGGGCGGAGGAGTGGGACCGGGTGGGCCTGGTGCTCGGCGAGCCGGCCGCGCCGGTCCGCCGGGTGCTCTGTGTGGTCGACGTGGTGCCCGAGACGGTCGCCGAGGCGCTGGCCGCCGATGTGGACATGATCGTTTCGCATCACCCGCTGCTGCTTCGCGGGGTCTCGTCGGTCGCGCCGACGACCTTCAAAGGCCGGATCATCCACCAGCTGATCCGGGCCGGGGTGGCGCTCTACGCGGCACACACCAACGCCGACGTGGCCTCCCCGGGCGTCTCCGACGCCCTGGCCGCCCGATTCGGGCTCACCGGGCTGCGCCCACTGCAGCGACCCGCGCCCGGCTCACCCGCTCACGGCGACGACCGGGGTTTCGGTCGGGTCGGCGAGCTACCCCGGCCGATGACCCTCGCCGAGCTGACCCGGCACGCCGCCGCCGTGCTCCCCGTCACGTCCTGGGGAGTTCGCGCCGCGGGGGACCCCGGGCGTATGGTTCGTACCCTCGCCGTCAGCGGCGGGTCGGGGGACAGCTTCCTCGGCGCCGCGACCGCCGCCGGGGTGGACGCGTTCCTCACCGCCGACCTGCGGCACCACCCGGCCGGCGAGCACCTCGCCGCCGATGGTCCCGCCCTGATCGACGCCGCCCACTGGGCGACCGAACGACCGTGGCTGGACGACCTGGCCGCCCTCCTCCGGGAGGCGCTGGGCGTCGAGACGCTGGTGTCCGACCTGGACACCGACCCGTGGACCGTGCACGCCGCCGCACCAGTTGTGGACGACAAGGAGCCCGACCGTGAAGGCTGACCCTCAGGTGCAGCGCCGCCTGCTCGACCTCCAGGCGATCGACACCAACCTCGCACAGCTCGCCCACCGTCGGCGAACGCTTGCCGAGCGGGCCGAGCTGGAGTCGCTGGCCCGGGAGTTGTCGTCGCTGGAGGACGAGCGGGTCCGCGCCCAGGTGGCGGTCGACGACCTGGACCGGGACATCGCCCGGTTGGAGAAGGACGTCGAGCAGGTCCGGGCCCGTAAGGAGAAGGACGAGAACCGGCTGGCGGCCGGCACCGGACCGGCCCGGGAGTTGGAGGCGCTCCAGCACGAACTGGTCTCGCTGAACCGGCGCCAGGGCGACCTGGAGGACGCCGAGCTGGAGCTGATGGAGCAGCGGGAGACCGCGCAGGGCGTACTGGACGGCGTGGAGCAGCGGCTGGCCGACACCCGGGACAAGCGGGCCGCGACCGAGCAGCGCCGCGACGAGGCGATGGCCGAGATCGCCAAGGACGAGGAGTTCAAGCGGGGGGCCCGTCAGCCGCTCGCCGCCGATCTCCCGAGCGACCTGGTCACCCTCTACGACAAGATCCGCGCGGATACCGGCCTGGGTGCCGCGCTCCTCACGGCGCACCGCTGCGGTGGGTGCCGGCTGGAGCTGTCCGGTGCCGACCTGGCCCGGATCCGCAAAGCCGCCCCGGACGACGTGGTCCGCTGCGAGGACTGCCGACGGATCATGGTCCGCACCAACGAGTCGGGTCTGTAGGTCGTGGCGCCGCGCGTGGTCGCCGTCGAGGCCGACGGCGGATCCCGGGGCAACCCCGGCCCCGCCGGCTACGGCGCTGTGGTGCGCGACCCGCAGACCGGTGAGGTGCTCGCCGAGCGCGCCGAGTCGCTGGGCACGGCGACCAACAACGTCGCCGAGTACCAAGGGCTGATCGCCGGGCTGACCGCCGCCGCCGAGCTGGGTGCCGCCGAGGTGGACGTCCGGATGGACTCCAAGCTGGTGGTCGAGCAGATGTGCGGCCGGTGGCAGATCAAGCACCCCGGCCTGCGACCCCTCGCCGCCCAGGCCGCCGGGCTGGTGGGCCGGTTCACGGCGGTCCGGTTCACCTGGATCCCCCGCGAGGAGAACCGGCACGCCGACGCGCTCGCCAACGCCGCCATGGACGCCGCCGCCGGTCGCCCTCCGGCAACGCCGGCCACGGGTCAGCCCCCGGCGACGCCCGCGACCGGCAGCGACCCGGCGACCGCGCCGGCCTCGTGGGAGCCGCGGCCGAGCTTCACCGCCACGCGCCTGATCCTGGTCCGGCACGGCGAAACCGAGTACACCGAGCAGCGCCGCTACTCCGGCCGCGGCGACGTGCCGCTCTCCGCGACTGGCCGGGCCCAGGCCCGGGCCACCGGTGCTCGGGTGGCCGCGCTGGCACCCTCCGTCGCGGCCGTGCTCAGCTCACCGCTGTCCCGGTGTACGACCACCGCGGCGGCGATCGCCGGGGCGCTCGGTGACGTGCCGGTCCGCACCGAGGACGACCTGATCGAGTGCGACTTCGGCCAGTGGGAGGGGCGTACCTTCACCGAGGTACGCCAGCAGTGGCCGGGGGAGATGGACGCCTGGCTCGCCTCACCCCGGATCGCCCCGCCGGGCGGGGAGTCGTTCACCCACGTCGCCGAACGCGCACACCGCGTCATAGCGGGGCTCCTCACCGCGTACCCCGGGGAGACCGTGGTGGTCGTCTCGCACGTCTCGCCGATCAAGCTGGTGCTGCGCGACGCGCTCGCCGCCGGCGACGGGTTCCTGCATCGGCTCTTCCTGGACGCGGCCGGCATCTCGGTGCTCGACATGTGGCCCGACGGCGGCGTCGCCGTCCGCACGGTCAACGACACCGCCCACCTCGCCGCGCTCTGAGCCGGCGCATCTGAGATCACCTGCCCGGCTGGTCGGCCGCGCCGTTTGGCGCAGCCGGTCGGCCGTTCGGCGCAGCACCCTCCGCGCGGGTCGCGTGACGGCCGTCACAAAGTCGTAGCCTCCGGCCGTTACATCGAGAGTCACGACTCCCCGGAGGTGTGTCAGATGGCTGCACCGGAACCGGAGGCGCCCACCACGGCGCCGACCAGGGCTAAGGACCACAGCCCCTGGAACTGGTTGCTCTTCATCCCCATCGTGGTGCCGCTGATCCCGGTCTTCTTCAATGGCGACTCGCCCCGGGTCTTCGGGTTCCCGCGCTACTACTGGCTGCAACTGGCGTACATCCTGCTCGGCGTCGCCACCACGACGCTGGTCTACCAGATGACGAAGAAGCGGGGTGGCCGCTGATGTGGCGTGACCATCTCACCGAGATCATCGTCTTCTCCGCGCTGTTCCTCCTGGTCAGCGGAATGGGGTTCGTGGCCGCCCGCTGGCGCGCCCCGAAGGACATGGGGCACCTGGACGAGTGGGGACTGGGCGGGCGCAGCTTCGGCGGCTGGATCACCTGGTTCCTGGTCGGCGGTGACCTCTACACCGCGTACACCTTCGTGGCGGTGCCGGCGCTCATGTTCGGAGCCGGAGCGGCCGGGTTCTTCGCCGTGCCGTACACCATCGTGATCTATCCGTTGGTCTTCCTGGTGTTGGTCCGGCTCTGGTCGGTGTCACACCGGCACGGGTTCGTCACGCCGGCCGACTTCGTCCGCAAGCGCTTCGACTCGCCGGTGCTGGCGCTGCTGATCGCGATCACCGGCATCGTCGCCACCATGCCGTACATCGCGTTGCAGCTGATCGGCATCGAGGCGGTGCTCAAGACGATGGGGGTCACCGGCGACAACGTGCTGGCCCGGCACCTGCCGATCATCATCGCGTTCGCCATCCTGGCCGCCTACACGTACCAGTCGGGGCTGCGCGCGCCGGCGCTGATCGCGTTCGTCAAGGACATCCTGATCTACATCGTCATCCTGGTGGCGATCATCTACCTGCCGTACAAGCTGGGCGGCTGGGGTGACATCTTCGCCGCCGCCGACGCGAAGTTCGACGCCTCACCCAACCCGAACGACGGCATCCTGCTCAACGGCAACAACCAGCTTCAGTACGTCACGTTGGCGCTCGGGTCGGCGTTGGCGCTCTTCCTCTACCCGCACAGCATCACCGGTGTGCTGGCCAGCCGGAACCGCGACGTGATCAAGCGGAACATGTCGGCGCTGCCGGCGTACAGCCTGCTGCTCGGGCTGATCGCGCTGCTCGGCTACATGGCCATCGCGGCCGGCGTGAAGCCCCTGTCCGGGGCATCGGCCGGCAGTGTGGACAACAACACGGTCGTTCCACTGCTCTTCGACCAGCAGTTCCCGGACTGGTTCGCCGGTGTCGCGTACGCGGCGATCGGCATCGGCGCGCTGGTGCCCGCAGCCATCATGTCGATCGCGGCGGCGAACCTGTTCACCCGCAACATCTACAAGGAGTACCTGAAGCGGGACGCCTCCCCGGCCCAGGAGGCCAACGTCTCGAAGATCACCTCACTGGTGGTGAAGGTCGGTGCCGTGGCCTGCATCGTGTTCCTCGACCCGCAGTTCTCCATCGACCTCCAGCTGATCGGTGGCGTGATCATCCTTCAGACGCTGCCGGCGGTGGCGCTGGGCCTCTACACCCGCTGGTTCCACCGCACCGGGTTGATCGTCGGTTGGGCGGCCGGCATGGGGCTGGGTATGTGGATGCTCTACCAGGTGGCCAGCCCGACCCGGAAGCACTTCGGTGGCTCCGCGTTCCCGCTGTCGGAGTTCGGGTTCGACACCGCCAGGACGATCTACGTCGGCATCGTTGCGGTGCTGGTCAACCTGGCCGTCGCGGCGCTGGTGACGCTCGCGCTGCGGGCCGGCAAGGTGGCCGAAGGGGTCGACGGCACCACACCGGACGACTACTTCGCCGACGAAGGCGACCCCCGAGTCACCCCCGGCACCGATCGCGACGCCAACGCAACCCGAGAGCCAGTCGCCTAACCCGCCCCCGCCCCCGCCCGCCCCCGCCCGCCCCCGCCCGCCCCCGCCCGCCCCTGCCCCCGCCCGCCCGCCCCCGCCCCCGCCCGCCGCCCCCCGCCCTCTCCCCTCGTCGATCTAGGGCAAACAGTCGTTTGTGGATCTCCACGAGCATCGATTTGCCCTAGATCGACGACGGGGAGGGCGCGGGGAGGGAGGGGACAGGGGGCAGGGGGTTAGTGGGGGCGGTTGCGGGACTCTAGGGCTTCGTTTAGGCGGCGCAGCATCAGCGCGAGGGTCTCCCGGTCCTCGGCGGGCCAGTCGCCGAGCATCTCGCCGTAGAGCCGGGTCCGCGCGGCCCGCACCGCGGTCATCCGTTGCAGGCCGGCGGTGGTGGGGGAGATGACCGTGCCTCGTCCGTCGGACGGGTCCGGGGTACGGGTGATCAGGCCGTCCCGCTGTAGCGCGGACACCTGCCGGGTCACGGTCGAGCCGTCCAGGTTGAGCCGGGCGGCGAGTGCGGAGACGTTCTGCGGGCCGGCGGTGTCCAGGTGGCGCAGGATCACGTACGCCGCCCGGTCGAGCACCCGGTGCTCGGCGCTGCCGGTGGCCCGCCGGGTCGCCTCGCCGAGGCGCATCAGCAGGGCCACCTCCGTCTCGATCTGGCCGAGGGTGCGCTCGTGGTCATCGGTCATAGCTGTACGATACAGGGTGATTACCTGCATGATACAGCTAGTTGAGGAGTCGGAGTGGATCGGCGTTCCGAACCGAACCGCAGTGCCATCTACGCCACCACGCTGGTGGCCTTCCTCGCCATCGCCGGCATTGCCGTCGTCGACCCGATCCTGCCGGCCATCGGTGACGCGATCGGGGTCACCGCCTGGCAGGTCGAGTTGCTGTTCACCGCGTACATCGCGGTCATGGCCCTTGGCATGATCCCGGCGACGCTGGCGAGCGGCCGGTTCGGCTTCAAGCCGGTCCTCATCACCGGTGTCTCCGTGGTCGGCCTGGCCGCGATCCTCGCCTCGTTCAGCAACAACATCGTGCAGCTGTCCGTGCTGCGCGGCGTCTGGGGTCTGGGCAACGCGATGTTCTTCGCCACCGCCATGGTGGTGCTGGTCAACCTGGCCGTCGACCGGGAATGGGTGGTCGGCCTCTTCGAGACCGCTCTCGGCCTCGGCTTCGCCGTCGGCCCGCTGATCGGCGGCCTGCTCGGCGAGATCAGCTGGCGGCTGCCGTTCTTCGTCTGCGGCGTCTTCATGGTCCTCGCCCTCGGCGTGGCCTCCCGCAAGCTCCGCGAGCCCACCAACCGCCAGGCCCCGGTACGCGTCGGCCAGATCTTCGCCACCTACCGCCGGCCGGCGTTCATCGCCCTCTGCGCGGTGACCGGCGCGTACAACTTCGTGTTCTTCGTGGTGCTCGGCTACACGCCGCTCTTCCTGGGCCTGGACATCATCCCGCTGGGGCTGGCGTTCACCGGCTGGGGTCTCGGCCTGGCCACCGGCATCCTGGTGATCGGCCACCGGCTGGCCCACCGGATCGGCGCGGTGCAGACCGTCGGTGTGGCCATCGCCGGGCTGCTGGTCTGCATGGTTCTCTTCGCCACCTCCACCAGCACCGCGGAGGCGCTCGTGGTGCTGGTGCTCTCCGGGCTCTGCATGGGACTGGCCAACGCCAACCTCACCGACCTGGCGCTCGGCCTCGGCTCCAGCGACCGGCGCGTCGCCACCGGCGCGTTCAACCTGGTCCGCTGGGGTGCGGCCGCACCGGCACCGATCATCTCCGGCAAGCTCGCCGAGCAGTCACTGTCGCTGCCGTTCTGGGTCGGCTTCGGGGTGCTCGCCGTCGGCGTGCTGGTCTACCTGGCCTTCGCGCACCTGATGGCCGCCGGCTACGGCGAGCGGGTGCTCTGGTCCCGCTGGAACCGCGCCGCCTCCAACACCGAGCACGAGCCGGTAGGCGAGACGTACTGACCCGGCCTCCTCGCCCCTGCGCCCGCGCGGGGCGTCGGGCGGGCTCAGCTGAAGGCGCGCCAGAGCAGGTAGAGCCCGATCGCCGTGCCGAACACCACGATGACCGCCTTGAGCACCACCGACGGCAGCCGGCGGACCAGCCGGGCGCCGGCGTACCCACCGATCAGCGTGGCCGGCGCGACCACCGCGACGGCCGCCCAGTTCACCGGGCCGAACAGGGCGAACACCACCAGCGTGGTGAACCCCACCACCGCGGAGAGCAGATTCTTGATCGCGCTCACCCGCGCCAGGGTCGCGTCCAGCACCAGGGCCAGTCCGGCGACCAGCATCACCCCGAGCGCCGCACCGAAGTACCCGCCGTACACCGCACCGAGCGCGACCATCGTCTGCACCGCGACCGTCCGTCGGCGGGGGGACAGGTCCCGGGGGTGACCGACCAGCCGGCGCAGCGGGTCCTGGAAGGCCAGGACCGCGGTCGCGCCGAGAACCAGAAACGGTACGACGAGCTCGAACGCGCGGGCCGGGGTGGCCAGCAGCAGCAGCGCCCCGAGGATCGTGCCGACGATGGTGGTGGGCACCAGCGTGGCCAACGCGCGCGGGCGCGGGAGGTCCTGCCGGCTGCCTGCCACGCTGGCCAGGTACCCGGGGAAGACGGCGACCGAGTTGCTGACGTTCGCCGGAACCGGGGGCAACCCGACCGCGATCAGCGCCGGAAAGGTGATCAGAGAACCGCCACCGGCTACCGCGTTGACCGTGCCAGCGGCGAGACCGGCGGCGAGCAGCAGCGCGGCGTGGGAGAGATCCATAGCCCCACGAGGCTAGCCCCCGCCTCGTGCGGCGAATCCGCCGGACCTACCGCCCTTGAGCTGCGCGATCTTGCCCAGGCGGGGCGGCAATACCGGCGGAGACCCCGTCGTTAGGATGGGAGCGCGACGGACGAGTCGACCGGGCGGTCGCGTCGGCGGGCTTCGGCCCGCCGCCGAGGAACGTCCGGACTCCACAGGGCAGGGTGGTTGTTAACGGCAACCCGGGGCGACCCGCGGGACAGTGCCACAGAAAACAGACCGCCGACCCCATCGGGGACGGTAAGGGTGAAACGGTGGGGTAAGAGCCCACCAGCACCCCGGGTGACCGGGGTGGCTCGGTAAACCCCGCCCGGAGCAAGGCCAAGCAAGGGCCGTCACCGCAAGATGACGACCCGGCGCAGACGCTTGAGGGCTGCCCGCCCGATGTCTGCGGGTAGGCCGCTAGAGCCTGCCGGCAACGGCAGGCCGAGATGGATGGCCGCCGCCGGCGCAAACCCTTAGGGGTACGCGCCGCGCACAGAATCCGGCGTACAGGTCGACTCGTCCGTCGCCCACCAGGTCGCAGCCTCGATCAAGGCTGCGACCTTAGTGCCCAGGGTCTTCGGCGTCCCAGCCCAACTCGGCGAGTTCACGCAGTACCGCGCCCACGCAGGGAGTCCAGAAGAGCAGGACCTGGTCGCGTCCTTCGACCTCCAAAGAAACGGCGGACGCCGGCAGAGGGAACCGTCCGTGAAACGGTCGGTGCGGCAGTGCGGTCACCTGGGCGTGTTGCAAGGTGTCCGAGCCGGTACGCGACGAGAAGGTCAGCGTGCTGTCGTCGGCGTGGAGCTTTACCGTCGGCCAGGCCAGTCGTCGGACAGCGCTGAGAGTGTCGCCTCGGGTGAAGTCGCGGCGGTCAACGTAGGTGAGCCCGCCGCGCGTAACGAAGGTGTCCGAGATCATCGTGGGATGGTACGGCGGGTGCGAGGGCCGAGGCCTGGCGGTGGTGTCGTGCCGTTCAAGCTCAACGGCATCGTCGCGACCCGGGCCGGCGCCGCTGATCAGGCTGGGTCAGCTGCCGTCTCGACTGCCGGCGTGGTAGCGCCTCATTCCGGACGCTCTCCCACGATGCACGCCAGGTTCCTCGGGTGGTTGTCCCTGACCCGCAGGCCTCGCCGGCCACATCGACTCTAGGTTTCCGTGCCGGTTCACTCGCCCTGACTAGGGCTGGGTCAGCAGCGGTGGGCGTTGAGCGGGGCGGCACCAGCGCGGGCTTCGACGGTGGTCGCCGGGGCGACCGACTCCGCCGGGGTCGGCGAGGGCGCGATGGTGGGGGTCGGCGGGGCCGAGGGTGAACTGCTGGGCGTAGGGGCGGTGAGGAAGACCGTGCTGGGTTGGACCTGCTTCGCGATCATCCGGATGGTGGCGGCGGTTGCCTGTCGCCCGTAAACGTCGGTGACCTTGATGCTGTAGGGCCCGGGGCCGAGCCCGCCCTCGACGGTCCAGTAGTTGTCGTTCTGGCGGGCCGCCTTGCGGAAGCCGCCGCCCGGCCCCTGCGCCTCGACCGAGCGGAGCGGGTTGCCGTGGTTGCCCACCTGCACCGCGAACCACCACTGAGACGCGCCCGCCTTCATCCGGAAGGTGAGCCCTCCGTCGAGCGGCGGACTCACCACCGCCCGGTACGTCACCTGCGCTATGCCCTGCGCCCGGTCGGCAATCTTGGCGAACGCCTCGTCGGAGAGGTCGATCTTGCCGGGCCCGCACCCGGCGCACTGGTCCATGACCATGACTCGGACGGTGCCCTTCGGGCCGGTCACGTCCAGGTAGCTGCCGCAGGCCGCGGCCCCGGAGTACGCCGACGAGCCGAGGGCCACGTAGAGCCGGTCCGCCGGTGGGCTCGGGAAGGAGCAGTTGCCGCCCGAGCGGCCGGCGTCGTAGAAGCTGGCCTTTGCCTTGTGGACGGTGTTTCCCGTCGGTGGGGCAGCGCAGGCCGGGGTGGCGCCGGAGCGCACGGCGAGGGTGATGCCGAGTACGGCGGCCAGGGCAGCGACCCCGGCACCGGCCAACCAGTGTCGGATCCGCCGATTCGGCCGGTGCGTACCGCTGTCGCCGGCCGGGGTGTCGTTCTCGGAATCCGTGCCTGGTGCCGTCACGGCGCCTCATGTTGCCGCACCACCTACAGCAGTGCAACAACGTCCGAGTGGGCCGTTCCGGTCAGTCCAACACCTCCACGGTGTCACCGACGCTGACCGTACGACCTTCGCCGGTAGGTCCGTCCGCTTCGGTCCGCACCAACATCTGGAGACCGAAGAGAAGCTTCTTGCCGACGTTGCGCCGTTCGGCGAGCATCCACAGCGGCTCCCGCCCCCGTTCCCCGGTCTCCTGGTTGATCGTCGCGACCAGACAGCGGCCACACTCGATGCCGCCGTGGAACATGGCCCCGCCGATCCTGATCCGCCGGCCGACCCACTCGCCCTCGGCCCACGGCGCGGCACCGCTGACCACCACGTTGGGGCGGAACTGGATCATCGGCAGCGGCCCCTCGGTGCTGCCCGACTCCCGCAACCAGTCGTTGAACGCGTCCAGCGACGCGGTGTTGGCCAGCAGCAGCGGACTGCCGTCGGCGAAGCTCAGCTCGGCGCCGGCGCCAGCCGCAACCTGCCAGGGAACGAGGTTGCCGGTGGGGTCACCGAGCCAGACCAGCCGGGCGGTACGCCCCAACAGCCGGTTGAGCCAGTCGTCCGCCTCGGGGCCGGCGGCGCGTACCGGTGCGGGCCACCGCCCCCGGTAGACCCGGACCTGGATCGCCTCGCCGCCGGTCGGTTCGGCCAGATCGAGCGGGGTCATCCCCGGCGCGTCCAGGGTCAGCCCGCCTGGCCGTGACACCGCCCGCATCGTCACCAGCTCCCGGTGCTGGCGCTGGGTCAGGCCGACCCCGTGGTCGTCCACGATCAGCCACCGTCGGTCGCCGTCCAGGCCCCACGGCTCGACACGCGCCGTGTCGCGGTCCATCCGGCGGCACCCCTTCACCGGGTACGTGTGAATCGAGGCGACTCGCATTCGGTCAGGATGACATGACGTGGCGTGACGCGGGGACCCTCGCTTCGGCGGCCGTCCGTTGCCAGGCGACCCCGATGCCGTCACCGGGAACCAGTTGTGGATCCCTCCTAGAGTCAACTCCGTTTCGGTTAGGGCGGTTGAAGCGTGGTCAAGGGGCGCGTCGATCAGACGCGCGGCCACGGCACAAGCTTCACCACCCCAAGAACGCCGCACCCCGCCGATCTTGCAGGTTCGGTCGCCGAGATGCGTGAAATGTCCCCTACGTCGAGGCAGCAAGTGCAAGATCGCGGAAAGGGACGGGCCGGCCCGCGTCGATCATGGAGGCGTGGTGCCCATTTTGGCGCTATGGCGGTTGCTTTGTCGCCCACCACAACTCCATGATCGACGGGGCGGGGGCGGGGCGGGGCGGGGCGGGTTGGCTAACCGCCGCTCCACCTGGATGAACGGCGTTCCTTCTAGAGTCCGACTGTGGACCGTCGACGGCCAAGCCGAAGCTTCCTGCGGGTGTTCTCGGCGTTCGGGCTGATCTTTGCGTTGGTGCTCACCGCGCATGCGCGTGACGGTCGATGCGAACAGTGCCGTGACGTCGGGTGAGCGCATCCGCGTTCACTACGCGAAGAGCGACCCTTGCCTGAGAGTGCGCGAGGCCGGCGATCGATCCGGATGGTCCATCATCCTCATCGCGGTGGTACTGCTGATCGCGTTCGCCATCATGACCTACGTGGCGTGGCGACGGCCACGACCGCCACTCCCACTGCGATATGCGGGCATGCCCTGAGCAGTCGGACGAAGTCAGAACCAAAGAAGGTGAAAGCCTCTATCTCTGACGTGCAGGAGTACCTCTCGCTAGCGCCGTGGCCTCTCGTCGTCGGTTCAATCGCCCGAACGGCGGGGGCGCAACCCGCTGAGGGCGGTGGTGACGACGAGGTCGGTGTATTCGGCGGTGAGCGGCCCGCTGCGGTGGAGCCATCGGTTGAGCACGGGTCCCCAGATCAGGTCCACCGCCACATCGAGGTCGATGTCCTCGGCGAGTTGCCCGGCCTGTTGGGCGCTGCGCAGGCGCTGCCGTTTGGCCTCCTTCAGCGGCCCGTCCAACCGTTCGGCGTAGGCGGCTGCCAGCTCGGGATCGTGTGCGATCTCGGTGGCCAGCGCGCGCATCGGTTGCTCGTACCGGGGATCGTTCATCTCCTCGACCGTGGCGCGGAGCACCAGGGTCAGGTCGGCTGCCAGGTCGCCGGTGTCCGGCAGTGTCGGCGGCCCACCCTCGGTAGCCTCGCTGAGCATGAGGAAGGCGTCGAAGATGACCGCGCCCTTGGACGGCCACCAGCGGTAGATGGTCTGTTTGCCGACCCCGGCGCGCGCGGCGATGCCCTCGATGCTGACCTTCGCGTACCCGATCTCTTGGAGCAGTTCGAAGGCCGCGGTGAGGATGGCGCGTCGAGAGGTCTCTCTCCGGCGGGCCGTGTTGGGCGTCATGGGGGCTCACCCTACCAGTGGCGAGACGAACCGTCTCGTCTTGACGGTGAGCGTGGGGCGTCCTAATCTCCTTCCATAGCGAGACGGACCGTCTCGTCTCGGATCAGACGAAAGGGAGACCCCTACATGCGCACCTCACCTGACGCTGTCCCACGGACCTGGCTCATCACCGGCGCCAGCCGCGGTCTGGGCCGCGCATTCGCCGACGCCGCGCTCGACCGTGGTGACCGGGTGGTCGCCGCGGCCCGCACCATCGCCCAGGACGACTTCGACGAGCGGCACGGTGACCGGCTGCTGGCCCTGACCCTCGACGTGACCGACCGGGCGGCGGTCATCGCCGCCGTGGCCACCGCGGTCGAGCACTTCGGACGGCTCGACATCGTCGTCAACAACGCCGGCACCCTGTCCATGGGCATGATCGAGGAGTTCACCGAGGCAGAGGCACGAGCCCAGTTCGAGGTCAACCTCTTCGGTGCGCTGTGGGTCAGCCAAGCCGTGCTGCCGCACCTGCGCGCCCAACGGTCCGGCCACATCGTGCAGGTTTCCAGCATCGCCGCGCTCGGTGGCTTCCCGAGCACCGGCATCTACAGCGCGAGCAAGTTCGCCCTGGAAGGCATGAGTGAGGCCTTGGCGATGGAGGCGGCGGCCTTCGACGTCAAGCTCAGCATCGTGCAGCCGGGCGGATACTGGACCGACCTTTACACCAGCATGAGCGCCACCACCCCGCTGGAGGCCTACGCGCCGCTCCGCGCCGACCTGGAGCGACAGTGGGCGGAAGGCTCGATCGACAGCGAACCCCGGCTGGCCGCCGAGGCACTGCTGCGACTCGTCGACAGCGATGACCCGCCGCTGCGGCTTCTGCTCGGCAGCATGGTGTACGACCTGGCGTTCGACATCTCCCGCCGACGGATGGACACGTGGGCGGGTTGGGAGCAGGTCAGCCGAGACGCCGAGCAGGCCGTCGCGGCTCCCGGACCTGAGCAATGAGGGCTGCTCGTATCGCCACGCCTCGGGGGTACGGCGTTCTAGGCTCCGAGATATGGCGGCGGCGTGCCCATCTCGAATTGGCACATAAGTCCGGGCAGTGTCTTCACCCCATGATTTCTCCTCGCGAGGCGCAAACCTAGACGGAGGGAAACACGCATGGCTGTCAAGACCAAGACTCGTCCAGGCACCACGGAGATTCGCCCGTTCACGGTCGAAGTTCCTCAGGCCGACCTTGATGACCTGAAGAGACGCATCGCGGCCACGCGCTGGCCGGAAAAAGAAACCGTTGACGACCAGTCGCAGGGCGTGCCACTCGCGACGATTCAGGCCGTCGCCCGCTATTGGGAGAACGAGTACGACTGGCGCAAGGTCGAGGCGAGAATGAACGCCGTACCGCAGTTCATGACCACCATCGACGGGGTGGACATCCACTTCATCCACGTTCGCTCGAAGCATGAGGACGCGCTGCCGCTCATCGTCACCCACGGGTGGCCCGGGTCGATCATCGAGCAGATGAAAATCATCGAGCCGCTCACCGATCCCACCGCACACGGCGGGAGCGCGTCGGATGCCTTCCACCTGGTGATTCCGTCGCTGCCCGGCCATGGCTTCTCGGGCAAGCCGACCTCGTCGGGCTGGAACCCGGAGAAGATCGCGACCGCCTGGACCGAGCTGATGAAGCGTCTCGGCTACTCGCGGTTCGTCGCGCAGGGCGGCGACTGGGGTGCGGTCGTCGTGGATCAGATGGGGGTGCAGGCGCCTCCGGAACTGCTCGGCATTCACACCAACATGGCGGGCGCGGTCCCACCCGAGATCGACGCCTTGTTCCAAGGCGACACCACCGGCGCGAACAACGCCATGGGTTCCCTGCCATCCGGTCTGTCCGACGACGAGATGCGAGCGGCCGAGGAGGTCAACTACGTCTGGAAGCACGTCGCCTATGCCCTCATGATGGCGACGCGTCCGCAGACGCTGACCGGGCTGGCGGACTCTCCGGTCGGACTGGCGTCCTTCCTGCTCGACCATGACGCGAAAAGTTTGGCCCTGATCGCGCAGGTCTTCGACGGAGCGACCGCAGGTCTCACCCGGGACGACATCCTGGACAACATCTCGCTCTACTGGCTGACGAACACCGCGATTTCCGCGTCCCGTCTGTATGCGGAGAACAAGCTCTCGTTCTTCGCCGCCAAGGGCGTGAACGTCCCGGTCGCCGTGAGCGTCTTTCCCGACGAGCTCTACGAGGCGCCGCAGAGCTGGGCCGAGCAGGCGTACCCCAACCTCATCTACTACAACAAGCTCGACAAGGGCGGGCACTTCGCGGCCTGGGAGCAGCCGAAGATCTTCTCCGAAGAGCTTCGCACCGCCTTCCGGTCACTCCGCTAGATGGCCGTGCACCTGCCCCCGCTCGACGGGGCGGCCGAGTGGCTCAACTCCGAGCCACTCGGCCCCGCCGACCTGCGCGGCCGCGTCGTCCTCGTGAACTTCTGGACGCTGACGTGCATCAACTGGCTGCGCCAGGAGCCGTACGTCCGCGCCTGGTCGCAGGCCTACCGCGACGACGGGCTCGTCGTCGTCGGGGTGCACACGCCGGAGTTCCCGTTCGAGCACGAGGTCGACTGGGTGCGCCGGGCGATCGCGGTGCGATCGATCGACTACCCGATCGCGGTCGACAACGACTACGCGATCTGGCGCGCCTTCGACAACCACTACTGGCCGGCGCTCTACTTCGTCGACACCGACGGTGTCATCCGCGACGAGCACTTCGGCGAGGGGCGCTACGAACAGTCCGAGCGCGTACTCCAGCAGTTGCTCGGCATCGAGCGCGAACCCGTTGCCGTGAAAGGTCTCGGCCCGGAGGCAGAGGCCGACTGGAACAACCTGCGTACGCCCGAGACGTACCTCGGTTTCAGTCGCGGCGAACACTTCGCGTCGCCGAACGGCGCCGCGCTCGACGAACGCCGCGCCTACGAGCTGCCGGGGAGCCTGGGCCTCAACCAGTGGGCCCTGGCGGGCGAGTGGACGATCGGGGCAGAGAACGTCGTGCTCGACCGGGCTGGCGGCCGCATCGCCTTCCGGTTCCACGCCCGCGACGCGCATCTCGTGCTGGCTCCCGGGGCGGGACAGTCGATCCCGTTCCGCGTGCTTCTCGACGGCGACGCTCCCGGCCCGTCCCACGGCGTCGACGTCGACGAGGACGGCAACGGCGTACTCCAGGACGGCCGCCTCTACCAGCTGGTCCGCCAGCACGACGCGGTCCGTGAGCGGACCCTGGAGATCACGTTCGGTGAGCCCGGCGCCGCGGCGTACGCCTTCACCTTCGGATAGACCCGATCAGCGGCGCAGGTCAATCGTGCTGACGGTGCCCGAGAACGGTGAGATGGTGCGTATCTGAGCGCCGGGGCGTAGGCGGGTGTCGGTCGCGTACCGGTCGGAGAGCGCCTTCTCCGCGGCCTCGTCGCCGTCGTCGGCGGCGAGCAGCAGGGCGGCGATCTCGTCGACGAGCGTGAGGTCGGCGTCCGCGAAGTCATCGGGCATCGCGCCGAAGCCGTCCCACAGCAGCAGTTCGTCCTTCTGCCGATGGGCGAGCTCGTGCAGGACGTAGTCGTAGATGAACCAGGCGCCGCGGATTGGCGATTCCGGGGCCACGCCGTAGACGTCGGGGTCGATCGTCCCGGCCCGGTACGCCAACCACACCCGCGCTGCCGAGTCGAAGAGCCCTGCCGTCGGGTCGATGTCGTAGCCGTCGAACCGCCAGTCGCCGGCCGGGTCGATCTCCGGGTCGGCCCAGACCCAGCGTTCGCCGTTCCAGTGCTCCACCAGCACGTGATCGTGGTGCCAGCCGGGCGTGAAGTAGGAGGCGAAGCCGACCCGGCTGCGGCTGGGAATGTCGTGCTGGCGGAGCACCGCGACCGAGAGCAGCGTGTGGTCCCGACAGCAGCCGGCCACCCGGTCGGCGGCCGGACGCTCGGCGCTGAGTGGCAGGGGAAAGCGGGACTGGTCGGTGTCGAGGATGCGGTCCACCCAGCGGCAGTTCACCTCGTCGAGCCGGTCGCTGGGCAGGTCGACGCCCCCGGCGCGGTAGTGGACGATCACGTTCCGGGCGGTCGCCGCCACGGTGGCGATGTCGGTGGGCACCGCATCGAGCAGTGCCGCATGCCGGCCGGGGTCGCTGTACGGGGAGTGTTGCCGGTAGTCGTCGACATTCACGAGACGATTCTTCATCCTGCCACCGTGTCAGGGTCAAGGCGTCGGCCCGCGATAGTGTCGACTGCTGTGACAACGCCCGAGATCACCATCGCCACCCCAGCGGATCGTCCGGCGGTGGTGGGTTCGCTGGTCGCCGCGTTCGTCAAGGATCCCGTCCTGCGATACCTGTTTCCCGACGAGGAGACCTACCCCCGGTACGCCGCGGCCTTCTTCGGGCACCTCTTCGACAAGCGGGTGCACAAGTCGTCGATCTGGACGATCGGTGGGGGTGCCTCGGTTGCCGTCTGGGAGCCACCGGCAAACGGCCACGGATCGCCGGACGGTGGTCTCGCCGCTCGTTACCCCGCCGATGTGCTGGGCCGGGTTCAGGGCTACGACGAGGCGGTGCACGCTGCACTGCCAGCGTTTCCGTTCTGGTACCTCGGCATCCTGGGCACGCACCCTGACAGCGCCGGACGCGGGTGGGGTCGCGCCGTCATGAGGGCCGGGCTGGATCGCGCCGCCGCGGATGGTCTGCCGGCGATCCTGGAGACGAGCAACCCGGCCAACGTCGAGCTGTACCGCCGTGCCGGTTGGGAGGTGGTGCACTCCCTGGCGGAGCCCGTGCCCACCTGGATCATGCAGCAGCCGCCCCGCTGAGGCGTGGACGCCCTAACGGTTGGCGGATCAACTCCAGCGACACGGCCCACCGCCGGATCTTGGACAGTTTCCGTTAGCGGGGCGGGCTCAACCGGTGGTTGCAACACCCTTCGGTGATCTTCGTTGGGGTGGTTATGGCGTCGAGGTTGAGCCCGCTGGAGCGGGAACAGATCGGGTTGGGTCGGGCTGCGAATGAGTCGTTGCGGTCGATCGCGCGCAGGTTGGAGCGGTCGGTGTCGACGATCTCGCGGGAGGTAGGCCGGTTCGAGCGCTACGGGCAGCGGTATCAGCCGTCGATGGCGCAGTGGGCGTCGTTTCTGCGGCATAACCGCTCCGGGCGGGTGCCGCGGTTGGCTGGTGACGGGCCGTTGCGTCAGATAGTGCTGGATATGCTGCGGCGACGTCGTTCGCCGCAGCAGATCAGTGCCCGCCTGCGGGCGCAGTTCCCGGACACGCCGGAGATGTGGGTGTCGCACGAGACGATTTACCAGGCGATCTACCTGCAGGCGCGGGGCAATCTACGCGCGGAGTTGACGCGGCAGGTGGCGTTGCGATCGGGTCGCGCCGCTCGCCGCCGTCGGGCAGCGAGCGCTGGGGCGGTGCGTTCGGCTCGGCCCTGGGTGAACCTGCGCATCGCTGACCGGCCGGCCGAGGTCGCCGACCGGGCGGTGCCGGGGCATTGGGAGGGTGACCTGCTCGAAGGAGTCCGTCGGGGTGGGTGCGGTGGTTCCGCGATCGCCACGTTGGTGGAACGCGCTACCCGGTTCGTGATCCTGGTCGGGCTGCCCGAGGGCAAGGTCTCCGAACACGTCGTGTCTCAGCTGGCCGCCGCGATGACCTGGCTCCCGCAACGGTTACGAGCCTCGCTAACCTGGGACCAGGGCGTCGAGATGGCCCGACACCGTGACTTCACCATCGCCACCGACTGCCCGGTCTACTTCTGCGACCCACACAGTCCCTGGCAACGCGGCAGCAACGAAAACACCAACGGACTGCTGCGCCAGTACTTCCCCAAAGGCCAATTCGACTTCACCACCATCGACCAAGCCGGCCTCGACCACGTCGCCGACGAACTCAACGACCGCCCCCGCATGACCCTAGGCTGGGCCACCCCAGGTGAGAAGATGACCCAGCTACTCAGTGTTGCAACCACCGGTTGAGCCCGCCCGGATAACGGAAACTGTCCAAGATTTACGCGTGACCGCCGGCTGGCCTCAAGCGGCGAAGATGCGCGCGTAGATGTCGTCGATGACGTCGTTCTTCGCCAGGCTGTAGTCGCGGGGCCGGTGCGCGGTGTCGCGCGCGAGGCGTCGCTTGGTCGCGGCGTACAGCTCCCGGTCGTGCGGATGCGAGCGCAGCCAGTCGCGGAAGAGCCGGTGCCGGACCGGTTCGGGCGCACCCTGCGGCCACACGTGCAGATTGATGTCCTCGCCAGGACTGACGCGCTGCACGACGTCCTGCGGATACTCGGCCACGTCAACCTCCTGAAGAAGCAAAGTCCGCCAGGCTACGACATCGGCGCTGCGTCGAGTCGGGCGTCGACCCGACTGTTGTGGGCACCGGATGTCGGGTGCACGGGAGGCCCCGCCGCCTAGCGTTGCGCTCGAAAGGGAAGGAGGCCCGGGTGCTGGAACGGCTGAACGAAGCCATGGCGTACATCGAGCGGCACCTCGATCAGCGGATCGAGGTGGCCGAGCTGGCGCGGATCGCGTTGACGTCGGAGTACCACTTCCGGCGGCTGTTCTCCGCGCTGGCCGGCATCCCGCTGTCGGAGTACATCCGTCGACGTCGGCTGACCGTCGCTGGTGCGGACGTGCTGGCGGGGGAGCGGACGTTGCTCGACGTCGCGGTGCACTACGGCTACGGGTCGGCGGAGGCGTTCGCCCGGGCGTTCCACGCCGTGCACGGCGTGGGGCCCGGAGAGGCTCGGCGTACGGGGGCAGCGCTGCGCGCCCAGCCCCGGATGTCCTTCCGACTCACCGTCGAAGGGAGCGGCAGCATGGAGTACCGAATCGTCGGCAAGGACGCGTTCACGCTGGTGGGGCGTAAGGCCCGGGTCCCGCTGGTGCACGAGGGGATGAACCCGGCGATCGTCGCGTTCATCCGGAGCATCGGCAAGGAGACGACCGGGCGGATCGAGGCGCTCTCGGACCAGGAGCCGAAGGGGATCGTCAACGTCAGCGACAACCTCGCCGGCAGTCGGGAGGAGGGTACGGAGCTGGACTACTGGCACGGGGTGGTGACCGGCGCCGCGCCACCGGAGGACCTGGACGCGCTGCCGGTGCAGGCCGGGTCGTGGGCAGTGTTCACCACGTCGGGCGCGTTCCCGCAGGCGGTGCAGTACCTGTGGCGTGACGTGTTCACCCAGTGGTTTCCGTCCAACCCGTACCGCAGCCGACCTGGACCGGAGATCTCCCGGGTCCGGGTGTCCGCGGACGGCACCGAGGCGGACGCCGAGCTGTGGATTCCTGTCGAAAGGGTCCCCACCCCTATGTAGAGTTCCGATACAGTGGCCGGATGCGGATCACCATTCCGGTCGCGAAGGTGCTCGCGGCGCTGCTCGCCGAGCCCGACGAGCAGCGCTACGGGCTGGACCTGATGCGTTTGACCGGCCTGCCCAGCGGCACCCTCTATCCGGTGCTGCACCGGCTGCGGGGGGCCGGCTGGCTGGCCGCCGACTGGGAGGCGATCGATCCCGTGGCGGCTGGCCGGCCGGCCCGCCGCTACTACCGGCTCACGGCTGAAGGGGTGGCGCAGGCCCGCCGGACGCTCGCCGACCTGCGTGCCGCGATCCCCGACGGTCGTCCCTCGTGGGGCGGCACCGAGCCGACCGGGGCGCCAGCATGGTGACCCGCCGGGCCGCCGAGTTGCTGCTGGAGATGGCCGCGCGCCGCTGGCCGGCCGACGTCCGCGACGACCTGCGCCGCGAGTGGGCCGCCGAGCTGCACGTACTCGCCGAGAGTGGCCGCCGGACCAAGATGGTCGGCTTCGCGGTGAGCCTCGCCGTCAGCCGGGCTGGCGCCCCGCTTGTCGACCGCACGATGATGCACCGGCGGGCCCGCCGCACCGCGGCCGCGTTGCTGCTGTCCCCGCTCGCCTGCATCGGGATCGTGGTCGGCGGCGCCTACGCGTTGTCCCCGATCCAGGTCTGGCTGACCGGAGTGAGTGGGTCGGAGCGGGCGCAGAAGCCGATCTGGACGGCGTTCACCGTCGGCTTGGCGGTGCTGCTGGCGGTGTTCGCCGCGCGCTGGGCCCGGCACACCGCACTCGACGGCCCGCTACGCATCGCGCTCGGCGTGGTGCTCCCCATCGGGGCGGCCGCAGTCGTGTTCCTGTACGTCCTCTACCCGGACGAGCTGGCCGCCACCGTACCCGGACTGCTGCTCTGGTTGGCCGGCCTGACGCTGGCGCTCTGGGCCGCGGCGAGCCTCGCCGCCCGGAATCGCCTCCGCGCAGCCTGGTGGGTGGGTGTCCTCGGCGCACTCGCCGCCGCCGACCTCGCGGTGATTCTCGCTGTTGTCGACGCCATCTCGGCGGGCAGTCGCGCCGGCCCGGTCGTCGGCCCGACGCCATTGCACAGCGTCGACTGGATCACCGCGCCGCTGTGGCTCCTCGCCGCCTGGACGGACTGGAACATCGGCCTACCCCGGCCCACCATCCCGTGGGAGATCTTCGGAATCATCACCAACCACGTGCTGGCGGAACCCATGCTCTACCTGGCGTGCATGCCCTACGCGCTCGCGTACACCATTCGGGCGGCCCGGTCGGCGCCCTCCGCGCCGGTCGCCCTCGCGCCAACCCCGACCCCGGTCTGATCCGTGCAGCTCAGCTGGGTACGTCGTCCCACGTCGTGCCCGGCTCCAGGTACCCGGTCACCTGGTTCTCGCGCAACGCGTACGCGATGACCAGCAGGGCGTGCTTGTCCAGCTCGGGCAGCCGGTCCAACGAGAACCACCCCACGGCCAGCGACTCGTCGTCGTTGACCCGGGCGGTGCCGGCCACCACCCTGCACAGGAAGCCCAGGTTGAGGTATTCGCAGCGGTCCCCGTTGGGGTAGGTGTGCGGGTGCGAGACAGCGCTGGACAGCCGTACCGGCGCGACGTCCAGGCCGGTTTCCTCCTGCACCTCACGGACCAGCGCCGTGGCCGGCTGCTCGCCCGGCTCGACGAACCCGCTGATCACCGACCAACGCCCGTCGTCGGCACGCTGGCCGAGCAACAGCTCACCGGCGTCGTTGCGGACCACAGCGCTGACGCTGGGCAGCCAGAGCAGTTCCGGGCCGACGTGTTTGCGCATCCCCACGATGTAGTCCGGTATCGCCATCCGGCGATCATAGGCCGCGACCCCACGCCGGAAGTGGCCGTGCAGCCGACGGCTGGCGAGCGAAGTATCCCGACCTGGGCTTCTTTTGGTGTTCCGGCCCGGGACGCCGTAACCAGCTCTACTGTGGAGAGGGTCGGCGACTTGTGCGATCCGGTGGCGGCCGGTCGGTTCGCGGTGCACAGTGATTCCCATGAGCGACAGCGGACGTAGTGGGCAGTTCTACTGGTGCACCCGGCACCACCGGGTCGAGACGGACGCCAACGTGTGCCCGGCGAAGCACGTTCTCGGCCCGTACGACTCGGCGGCCGACGCGGAGAACGCCCTGCAGCGAGTGCAGGAGCGGAACGAGGCGTGGGATGCCGAGGACGCTCGTTGGGCCGGGGAGGACAAGTAGGCGGCGCGGGACGGCCCGCGCCGAGGTATTTCGTGCTCCGCGAGGACGCACGCGAGAGCACGTCCCCAAGGAGGGAACCACGATGGCCGAGACACAGCAGGCCACCACCCGCCCGGCCGCCCGACGCACCACCGCGAAGAAGACCGCCGCGGCGGAGCGGAACACTGCGGCGAGCCGGACCACCCCCGTCCGCAAGTCCACTGCGGCTGCGGCTGCGGCGAAGGCCCCGGCCAGGAAGGCCGCCGGCGGCGCGGGGCGCGCCCCGGCGAAGAAGACCACCACGGCGGCCACGAAGGCCCCCGCGAAGAAGGCGACGACCAAGGCCACCACCAAGGCGTCCACCGCGGCCAAGAAGGCGCCGGCGAAGACCTCGGCCGCCACCCGCAAGACGACCGCCAGCGCCAAGCGGACCCCGGCGTCCGCCGCGAAGAAGACCACCGCCGCCGCGAAGAAGACCACCGGTACGGCGAAGAAGACAGTGAGCGCGGCCAAGAAGACCACGACCTCGGCGGCGAAGAAGACCACTGCCGCGGCGAAGGCGCCAGCGCGCAAGACCGCGACCAGGACGTCCCCCGTCAAGAAGACAGCGGTGAAGAAGACGGCCGCGACGAAGACGACCGCCAAGAAGGCACCGGCCAAGAAGGCACCGGCGAAGAAGACGACGGCGAAGAAGACCGCGTCCACCCGCCCCAGCGGCGGTGTCCGCAAGGCCGCCGCGAAGAAGGCCCCGGCCGCGAAGGTGACGGGCACCTCGTCGACCACCGCGCGCAAGGCCGCCGCGAAGAAGGCCCCGGCGAAGAAGACCGTCGCGGCCAAGGCCCCGGCCCGCAAGGTGACCGCCCGCAAGTCGCCGGCCCGCCCGGTCGCCGCACGGGCCACCGCCCCCGGGGTGCGCGCAGCGCCGCTCGAAAGGCGACCGGCTGAGAGGGCGGGTCACGCCGGCCCGTCCGGGTGGTGGGTCGGGCGGATTTCTCGGCCGGTCACCGGAAGCGGATCACCCGCGGCACTGTCAGGATTGACCCCGTGGTCATCCGACGCGTACTCGCGCCCCGCATCGACTTCGGCGCTCTGCGCCGCGAGCTCGGCCTGTCCGAGGATTTCCCGACCGACGCCCAGCGTGAGGCCGACGAGGCGGCTGCGGCACTGCCGCAGCCGCCCGTCGACCGCACCGACGTACCGTTCGTCACGGTTGACCCGGCCAGCTCCCGCGACCTGGACCAGGCGATGCACCTCGCCCGCCGCCCAGGTGGGGGTTACCGGGTGCTTTACGCGATCGCCGACGTCGCGGCGCACGTGACTCCGGGCGGCGCGCTGGAGGCGGAGACCTGGCGGCGAGGGCAGACCATCTACCTGCCCGACGGGAACGTGCCGCTGCATCCACGGACGCTCAGTGAGGGCGCTGCCAGTCTGCTGCCCGACGACGACCGGGCCGCCGTGATCTGGACCATCGACCTGGACGCCGACGGTGCCACGGTGGCCGTCGAGCTGGAACGCGCCCTGGTCCGTAGCCGGGCCAAACTCGACTACACCGGCGTGCAGGCGGCAGCCGGCGCCGGGCGGCTACCCGACCCGATCGCGCTGCTGCCCGAGATCGGCGACCGACTGACCGCCCGAGGGTTGCGGCGCGGAGCCATCAACCTGCCGCTGCCCGAGCAGGATCTGGAGCCCGACGGCGAGGGCTGGCGGCTGGTGCTGCGCGCGCCGGTGCCGATGGAGGAATACAACGCCCAGATCTCCCTGCTGACCGGGATGGCCGCCGCCGACATCATGCTGGCCGGCGGGATCGGCGTGCTGCGTACGATGCCGGCGCCGAAACCGGAGGCGGTGCAGCGACTACGGGCCGCCGCCGCGCCGCTGGGCGTGCACTGGCCGGACGATGTCGGCCCGGGTCAGGTGATCGCCGGTCTGGACGCCGCCCAGCCGCGCGCCGCCGCGTTCATCGACCAGGCCGCCGAGCTGATGCGCGGCGCCGCGTACACCGCCTTCGACGGGACGACGCCGGAGCAACCGGAGCACGGTGGCGTGGCGGCCGCGTACGCCCACGTCACGGCGCCGTTGCGGCGCCTGGCCGACCGGTATGCCACCGAGGTATGCCTGGCCCTGTACGCGGGCCAGCCGGTGCCCGACTGGGCCCGCTCCGCGCTGCCCCGGCTGCCCGAGGTGATGGCGAGCACCGACCGGACCGCCTCGGCGGCCGCGAGGGGTGCCGTCGAGCTGGCCGAGGCGGTGCTGCTGGCGGACCGGGTGGGCGAGACCTTCGACGCGGCCGTGCTCGACGTCGACGCCCCGCCCAACGGCCGGTCCCGCCCCCGACCGCCCGGCGGCACCGTCGCACTGGACGCCCCGCCGGTACGCGGCCGCTGCCTCGGCCAACTCCCGCTCGGCGAACGGGTCCGGGTCCGACTCGTCACCGCCGACCCGACGGCCCGCACGGTCCTGTTCGAGCTGGCCTGACGCAACGACCGGCTCTGGTCTGCTGCGCGTTCTGGCTCTCTGCGGGTTGTGGTCCGCCGCACCGGCTGCCGGTTCCTCGCTGATGGGCGCGCGGTCAGCCGGCGGCAGCGGGGATTGTCACAGCGCTCGGCGCTGCTGCCGGCCGGGCGGTTTGCGAGGATGAACCCATGGCATACGACGCGAGCACGCTGCCCGACGTGTCCGGGCTGACGGTCGGCATCATCGGAGGCACCGGCGACCAGGGGCGGGGCCTCGCCTACCGGTTCGCGCGGGCCGGGCAGACGGTGCTGATCGGCTCCCGGTCCGCTGAGCGGGCCGCCGAGTCCGCGGCTGAGATCGCCGCCCTGCCCGGGGTGCCGGCCGACGGCAGCGTCACCGGTGCTGCCAACGATGAGGTGGCCCGACGCAGCGACGTGGTCATCATCGCGGTGCCGTGGGATGGGCACGCGGCCACCGTCGCCGCCCTCGCCGAGCCGCTCGCCGGCCGGATCGTCGTCGACTGCGTCAACCCGCTCGGCTTCGACAAGCAGGGCCCGTACGCGCTGACCGTCGCCGAAGGCAGCGCCGTCCAGCAGGCCGCCGCGTTGCTGCCCGACTCCCGGGTCTGCGCGGCGTTCAACCACGTCAGTGCGCCGCTGCTGGCCGACCCCGAAGTCGACCGGATCGACCTGGACGTGCTGATCTGCACCGAGGACCGCGAGCTGGTCGACGTGGTCGGCGCGCTCGCCGCCCGGATCCCCGGGATGCGCGGCATCTACGCCGGACGGTTGCGCAACGCCCACCAGATCGAGGCGTTCACCGCCAACCTGATCGCCATCAACAAGCGCTACAAGGCACACGCCGGCATCCGCGTCACCGACCTCTGATCAGGTCCGCTGATCGACTCCGTTTCCTTGATATCGGGGTGTCCCTGGCACTGGGACACCCCGATATTGGCAAGACCGAGTCGATCAAGCTGCTCTGCGTACTAGAAGGTGTGTTCGGCGGCCGGGAATTCGCCGTCCCTGACCTCGTCGGCGAAACGACGGGTGGCGTCGGTGAGGGCACCGGCCAGGTCCGCGTACCGCTTGACGAAGCGTGGCGCCTTACCGGTACGCAGCCCGGCCATGTCCTGCCAGACCAGCACCTGCGCGTCGGTGTCCGGGCCGGCGCCGATGCCCACCGTGGGGATCGGCAGTTCGTGGGTGATGCGCTTGGCCACCTCGCCGGGCACCATTTCCAGCACCACCGCGAACGCGCCCGCCTCCGTCACCGCCCGCGCGTCGGCGAGCACCTCGTCGGCCGTGTCGCCCCGGCCCTGCACGCGGTAACCGCCCAGGGTGTGCTCGCTCTGCGGGGTGAAGCCGATGTGCGCCATCACCGGAATGCCGGCACCGACGATCGCGGCGATCTGCGCGGCGCAACGGCGGCCGCCCTCCAGTTTCACCGCGTGGCAGCCGCCCTCCTTCATGAACCGGACGGCGGTGCGCAGCGCCTGGGCCGGGCCCTCCTCGTACGAGCCGAACGGCAGGTCACCGACGACCAGGGCCTGCCGGGTCGCCCGCACCACGGCTCGCACCAGCGGGAGCAACTCGTCGGCGGTCACCGGCAGGGTCGTCTCGTAGCCGAACACGTTGTTCGCGGCCGAGTCGCCGACCAGCAGCACCGGGACGCCGGCCTGGTCGAAGATCGACGCCGTGTACTGGTCGTACGACGTGAGCATCGGCCACCGTTCGCCGCGCTCCTTGGCGGCGATCAGGTCGCGGGTGCGGACCCGTCGGGTGGCCGGGCCGCCGTACAACGCGGTCACCTCGTTCGGAGTGGACTCCACCATCTCTGTCTCCCTTCCTCGAGGCCGCCTGCGCGGTCCCCGGGTTCTGTCGCGATCGTCGCACCGCGAGACGGGGTGACGGCAGGGCCCAGTGCAAGATGTCACTCCACCCCCGGCGAGGCCGCCGCGAGACGGTGCCGGGCCGCGCCACCGACCCGGCACCCCCAGGTGTACGGCTCAGCCGTGCTCGCGCCACCGGTTGGTGATCGGCAGACGGCGGTCCCGGCCGAACGCCTTCATGGAGATCTTCGTGCCCGGTGCCGACTGCCGTCGCTTGTACTCGGCGGTATCCACCAGCCGCAGCACCTTGTCCACCACTGCCGGGTCGTGACCCGACTCGACCAGCCCGTCGCGGCCGAGGTCACCGTCGACGTAGCCGATCAGGATCGGGTCCAGTACGTCGTACTCGGGCAGACTGTCGCTGTCCAGTTGGCCCGGGCTCAGCTCGGCGCTCGGCGGCTTGCCGATGGAGTTCTCCGGGATCGGGGCGGTCTCACCACGCCGGGCAGCGTCCGTGTTGCGCCACTTCGCGAGCCGCCAGATCAGCGTCTTCCAGACGTCCTTGACGGGGTTGAAGCCGCCCACCGAGTCGCCGTACAGGGTGGAGTAGCCGACCGCCAGCTCGCTCTTGTTGCCGGTGGTCAGCACCAGGTGGCCCTCCTGGTTCGACAGCGCCATCAGGATCACGCCACGAACCCGGGCCTGCAGGTTCTCCACGGCCACCCCGGACAGCGACAGGTTGGCCAGGAAGCCGTCCACCATCGGCTGGATCGGCTCGACGCGGTAATCCAGGCCGGTGCGCTTGGCCATGTCGGCGGCGTCCTCCCGCGAGTGCTCGGAGGAGTGCTGGCTGGGCAGCGACACCCCGACCACCCGGTCCGGCCCCAGGGCGTCGACGGCCAGCGCGGCCACCACCGCCGAGTCGATGCCGCCGGAGAGACCGAGCACCACCGACGGGAACCGGTTCTTGTTGACGTAGTCGCGCAGGCCGAGCACCAGTGCCTGCCACACCTCGGCCTCGTCGGCCACCGGCTCGATCAGCCCGCCGTTGGCGGCCGGGCCGGACGGCGTGGGGGGAATGCCGTCCAGTGTGCTGCGCACGACCCGCATGCCGTCCGCGACGGCCTCCGTGGTCGGCGGTGTGGTGGCGGCCGGCAGCTCGACGTCGTGCACGAGCAGGTGTTCGACGAACTGCGGGGCGCGGGTGAGCAGCTCGCCGTCGGCGGTGACGATCATCGAGTCGCCCTCGAAGACCAGCTCGTCCTGGCCGCCGATCATGTTGACGTACGCGATGGCCGCGTTCGCCTCGGCGGCCCGGCGGCGGACCAGCGGCAGCCGGACGTCGTCCTTGTTCAGCTCGTACGGCGAACCGTTGATGTTGACCACCAGGCCGACGCCGGCCTGCCGGGCGGCGGCGAACGGACCGCCGGCCTGCCACAGGTCCTCGCAGATGGTGAGCGCGACGTCCACCCCGCCGATCCGCACCACGGTCAGGGCGTCACCGGGGACGAAGTAGCGATCCTCGTCGAAGACACCGTAGTTGGGCAGGTGGTGCTTGAAGTAGCGGGCGGCCACGGCGCCCCGGTGCAGCAGCGCGGCGGCGTTACGGGCGCCCCGGCCGGGCTCGGCATCCCCGCTGACCTGCGGCGGTCCGTCGGCGTCCAGGTAGCCGACCACGACCGGCAGGTCGCCGAGGCCGTCCGCGGCGAGGTCGGCCGCGAGCCGCTCCACGGCGGCCCGGGACCCGGCGACGAAGGAGCGCCGGAAGACCAGGTCCTCGACCGGGTACCCGGTCACCATCATCTCCGGGAAGAGCACCAACTGGGCACCGGCATCGGCGGCCTGGCGAGTCCAGCTGCGGACCAGGTCGGCGTTTCCGGCGAGGTCGCCGACGCTCGGATTGACCTGGGACAGGGCGAGACGCAGGGTGGGCATGTCCTCATCTTGCCCCAGCCTCCTCGGGAGAATCCGTACCCTCGGACGAGATGGCCGCCACGCTGCGGTGGCAGGCGTTCGTCGGGTGGCAGGGGCACGCGCTCGCGGGGCGGGACGCGAGGGGACGGCCGGCGGGAGTTCGCGTAACGTCTGCGTAACCAGGCCCGGGAACACTGGGCGATCAGGTCGGGCGCAGCCCGGCCAAGGCGGACAGAAGAGTGTCGCGAGGGGTTGGGGAAGTGGACCGTCAGCAGGAGTTCGTCCTCCGGACGCTGGAAGAGCGGGACATCCGGTTCGTCCGGCTGTGGTTCACCGACGTGCTGGGCACGCTCAAGAGCGTGTCGGTGGCGCCCGCCGAGTTGGAGGCGGCCTTCGAGGAGGGCATCGGCTTCGACGGCTCGGCCATCGAGGGCTTCGCCCGGGTCTTCGAATCGGACATGGTGGCCATGCCCGACCCGACCACCTTCCAGGTCTTTCCCTTCGAGGGCGGGGTCAGCGGCGAGAGCGCCCGGATGTTCTGCGACATCCTGCTGCCCGACGGCGGTCCCTCCTGGGCCGACCCCCGGCACGTGCTGCGCCGCGCGCTGTCCAAGGCCGCCGAAAAGGGCTTCACCTTCTACACCCACCCCGAAATCGAATTCTTCCTGCTGGAGAACGGTCCGCAGGACGGCTCGGTGCCCACCCCGGTCGACACCGGCGGCTACTTCGAGCACACCACGCACGCCGTGGCTCGGGACTTTCGCCGCCAGGGCGTGCTCGCGCTGGAGCGGATCGGCATCTCGGTGGAGTTCAGCCACCACGAGGTCGCACCCGGCCAGCAGGAGATCGACCTGCGCTACGCCGACGCGCTGACCACCGCCGACAACATCATGACCTTCCGGCACGTGGTCAAGGAGGTCGCGCTCTCCACCGGAGTGCAGGCCAGCTTCATGCCGAAGCCGTTCACCGACCAGCCGGGCAGCGGGATGCACACCCACCTGTCGCTGTTCGAGGGGGAGCGCAACGCCTTCCACGACGGCGGCGACCCGATGAAGCTCTCCAAGGTGGCGAAGTCGTTCATCGCCGGCCTGCTGGTGCACGCTCGGGAATACACCGCGGTCACCAACCAGTGGGTCAACTCGTACAAGCGGCTCTTCCCGCAGGCCCTGCCGGACCGGATCACCGAGAGCCCGGCGTACGTCTGCTGGGGTCACCTGAACCGGTCCGCGCTGGTCCGGGTTCCCGCCTACGGCAAGCCCAACTCGGCCCGGGTCGAGGTCCGTTCACTGGACTCGGCGGCCAACCCGTACCTCGCCTTCGCGGTGCTGCTCGGCGCCGGCATGAAGGGCATCGAGGAGGGGTACGAGCTGCCGCCGGGTGCCGAGGACGACGTCTGGTCGCTGACCAGCGCCGAGCGACGCGCCATGGGCTACGAAGCGCTGCCGGAGAACCTCGCCGAGGCGATCGACGTGATGTCCGGTTCCGAACTTGTCGCCGAGGTGCTCGGCGAGCACGTCTTCGACTTCTTCCTGCGCAACAAGCGGGCCGAGTGGGAGCAGTACCGCCGCGAGGTCACCCCGTACGAGCGGCAGCGCTACCTGGCGCTGTAGCCGCAGGGGCTGACGCGGTTGCGCGCTGCCGCTATCGTCTCGATCACCGCGCCGGTACCCCCTCCGGGCGGAGAGTCGGGAGGCAAGTCGGTGCTGGAGGATCTGCTCAGCGGTGCCTGGCAGAGCGTCGTGTTCGGGATCGTGGGCGTCGGGCTCATGGCGGCCGGGTTCGGGTTGGTCGACCTGCTGACCCCGGGCCGGTTGCGGGACCTGATCTGGGTGGACCGCAACGCCAACGCGGGGCTGCTGCTCGCCGCCAACCAGCTCGGCATCGCCGGGATCGTGTTCACCGCGATCCTGACCAGCTACAGCGACTTCGGCAGAGGGCTCGCCTCCACCGTGGTGTTCGGGCTGGTCGGGTTGGCCATCATGGCGCTGGCCTTTGTGGTGCTGGACCTGCTCACCCCGGGCAAGCTCGGCGAGGTCATCTGCTCGCCCGAGCCGCACCCGGCGGCCCGGGTGAGCGCCGCCACCCACTTCGGTGCCGCGCTGATCGTCTGCGCCTGCATCGCCTGAGCGCGCTCGTCGCACCCCGGTCCGTCGTACCCCGGCCGTAGCGTGCCGGGCATGAACCGCACGGACCGTCTCTACGCGCTGGTCGAGGAGTTGCGGGCGGTGTCGCCACGGCCGCGCAGCGCCCGCTGGCTGGCCGCGCGCTTCGAGGTGAGCAGTCGGACCATCGAACGGGACCTCGGCGCGTTACAGGAGTCCGGCGTGCCGATCTGGGCCGAGTCCGGGCGCACCGGCGGCTACGTGCTGGACCGCGCCCGCACCCTGCCGCCGGTCAACCTGACCGCCGCCGAGGCGGTGGCGATGGCCGTCGCGTTGCATCGGCTCGCCGGCACGCCGTTCGCCGGGCCGGGTGCCACCGCGCTGCGCAAACTGGTGGCCGTGCTGCCGGCCGCCGACGCCGCCGAGGCGCACCGGCTCGCCGGCCGCGTGCACCTGGTCGGCGACGGGCCGGCCACGCCCGTCCCGGCCACCGTCGCCGACGCGGTCGCCGCGCGGCGGGTGCTGCGCATCCGGTACGCCGACCGCGCCGGCACCGACTCGGTTCGTGACGTCGAGCCGCTCGGCTACCTCGGCAACCCACGACACTGGTACCTGCTCGCCTGGTGCCGGCTCCGCGACGAGCTGCGGTGCTTTCGTACCGACCGGATCCAGAGCGTCCAGGCGCTGCCCGACGTGGTGGTCCGGGAGTTCCGCCCGACGGATCTCGACATCCCGGCCGAGCGGGTGCGGCCGCTGAGCCTGGTCTGAGCCGCACCGGTGCGACGGCCCCGGGCCGGGGCGTGTCGGCCCTGGGCCGGGCCTTGTCGGCCCTGGGCCTGCCGGCACCGACCCCGTCAGGTAATCCGGAAACACCGACAGGACGGTGTCGCGGACGACCCCGAGACTGCTCCAGACGACGGCCGAACGACCGGCCGGGGAAACTCTGGAGGCAGCAGATGTCCACGACGCCCATCACCTGGTTCGAGATCGGCACCAACCAGCCGGACGAGGCGGAACGGTTCTACGGCGAGCTGTTCGGCTGGACCTTCGAGGAGCAGGGCTCGGCCAACGGCGGGTCCTACCGCGTCACCGGGGCCGGTGGCGACACCGGGATCGGTGGAGCGATCCGGGGCACCGACGGGACGTCGCCCAATTACGCGGTGTTCTACGCGGAAGTCGCCGACGTGGCAGAGACCTGCCGCCGGGCCGAGGCGGCCGGCGGCAAGGTGCTGGTGCCGGTACGCACCGCGCCGAGCGGGCTCACGCTCGCCCACCTGCTCGATCCGGCCGGGAATCACCTGGGCGTGTTCACGCCGCCACCCACCCAGGGCTGACGGGGACGACGGACCGCCGCGTCTCGGTGGGGATCGGTGGCCGCCGCTCATCCCGGTCTGATCGACTCCAGACGACGGATGGGGCGGTGCCCACATGTCGTGGACACCGCCCCATCGCGCGGAACGGAGTGGATCAAGCGGATCCGCCGGGGCGGGACCGCCGTGGGTCACTCGCTGGGCGTGGCCTCGGGAGCGTCCTGCTGGTCGGAGCCCTGCGGGGCACCCTGACCGTCGGCGCCACCCTTGTCAGCGTGGCCACCCGGGCCACCCTTGTGACCGGGGCCACCCTTCTCACCCGGGCCACCCTTGCCGCCCGGGCCGGTGAGGACGCCGGCCTCGCTGGCAGCGGTGATGGCGTCGGCCTGCTCCTGAGTGATCTTGCCGTCCTTGACCGCCTGGTCCAGCCGCTCCTTGAGGGCGGCCTGGCGGTCCTCGGCGGACGGGCGCTCCGGCCGGTCGGCCGGCTTGTGCTGCTCACGCAGCTTCTCCAGCGCGGCGGTCACCTTCTCGGTGGGAACGCCCAACTCCTTGGCGAGCGACTCGGCGAACTCGCCCTGCCGGTCGCCCTTCTTGTCGGTCTGCCGGTCCTGCTGCTGCGGCTGCTCGCTGCTGCTGGCGCTCGGCGTCGGGGTGCCCCCGTCAGCGGCGAACGCCATCGTGGGGGCGGCGATCCCCACGCCGAGCACACCGGCGGCAGCCACGCTGGCCAGCAGGTGCTTCTTCGACATCGTGCGGAACATCGGTCCTCCAGGTTGTCGTTGGTGCTGCGATGACGTCACCGACAGTGACCGGGAAGTCTGGGTGGAGCCCATGGCGACCCTGTCAGCGGGCTGACAATTCCAGACCGGCAGCCGGACAAACCGGTTGCAACGTCGTCGTTTGTGCGGGCAGGGTGGAAAACCCCCCGACGAAAGGATCACGCCTCGTGACAACCGCCGAGATTCGTGAGATCCCGCTCGCCGCAGCGGGCGCCGGTCCGTACGGCGTCACGGTCGGCCCCGACGGCGCGCTCTGGCTGACGCTGGTCCACGCCGGTGCGATCGCCCGGTTGGCTCCCGACGGCGCGGTGCGGACCTACCCGCTGGATCCGGCCGGCGGCCGACCGCTGATCATCACCAGCGGACCGGACGGCGCCCTCTGGTTCACCCGCTCCGGGGACGACCGGATCGGCCGGATCAGCGTCGACGGCGAACAGCGAACGGTCGCCCTGCCGGCCGGCACCGGGCCGGGCGGCATCGCGGTCGGCCCCGACGGCGCACTCTGGTACGCCGGAATGACCTCCGACACGATCGGCCGGGTGGACACCGACGGCGCGGTCACCGCGTTCCCGCTGCCGGTGACCGGCGGTATGCCCTCGATGATCACCGCGGGCCCGGACCAGGCGCTCTGGTTCACCCTCAACCAGGCGAACGCGATCGGTCGGATCGACCTCGCCGGCGCGGTGACCCTGCACCCGCTGCCCACCGAGAGCGCCGGCCCGGTCGGCATCACCCTCGGCGGTGACGGCGCGCTCTGGTTCGTGGAAATCGCCGCCGGTCAGCTCGGCCGGATCACCTCGGACGGCGAGGTGGCCGAGTTCCCGTTACCGGACCGGGCGGCCCGCCCGCACGCGATCGTGGCCGACCCGGCCGGCGGCGCCTGGTTCACCGAGTGGGGTGCCAACCGGATCGGCCACCTCGACCACGCCGGACGGATCGACGGCTACGACCTGCCCACCCCGGCCGCCGAGCCGCACGGCATCACGGTCGCCCCCGACGGTGTGGTCTGGGCCGCCCTGGAGATCGGCCCAGTCGCCCGCCTCACCCCCACCCTCACCCCCACCCCGGCTAGTTGATCAAGAGGTTTGCGTCAGGATCCCGCCCGGGAATGACGCAAACCTCTTGATCACCGGGGGCACCGGACGGCGGGGGGGGGGGGGCACCGGACGGCTGGGGTTACCGGACGGCTGGGGTTACGGAGAGGGTGGCGGTGGTGGTGTCCAGGGTGGCTTGGGTGCCTACCGGGACGGTTAGCTGGTTGGGGCCGTGACCGATCGGCAGGCCGCCGAGCACCGGTACGCCCAGGTCGCCCAGGCGTTCGGTGAGTACGTCGGCGATCGTGGTGTCCCAGCCGTCGCCGCAGTTGGTGAACTGCCCGACCGCCACCCCGGCCAGCCCGTCCAGCGCTCCGGCCCGGCGCAGGTGGGTGAGCATCCGATCGACCTTGTACGGGGGCTCCTGCACGTCCTCGATCAACAGCACCGCACCGGTCAGGTCGGGCAGGTCCGGCGTACCGATCGACGCGGCGATCATGCACAGGTTGCCGCCGAGCAGGGTGCCGGTGGCGCGACCCGGGACGCGTACGCCGAAGGTGTCCTCGGTGGGCACCGCGGCGACCGACACCGGCTCGGTCGTCATCAGCGCCGCGTGCAGGGACTCGGCGGAGCGCAGCGGGGTCCGCTCGTCCCGCCAGGCCGCCCCCGGGCCGTGCACCCCGGCCAGCCGGGCACCCCGCCACAATGCGAACTGCAACGCGGTGATGTCCGAGAAGCCGGCCACCACCTTGGGGTCGCGGCGCACGGCGGCCATGTCGATGGCGTCCACGATCCGCTGGGCGCCGTATCCGCCCCGGGTGCAGATCACCCCGCGTACCTTCGGGTCGGCGAACGCCGCGTTCAGGTCGGCGGCGCGCAGCTCGTCGGTGCCGGCGAGGTAGCCGTGGCGGGCGTACGCGTTCGGGGCCGGCACCGGCCGCAGACCCCAACCGATGAGCAACTCCATGCCCCGGGCCACCCGCTCCGGCGAGGTCGGCCCCGACGGCGACACCAGCAGCACCGTGTCACCCGGGCGCAGCACGGGCGGGCGGACGGCGGGGGTGTCCTCGCTGATCACAACCGCAGAGCCTAACGAGCACCACGGCGGCGCGGGCCTGTGGCGGGGCGTGGCACCACGTGGTGCACCGGCTAGCCTCGACGGGTGGCAACCGCGCTGGTGATCGAGAACGACCCGACGGACGATGCGCGCCGGCTGGGTGAGTGGCTGACCGAGGCTGGGCTGGAGCTGTGGGTGGTTCGCCCGCACGCCGGCGACGAGCTCCCCGCCGACCTGGAGGGGTACGCGGCGCTGGTGGTGCTCGGCGGCGACCAACAGGCGTACCCGCTGCCGGACGGCTCGCCCGGCGCACCCTGGTTCCCCGCCGTGGAGGGCCTGCTGCGCAAGGCGGTCCGGTACCGGGTGCCCACCCTGGCCGTCTGCCTGGGCGCGCAGCTGCTCGCGACCGCGCACGCCGGGCTGGTCGAGCGGAGTCCGTCCGGGCCGGAGATCGGCCCCGGTGTGGTCGGCCGGCGTGACGCCGCCGAGGGTGACCCGTTGTTCCGGTACGTGCCGTTGATCCCGGACGTGCTCCAGTGGCACTCCGACGAGATCACCGAGCTGCCCCGGGGCGCCACGCTGCTGGCCGCGTCCACCCGCTACCCGCACCAGGCGTTCCGGCTCGGCGACCGGGCATGGGGGTTGCAGTTCCACATCGAGTGCGACGCCGCGATGATCGCCGACTGGGCCACCGACTCGACCCAGCTCGCCGAGCTGGGCTACGACCCGGAGCTGGTCGTCGCGGCCTGCGCCTCGGTGCTGGCCGACGTCGAGGAGGTCTGGCAGCCGTTCGCCGCCCGGTTCGCCGCGCTGGCCCTCGGCGAGCTGGACGACAGCACGACGCGGCGCGGCCTGCCGTTGCTCGGGCACTGATGAGCCGGCCGAGCAGGGCGCCGGGCCGACTCGCCCGGTACGGCTTCGGCACCGCCGACGGCGACGACGGCGGGCGCGCCGCGGACCTGCTCGGCCCGGACGGGCTGCGCCTGTGGCAGCCGGTCGAGCAGGAGCCGGTCGACGAGGTGGCCGCCGAACTGCTCGCCGCCCTGTCCCGGGCCGCCGACCCGGATCTGGCGCTGCGTCAGCTGCACCGCATCGTCGAGGCTGAACGCCGCACCAGCGGCGGCACCGAACGCCGCACCGACGGCGTTACCGCCGGGCCAGGGCTGTTGGCGGAGCTGCACACCGACCCGGGGCTGCGGCGGCGGCTGATCGCGGTGCTCGGCGCCTCGTCGGCCCTCGGCGATCACCTGGTGGCCCATCCCGAGCACTCCTCGACGCTGCGTACCGCCCCGGACGGGCTCGCGCCGATCGCCGAGGGGCGGCTGGAGCCGACCGACGGTGGCAACCCGGTGGCGGTGCTGCGGACCGCGTACCGGTTGGCGTTGCTGCGGATCGCGGCGGCCGACCTGACCGGCGGGCGCGGCCTGGAGCAGACCATGGCCGCGCTCTCCGCGCTGGCCGACGCGACGCTGGCCGCGGCGTACGAGATCGCCGTCGCGGAGCTGGCGGAGGGCACCGAGCGGCCCCGGCTCGCGGTCGTGGCGATGGGCAAGTGCGGCGGCGGCGAGTTGAACTACGTCTCCGACGTGGACGTCATCTTCGTGGCCGCCGAGGACGCCGACCTGTCCGCCGCGACCCTGGTGGCGACCCGGCTGATCCACATCTGTGGGCTGGTGGCCTGGCCGGTGGACGCCGCGCTGCGCCCCGAGGGTAATCGTGGCCCGCTGGTGCGGACCCTCGCCAGCCACCTGGCCTACTACCGCCGGTGGGCGCGCACCTGGGAGTTCCAGGCGCTGCTGAAGGCCCGCCCGGCCGCCGGTGACCTGCCGCTGGCCCAGGAGTGGATCGACGAGCTCGCGCCGCTGGTCTGGCGGGCGGCCGAGCGGCCCGAGGCGGTCGAGGACGTCCGCGCCATGCGGCGCCGGATCATCGACCACATCCCGCCGAAGGAGTTGGAGCGCGAAATCAAGCGCGGCCCCGGCGGGCTGCGGGACATCGAGTTCGCCGTCCAGTTGCTGCAACTCGTGCACGGCCGCGGTGACGAGACGCTGCGCGCGCCCGGCACCATCCCGGCGCTGCGCGCGCTCGTCGCCGGTGGCTACGTCGGTCGGGCAGACGGAGAGGCGCTGCTGCGCGGCTACCGCTTCCTGCGCAGCGTCGAGCACCGGCTCCAACTGCAGGGCCTGCGTCGTACGCACACCGTGCCCGCCGAGCCGGGCGCGTTGCGCTGGCTCGCCGCCGCGTTGGGTTTCACGGCAACGCCGGGGCGCAGCGCCGTGGAGAGCTTCCGGGCCGAGTGGGTCACCCACGCCGCCGAGGTACGCCGGCTGCACGCCAAACTGCTCTACCGGCCGCTGCTGGAGTCGGTGGCCCGGGTGCCGGCCGACGGGCTGCGCCTCACCCCGGAGGCGGCCCGGCACCGGTTGGAGATCCTCGGCTTCGCCGACCCGGCCGGGGCGTTGCGCCACCTACAGGCACTCACCGGCGGGGTGAGTCGCACGGCGGCGATCCAGCGGACCCTGCTGCCGGTGCTGCTCAGCGAGTTCGCCGACGCGCCGGAGCCGGACCGGGGGCTGCTCAACTACCGGAAGGTCTCCGACAAACTGGGCAGCACCCCCTGGTATCTGCGGCTGCTGCGCGACGGCGGCCCGGTCGCCCGTCGGCTGGCCCGGGTCCTCGCCCTGTCCCGGTACGTCGCCGACCTGCTCGCCCGCGACCCGGAGGCGCTGCGGCTGCTGGCCGAGGAGAACGAGCTGGTGCCGCGCTCCCGCGAGGTGTTGCGGGAGGGGTTCCTCGCGGCGGCGGCCCGGCACACCGACCCGGTCGAGGCCACCCGCGCGGTGCGCGCGTTGCGACGTCGGGAGCTGGTGCGGGTGGCCTGCGCCGACGTGCTCTGCCGGGCGGGCGCGCTCGCGCCCACCCCCACCCCCACCCGGCCGGACGGCGCGAACCGGCCCACTCCCGGGCTGGCCGACATCACCGAGGTCGGTACGGCGCTCGCCGACGTCACCGATGCCACCCTGGCCGCCGCGTTGCGCGCCGCCCAGACCAGTCAGCCGGTGATGCCCGGGCTGCGGTTCGCGGTGATCGGCATGGGACGGCTCGGCGGGTACGAGTCGAACTACCTCTCCGACGCCGACGTGCTGTTCGTCTACGACCCGCCCGCCGGGGCGAGCGAGAGCGCCGCCAGCGCCGCCGCTCGTGCGATCGCCGAGGAGCTGCGCCGACTGCTCGGCGTGCCCGCCCCCGATCCGCCACTGGGCGTCGACGCCGACCTGCGCCCGGAAGGCCGGCAGGGTCCGCTGGTCCGCAGCCTCGCCGCGTACGCGCAGTACTACGCCCGCTGGTCGCGGGTGTGGGAGGCGCAGGCGCTGCTGCGCGCCCGGTTCGTCTGCGGCGACGCCGACCTGGGCGCCGAGTTCGAGGCGATGATCGAGCCGGTGCGCTACCCGGCCGACGGGTTGACCCGCGAGCAGGTCGTCGAGATTCGGCGGATCAAGGCCCGGGTGGAGAATGAGCGGCTGCCCCGTGGCGCCGACCCGGCCACCCACACCAAGCTGGGTCGCGGAGGGCTCGCCGACGTGGAGTGGGCGGTGCAGCTCGTCCAGCTCCGACACGCGGGTGCTGTCCCGGAGCTACGCGGCACGCGTACCCTCGACGCTCTCGCGGCCGCCGAGCGGGCCGGCCTGATCGACCCGGCGGACGCCGCGGAGATGGCCGCCGGTTGGTCCCTGGCCGCGCAGGTCCGCAACGCGTTGATGCTGGTCCGGGGCCGGGCCGGCGACCAACTGCCCCGGCACGGGGTGGAACTGGCCGGCGTGGTCCGGCTGCTCGGCCGGGACGACCCGGGGGAGTTCCTCGACGAATACCTGCGCACCGCCCGCCGCTCGCGCGCCGCCGCGCAACGCGTGCTGGAGGCGTAGGGGCGTCAGCTGCCGAGCGTGTATTCGCCGGGGCGGGGGACCGTGACGGTGGTCCAGTCACCGGCGGCGGCGACGGTGGCGCCACCGGACGCGGTCAGCCAACGACTGTGCCGGACCCGGACCGCCACCGGGCCCCCGCTCGGGGCGCGGAAGGTCACCGTCGCTCCGTCGACGCGGACCAGCTCGGCGGGGGCGGCGACCAGCGGTGTCGGGTCGAGCACCGCCCAGACCCGCCAGTGCGGGCCGGACCAGACCGGCGTCAGGTACGGCAGGCCGCCCTCGACCAGCTCCGCCTCGGCCCGCCCCACCCAGGACAGCGGGGCGTCCGGCAGCGCCACGTACTGCACGGCGTTCTCGGCCAGCCACTCCCGGTAGGTGGTCGGGTTCAGCGATACGCCGGTGCCTGAGGCACCGGGCACGGTCGTGAAGAACAGCGGGTTGCGGTCGATGTCGGCCTGCCGCAGCCAACCCCGGGCCAGCGGCACCTCACCGAGCCGGGCCGCCTCCCAGTAGTTGCGCGTCGGCGGCACCTCGACCCGGCCGGTGAGCCGTTGCCCGGCCAGGAACGTCCTCAGCGGCGCGTGGTAGCCGGGCGCGCTGGTCGGATCGCCGATGCCGCGCAGGTCGGCGGGGACCACCGGCGGTTGCCAGACGCAGACCGCCACCAGCAGCGCGGTCAGGCCGACGCCGCCGACCAGCCGGGAACGGGTCGTTCGTGCCGCCCGGCGGGCCAGCCAGGCCGGCGGGCAGGCAGCCGCGGCCAGCAGCGGCAGCGCGAACATCGTGACCAGCCGGGTGGCGTTCAACCCCACCGGCGTGTGCACCAGGGCGGCGGTGAGCACCCCCACCGCGGAGAGCAGCGCGCCGAACCGCACCGGCCGGTACGCGACGAGTACGGCCACCACCAGACTTGTCAGCACCGCGCGCAGCGTGTCCGTGCGACTGATGTTCATCCAGCCGCCGTCGCCGAAGAGCAGCGCGGTCGCGGCCAGCGGCACGGCCGCCGCGACCCCGAGCGCCAGACCATCGGCGTACCGGCGGGTGAGCAGCAACGCGACACCCACGAGACCGACGAACAGGCCGGCCACCGGGCTCGTCGCCGAAGCCAGCAGCGCGGCGAGGGCGGCCAGCCCGAGCCGTCGACCCGGGGGTACGCCCCGACCGAGCGCGAGGAGGGCCGCCAGCCCGAACGCCACACCCAGGGCGTAGGTGACCCGGCCGGAGACCAGGTTGCCGGCCAGTGTGACCACCCCGACCAGGCTGCCCAGCAGCGGCCGGGGGACTGCGCTGCGGGTCAACAGCGCGGCCAGCGCGGCTGCCGACGCCACCAGCGCCAGAGCACCGGTCACCCGTACGCCGAGCAGCGCCATCACCGGCTGCGACACCAAGCTGTAGCCGAACTGCTGCACCCCGCCGTACCAGCGCAGATCCACCGGCGCCGCACCGTGGGCGGCGAAGAAGTCCGCCCGGGCGACCTGCGCGGCGAGGTCCGAGCCCATCAGCGGCAGAGCCAGCCAGAGCGCGCCGAGCACGGCGGCGGAACCGGTGGCCATCGCCACCACCCGACTGCGCCGCATGCCCACCTCCGTACCGCGACCACCGTACTGGCAGCATGTCCGGCGTGCCTCACCACCTCGCGCGTTGGATCGGACTGGCGGGCTCGGCGCTGCTCGCCGTCGCCGCGTTCCTCGGCGGCGCCCTACCCGGGTCACCCCTGCGCCCCACCCCGGTCAGCATCTGGCAGGGCCCGAACGGGCCGCTGGTCATCGCCGCCTGGCTGGTCGGCACCGCGCTGATGGCCTACGCCTGGTGGTCGCTGCGCGACACGGTGCCGTCGACCCGCTGGGCGCTGATCACCGTCGGGCTCTGGCTGCTGCCGGTGCTGATCGCGCCGCCGCTGGCGAGCCGCGACGTCTACGCGTACGCCTGTCAGGGCGCCAGCTACGCGGCCGGGATCAACCCGTACGAGCAGGGCGTCTCCGCACTGCCCTGCCCCTGGCTGGACACCATCTCGTACATCTGGCGGGACACCCCGGCACCGTACGGGCCGCTGTTCGTGGCGCTCTCCGGCGCGGTGGTCACCGCCACGGGCTCGCTCACCGGCGCGATCGTGGCGTTCCGGGTGATCGCGGTGGCCGGGGTCGCGCTGACCGCGGTCAGCCTGCCGGTGCTGGCCCGGCGGACCGGCGTCCCCGCGGGTCGGGCGATCTGGTTGGCGCTCGGCTGCCCCCTGGTCGCCGTACACCTGGTCTCCGGCGCGCACAACGACGCACTGATGGTCGGCCTGCTGGTCGCCGGGCTGGCGGTGATCGCCTCCCGGCCCGGCCGCCCCGGACCGCTGCTCGCCGGCGGCGCGCTGCTCGGCCTCGCCGCCGGGATCAAGGTGACGGCGCTGGTCGTGGTCCCGTTCGCGGCGCTGGCGGCGATCGTCGGCGGATACTCGATCCGGGCTCTGCTCCGGTACGGCGGATGGGTGGTCGGCGGCGCGGTAGCCGTCGTGGTCGGGGTGACCTTCGCGGCCGGGCTGGACTTCGGCTGGGTCGGCGGGCTGGCCCGAGGCGGCGACGTGATCGCCTGGACCTCACCGTCCACCGCCGTCGGGCAGACCATCGGCTACCTCGCGGTGCCCTTCGGCGGAAACATCGACGCGCTGCCGGTCACCCGGGGGATCGGCATGGCCGTGCTGGCGTTGCTGCTGGTCTGGCTCTGGTGGCGGGCCCGCACCCGGGAGCCGCTCTGGTACGCCGCCCTGGCGTTGGCCGCCACGGTCGCCCTCGCGCCACTGTTCCACCCCTGGTACTGGATCTGGCCCCTCGCGGTGCTGGCGGCCACCGCCCGGCGGACCGGGTGGTTCAGCCTGGTCGCCCTGGTCTCGTCGTTCCTGGTGCTGCCCGACGGCACCGGGCTGCCCCGCTACACCAAGACCGTCGGGGCCCCACTGATGACGCTGTTGGTGATCGTGCTGGTCATCCGGTTGATACGGTCGGCTCGGGCGGCCCGTCAGCCGGTCGCCGCCGACTGAGGGAAGGTGCGCCGGTGACCGCTCCCGGCGCGCCGCCTGGTCCGCCTTCTGGTCCGCTGCCGCCTGGTCCGCGGTTGGCTCGCTCCGCCCGGTACGGGGGACTGGCCGGCGCGGTCCTGCTCACCGTGGCCGGGTACCTCGGCGGGGCACTGCCCGACGCCCCGCTCGGCGCGACACCGGTGTCGATCTGGCGAGCCCCGGGCGGCCCGGCGACGCTGACCTCCTGGCTGGTCGGCACCGCACTGCTGGTCGGGGCATGGTGGTCGTTGCGCGCGGGCGCCCCGTCGACCCGCTGGGCGTACGCCACCGCCGGGCTGTGGGCGCTGCCGCTGCTGGTCGCGCCGCCGCTGGGCAGCCGGGACGTCTACTCGTACGCCTGCCAGGGCTGGACGTACGCGCATGGCGTCGACCCGTACGCGGTGGGAGTGGCGGCGGCGGGCTGCCCGTGGGTGGACGCGGTGGCACCGATCTGGCGGGACACCCCGGCACCGTACGGGCCGGTGTTCGTGCTGCTCGCAGCACTCGCGGTCGGCCTCGGGGGCGGGCTCACCGGCACGGTCGTGCTGCTGCGCGTGATCGCCGTGGCGGGGCTGCTGCTGGCTGCGTTCTGCCTGCCCGGGTTGGCGCGGGCCGGCGGGGTGCCGACCCGGCGTGCGGCGTGGCTGGCGCTTGCCGGCCCGCTGGTCGGGGTGCACCTGGTGGCCGGGGCGCACAACGACGCCGTGATGCTGGGTCTGCTGCTGTGTGGGCTGCTGGTCGTGGTCCGCCGACCGGGCCGGCCGTCAGCGTTGCTGGTCGCCGGGGCGCTGCTCGGGCTGGCCGTGACGGTCAAGGCCAGCGCTGTGGTGGTGGCGCCCTTCGCCGCGCTGGCCGCGGTGCACGGTCGCTACACCGTACGGGCGCTGCTGCGCGACGGCGGCTGGCTGGCCGGCGGGCTGCTCGCCGCGTTGCTCGTCACCTCGGCGTTGTCCGGCCTCGGGTTCGGCTGGGTGGGCGGGCTGACCCACAGCGGTGACTCGGAGCAGTGGACGTCGCCGCCCACCGCCGTTGGCCTGGTCGTGGACTACGCCGGCGCGCTGGTCGGCCGGGACCCCGGGCGGTGCCGGTGGCCCGGACGGTCGCGCTGGTCCTGCTCGTCGGCGCGCTGGTGGTGCTCTGGTGGCGGGCCTGGCGGGCGCTGCGCGCCTTCAACGACGCCGGGCAGCGCAGGCCACGGGTGGCGTTGCAGGGGGCGGCGCTGGCGCTGGTCGCCACCGTCGTCCTGTCCCCGGTCTTCCACCCCTGGTACGCGACCTGGCCCCTGGCGCTGCTCGCACTCACCGCCATCAGGGCGACCTGGTTCGTGCTGCCGGCGGCGGTGGCGGCCTTCCTCGCCCTGCCCGACGGCACGAACCTGGCCCGCTTCACGAAGGCCCCCGGTGCGGTGGTGATGACCGCGCTGCTCCTGACCGTGCTCCTCCGCGCCTCGGCGCCTCCGGGTCGAACCCCGTCGATCAAGGTTGACGGGTGACAAATGGGACTAAACGTCCGGCTAGCTTCATGATCACCGGGCTTCGGAACCGAAGATCGTGCTCGAACCCGGATGTAGTGGCATCTCCCGTGCCGGACACCACTACATCCAGGATCGAGCACGATCTTGGGGCTTGGGGCGTGAACGCGGACCGGGCCGGCTCCGCGAATCGCGGAGCCGGCCCGGCCGGTGGTGAAGAGTGCTCAGCAGTCGTAGTACATGGCGAACTCGTGCGGGGTCGGGCGCAGGCGCACCGGGTCGACCTCGTTGGCGCGCTTCCAGTCCACCCAGGTGGAGATCAGGTCCGGGGTGAAGACGCCGCCGTCGAGCAGGTAGTCGTGGTCGGCCTCGAGCGAGTCGAGCACGGCCGACAGCGAGCCCGGCACCTGCTTGACGTCGCCCCACTCCTCCGGCGGGAGGTCGTACAGGTCCTTGTCGATCGGCGTCGGCGGCTCGATCTTGCTCTTGATGCCGTCCAGGCCGGCCATCATCATGGCCGAGAAGGCCAGGTAGACGTTGGCCGACGGGTCCGGAACGCGGAACTCGACGCGCTTGGCCTTCGGGTTGCTGCCGGTCACCGGAATGCGGGTGCAGGCGGAGCGGTTGCGCTGCGAGTAGACCAGGTTGACCGGCGCCTCGAAGCCCGGCACCAGGCGACGGTACGAGTTGACCGTCGGGTTGGTGAAGGCCAGCAGCGACGGCGCGTGGTGCAGCAGACCGCCGATGTACCAGCGGGCCATGTCGGACAGACCCGCGTAGCCGGTCTCGTCGTAGAAGAGCGGCTCACCATTGAGCCAGAGGCTCTGGTGGGTGTGCATGCCGGAACCGTTGTCGCCGAACAGCGGCTTGGGCATGAAGGTCGCGGTCTTGCCGTTGGCCCAGGCCTCGTTCTTCACGATGTACTTGAAGAGCTGGAGCTGGTCACCGGCGTGCAGCAGGGTCGAGAACCGGTAGTTGATCTCGGACTGACCGGCGGTGCCCACCTCGTGGTGCGAGCGCTCCACGTTGAAGCCGGTGTCGACGAGCCGGCGCACGATCGAGTCACGCAGGTCGGCGTAGTGGTCGACCGGCGGAACGGGGAAGTAGCCGCCCTTGTACGCGGTCTTGTAGCCGCGGTTGCCGCCCGGCTCCTCGCGCCCGGTGTTCCAGGCGCCCTCGATCGAGTCGATGTAGTAGAACGACTGATGCGCCGAGGTCTCGTGGCGGATCGAGTCGAAGATGTAGAACTCCGCCTCGGCGCCGAAGTAGGCGGTGTCGGCGATGCCGCTCGCCGCCAGGTACGCCTCGGCCTTCTTCGCCACGTTGCGCGGGTCGCGGCTGTAGGCCTCGCGGGTGAACGGGTCGTGGATGAAGAAGTTGAGCGCGAGCGTCTTCTGCGCGCGGAACGGGTCGATGAACGCGGTGGCGACGTCCGGGAGCAGGAGCATGTCCGACTCGTGGATCGCCTGGAAACCGCGGATCGACGAACCGTCGAACGCGAGGCCGTCGGTGAAGAGGTCGTCGTTGACGGACTCGACCGGCAGGTTGAAGTGCTGCATCACGCCGGGCAGGTCACAGAAACGAACGTCGACGAACTTCACGTCCTCGTTCTTGAGGTATCGCAGCAGTTCCTCGGGATTGGCGAACACACATCCTCCTGGCACGTCCACGGGGTGGCTAGGCTTCTGGCGACGCTATGGCCAAGCGGTTGCCCGGCCGTGTCTCCGTTGTTTCTGCCGTGTTACGTCCCTCGCGGAGCGTCAGCGACGCCCCTGTCCACGCCCTCGGCCCGCCGCGAAGGCCGTACCGACTGTGCCAGTCTAATGACATCTGATGCCTTTGGCCTGAATCGGCACGCAGTGGCGGCGGCACCTGGCAAGCCCTCATCCCGGCGCGGATACCCTTGACCGCTGTGACCAATCCGCACGCAACGGCAGCGCCGGCAACAGACCCCACCTTCACTCCGCCGACCCTCGGTCGGCGGTTCGGGGCGCTGATCATCGACTGGGTGCTCTGCCTGCTGGTGTCCAACTTCTTCGCCGACCCGGTACGCGACGGCTGGGCGCCGGTGCTGGTGCTGGTCCTGGAGTACGGCATCTTCCTCGGCCTGTTCGCCCAGACGCCGGGCATGTACATCACGAAGGTCCGCTGCGTGAACTGGCACGACGGTGGCCGGATCGGCGTGCTCCGGGGGCTGATCCGGGGCCTGCTGCTGGCCCTTGTCGTCCCCGCACTGATCATGGACGAGCACCGTCGCGGCCTGCACGACCGGCTCGCCGACTCGGTCATCGTCGACGCGCCGCGCGGCTGAGCCCGCCGAACAACGAGAAAGAGCCGGACCCGCGCGGGTCCGGCTCTTTTCAGGCGTACGCCAGAGGGGTCAGCGGCCCCGCGACTGGCGGGAGGCGCCCGGCGGCCGCATGTTCTTCGGGATCGCGCCCTTGGGCATCTGCGGCCGGGCGGTGAGCGCCTTGAGTCGCTTGTCCAGCGAGTTGACGTCCTTGCCGGAGAGCGCGCGGGGCAGGCGCAGGAGCGTCGTCCGCAGCTTGCGGATCGGCAGCTCGCCCTCCTCCTGCCCGATCACGTAGTCGTGCAGGGGAGCGGAGCCGATCACCTTGGACAGCCGGCGCTTCTCCTGCCCGAGCAGGCCGCGCACCCGCTGCGGGTTGCCCTCGGCCAGCAGGATCACGCCCGCGCGGCCAATCACCAGGTGGACCATGTCCATCTGGGTGGTCGAGCTGACGGCCGGGGTGACCCGCCAGTCGCCGCGCATGTTCTCCATGATCTGCGCCGCCGCGCCGGGCTGCCCCTCGGCGGCGTTCATCATCGCCTTGTTGGACCGTAGGTTGAGCACGATCAGCACCGCGAGCAGGATGAACAGGATGCCCAGCGGCAGCCAGATCCAGCCCCAGAGGATGACCGCGACCACGGTGAGGGCGAGCGGGAGGAGCACCGCGGCGGCGACCAACGGCGCGAACCACCGGTCCTGCTTGGCGGTGAACTGGAACACCATCCCGATCTGCTTCAGCCGCTGGCCGAACGAGACCTTCTCCTGGGGCTTTGCCATGCCGCAGAGTCTAGTGGTCGCCGCTCGCCCCGTTGATCCGCGTCCGGGTGCCCGGGTAGCTGAGTACCTTACGTCGCCGTACCCGCCCGGACGGGGCGCGTAAGGAGGGCGGCGGTCAGGAAGATGAGGCGCCGTGCCCATGCCCGGGTGGGGCCTTCGCGCGAAGAGTCGTCAGCAGAAGACGACGACGCCACGAAGGAGCCCGACATGTTCGGCAACGACGCAGACTTCCTGCTCTCCCTGCACCGTACCCACGCCGCCGAGCTGCGCGCCGAGGCGGCCGCGGAACGGCTCGCCCGGTCGCTGCCGCGTCCCGCCGGCCGCGGTTGGCTCGGCCGGCGCAAGCAGACCGCCCGCACCAACGACACCAGCCGGTGACCGCGCCCGCCGCGCTGGCCGGTCGAGTCGAGCCCGCCCCGCCGCCCGGCCACCGGCCGATCGGCGGGGCCGGCGTGGGGAGCCGTCGTGGCATGCTCGACCCCGTGACCGTACGCGCTGCCAGCTCCGTCCTCGTCGGCCGCCATCCTGAGATCGCGGCGTTGCGGGACGCGCTGGGCCGGGCACGTGCGGGGGAGCCCACCACCGTGCTGGTCGGTGGCGAGGCAGGCGTGGGTAAGACCCGTCTGCTGGACGAGTTCGCCGGCCGGGCCACCGACGGCGCAGCGCGGGTGCTGGTCGGCCAGTGCCTGGAGCTGGGCGAGGCGGGCCTGCCGTTCGCCCCGTTCGCTGCCGCACTCCGCGCGGTGCTGCGCGCCGACGGCCCCGAGGTCTTCGCCGGCTACGAGGCGGAGTTCGCCCCGCTGCTGCCGGAGCTGGGCCGGGCGTCCGCGGCGCTGGCCGCACCGCGCGCCGTGCCGGTCGGCGACGCCCCACGCGGCTACCTGTTCGACCTGGTCGCCGAGCTTTTCCAACGGCTCGCCGATGCTCGTCCGCTGGTGCTGATCATCGAGGATCTGCACTGGGCCGACCGCTCCACCCGCGACCTGATCGGCTTCCTGGTCCGGGTGGCCCGGCCGGGCCGGCTGCTGCTGGTGTGCACCTACCGCACCGACGAGTTGCAGCGCGGGCACCCGCTGCGCCCGTTCCTCGCCGAACTGGATCGGGCCCGCGGCGTGGAGCGGGTCGAGCTGGGCCGCCTGGACCGCGACGGCACCAGCGCGATCCTCGCCGACCTGCTCGGCGCCGAGCCGCCCGCCCGTGCCGTCGACGACATCCATGACCGCACCCAGGGCAATCCCTTCTTCATCGAGGAGTTGGCCGTCGCCGGTGGCCCGATCGGCTGCGCCGCGCTCCCCGAAACGCTGCGCGACCTGCTGCTGGCCCGAGTGGACCGGCTCCCCGAACCGGCCCAGCGGGTGCTGCGGATCGCCGCCGCCGGCGGCACCCGTTTCGCCCACGACCTGATCGCCGAGGTCGCCGGGCTCCCCGAGGCCGAGCTGGAGGACGCACTGCGCGCCGCCGTCGCCGCCCAGTTGGTGGTGGCCGATCGGGACGGTGACTACGAGTTCCGGCACGCGCTGGTCCGCGAGGCCGTGCACGACGAGTTGCTGCCCGGCGAACACGCCCGGCTGCACGCCCGCTTCGCCGCCGCCATCGAGGCCCAGCCGCACCTGGTCGCCGCCGGCCGGGCCCCGGCCGAGATCGCCCACCACTGGTACGCCGCGCACCACCACCCGCGTGCCCTCGTCGCCGCGCAAGCCGCGGCCTGCGCCGCCGCTGACCGGTACGCGTACGCCGAGCAGCGCCGGCTGCTGGAGCGGGCGCTGGAGCTGTGGGAGCTGGTGCCCGACGCCGCAGCCCTGCTCGGCATGGATCACCTGGCGTTGCTGGAGCAGACACTGGACGCCGCGGTCACCGCCGGCGACTTCAGCCGGGCGATCACCCTGACCCGGGCCGGCCTGGCCGAGGTGGACGCCGATGCCGCGCCGCTGCGCGCCGCACGCCTGCTGGACCAGCGGGGTCGACTGCTGGCGTTGCTCGGCAAGAGTGACGGCAGCCGCGAGCTGGATGAGGCGTACCGGCTGGCGGCCCGTGGCCCGGCCAGCGTGGAGCGGGTCCGGCTGCTTGCCGACATCGCCGCCCACCTGGTCAAGATCGATCCTGAGCAGGCGGCCCGGGTGGCCGCCGAGGCGAGCACGGACGCCGAGGCGCTCGGCGAGGAGCTGGTCCTGCTTCCGACGCGGATCGCCCTGCTCTGCCACCACGAGCGGGAGCGCGGGCTGGCCGAGCTGGGCGAGGCCGAGGCAGTCGCCCGGGCGGCGGGGGACACGTCGGCGCTGGTGCTCGCCAAGGTGTTCCAGTCGGACGTGCTCTGTGAGTTGGGCCGCTACGCCGAGTCCGCCGAGGCGGCCGAGGCCGGCGTGGCGGAGGCGCGGCGGGTGGGGATCAGCCGCTCCACCGGGGCGTACCTGCTGTCCAACCGGGCCGAGGCGCTGATCGCGCTGGGTCGGTGGGACGAGGCCGAGGCGGTCTTCGCGGAAGCGGCCCGGATCGACCTGTCCGGCGTCACCGTGCTGCACTGGCTCCAGCTCGGCGCCGGGCTGCGGCTGGCCCGCGCCCACCCGGGCGCCGACGAGCTGGTCGACCGGGCGCTCGCCTTCCTCGGCCGGCCCTACCTGTGGCCGAACCACCGGTTGCCCCTGCACGAGCTGGCGATCGAGGCGGCGCTGGTCGCCGACGACAAGGTCGAAGCGATCCGGGCGGCCCGTGTCGCAGTGGCCGACAAGAGCCTGCCGCAGCTGCCGCGCGAGGGCTGGCCGTTGCTCAACGCCGCCGCGCGTACCGCAGCCCGGGTGCGGGACCAGGAGCTGGCAGCCGCCGTGGCGGCGCTCGCCACCGACCTGCCCGTCCGGCACCCGGCGGCACGGGCGCACGCGGCCGAGGTTGCCGCACTGCTCGCGGTCGGCGACCAGGCGCTGCCGGCGTGGCGCGCGGCGGTCGATGCCTGGCGGGCCGACGGGCAGCCGCACCCGCTGGGCCGCGCGTTGCTGACGCTCGCTGAGACCGCCGCCGCCGCCGGGGAGCGCGACGAGACGGCGGCGGCGGTCACCGAGGCCGCCGAGATCGGCCGGCGGCTGGGTGCGGTGCCCCTCGCCGAGGCAGCCGCCACCCTGGCGAAGCGGGTCGGTCTGCGCACCGCCGGTCAGGGCGGGGCCGGCGTCGATCTGTTGACCGCTCGGGAGCAGGAGGTGCTGCGGCTTGTCGCCGAGGGGCACAGCAACAGCCGGATCGCCGAGCAGTTGTTCATCTCCCCGAAGACGGCCAGCGTGCACGTGTCCCGGATCATCGCGAAGCTGGGCGTGACCAACCGGGTGGAGGCCGCCGCCCTGGCGCACCGCCTCGGCCTGCTCGCCGCGCCCGCTGACCAGCTCACCTCGACAGGTAGATCCGCCAGCCGTCGATCGTGACAAGGTCCAGGCTGCCCGGCGTGGCGCGCTGCCGCTCGTCGAGCGCGTTCGCCAGCGGCGAGCCGGCCGGTGCGACCCAGGCCGGTGCCGCTGCCCCGTCCACCTCCCGCCGGTACGCGGGGTAGCGGTCGAAACCGGGGCGCAGCGTGTCGTCGACGACCGCGCAGACCACCCGCTCCGCACTGGCGAAGGTGAGCCGGTTGCAGGTCCAGTAGCCGGCGCGCACGTGCCGTACGCCGAGCTGACGCAGGGTGCTCACCAGCTCGGTGTGTCGGGCCTCGGCGGCCCGCGCCGCCGGGGCGGTCTCCGCTGCCTGCCAGGTGGCGAGGGCGGCGGTGCCCAGCGTGGCGGCGAGCAAGGCCAGCGCGACCGGCCGGGCCAGCGTCCACCCGCGTCGGTCGGTCGCCGACGACCGCAGACCGTGTCGGGCCGCCGTCCACACCGGCCAGAGCAGCGCCGGCAGGGAGATGAGCAGGCAGGACAGGTAGCGGGAACTCTCCACCGGGGTGAGCCCGGCGGCACTGCTCACCGTGTACGCGCCGAGGGTGGCCACCGCGGCGAGCACGAGCGCCAGCCGGATCGCCGCCCCCACCCGGGGCGCACGGCCCGCTGGGACGTCCGGGGCGGTGGGGTCGGCCGGGCTGGTGGGGTTGGCCGGGGAGGCAGGCGGCCGGCGGGTCGCCCGCCAGGCGGTGGCTGCGGCGACGGCAAGCAGCAGCGGCAGGGCGAGCGCCCACCACAGCTGCCAGGTGGCGCACTGCCCGGGCGCGCAGAAGCCCATGCCCAGCGGAGGGCCGAGCAGCAGGCCACCGTGCAGCCGGTCCGCCCAGCCCACGGTGGTGTTCGCACCGCTGGCGGCGAGCACCGCGTGCAGCGGGTTCCGCCCGTCGACCAGGCTGTGCAGCAGCAGCGGAGCCGCACCCAGCACGGCGGCCGCCCCGAGCAGCGCCCCGGCCACCCCGCGCAGCTCCCGACGGCAGAACCCGACGAGCACCGCCCCGGTCGCCACGACGTACGGCAGCACCAGCGGGTCGACCCAGAGCATCAGGCCGGCCAGGAACCCCCACGCCGCCCAGCGCGCCAGCCGCCACCCCGGCCGGCCGGAGGCCAGGTCCACGGCGAGTAGGGCCAGCGCCACGCCGGCCGCGTTCATCTCGGGGTAGCCGCCGCCAGCGATCAGCTGGTTCTTGATGACGCGGTCGGAGCCGAGGGCCAGCAGCGTCACCACCAGCAGCCCGAACCAACGGTCCCCGGTCAGCCGCAGCGTCAACTGCCAGGACAGCAGCAGGAACAGCACGTACAGCGCCAGCGTGGGCAGCCGCAGACCGAACAGCGAAGGCCCGCCGGCAAGGGCGAACACCGGCGCGGCCAGGTACGCCTCCAGGGTGCCCATGTACTGCTGGCCGTAGAACCAGACCGGGAAGCCCTCACCCCGGGCGATGTGCAGCGCGGCCAACCCCATGGTGGCCTCGTCGCTGTTCGTGGACGGCGCGGCGTGACCCAGCAGCCAGAGCCGGTAACCCACCCCGGCGAGCATGGCCAACCCGGTGAGCCAGCCGACCAACCCGGGACGCACGCCGGGCCGCGGGCGCGGGGGTCCGCGCCGCGCGGCTGCTGGCGTACGCCGACGGTCATCACAGGATCATGGCACCCGGACGGCGAACGGCCGTGCGGCGCTGCCGGCGGAGTCAGCCGGCGGTGGCGACCGAGGTGGCGGCGCGGGCGTCGAGGGCCTGCTGGTAGAGCCGGCCGGCCCGGTACGACGAACGCACCAGCGGCCCGCTCATCACCCCGGCGAAGCCGATCTCCTCGGCCTCCTCACGCAGCTCCACGAACTCCTCCGGCTTGACCCAGCGGGTCACCGGGTGGTGCCGGGGGGTGGGGCGCAGGTACTGCGTGATGGTGATCAGCTCGCAGCCGGCGTCGTGCAGGTCGCGCAGCGCCTGCGAGACCTCGGCCCGCTCCTCGCCCATGCCCAGGATGAGGTTGCTCTTGGTGACCAGGCCGTCGGCGCGAGCCTGCCGGATCACGTCCAGAGAGCGGTCGTAGCGGAACGCCGGCCGGATGCGCTTGAAGATGCGCGGCACGGTCTCCACGTTGTGGGCCAGCACCTCGGGGCGGGAGCCGAAGACCTCGGCCAACTGCTCGGGGACGGCGTTGAAGTCCGGGATCAGCAGCTCGACGCCGCAGCCGGGCTGCAGGGCGTGGATCTGTCGGACGGTCTCGGCGTACAGCCAGGCGCCGCCGTCGGGCAGGTCGTCACGGGCGACGCCGGTGATGGTGGCGTAGCGCAGCCCCATCGAGACCACCGACTCGGCGACGCGGCGCGGCTCGTCGGCGTCGAACTCGGCCGGCTTGCCGGTGTCGATCTGGCAGAAGTCGCAGCGCCGGGTGCACTGGTCGCCACCGATGAGGAAGGTCGCCTCCCGGTCTTCCCAACACTCGTAGATGTTGGGGCAGCCGGCCTCCTGGCAGACGGTGTGCAGCCCCTCACGCGAGACGAGCCCGCGCAGTTGGGTGTACTCCGGCCCCATCTTGGCCTTGACCTTGATCCACGGCGGTTTGCGCTCGATCGGCGTCTCGGCGTTGCGCGCCTCGATCCGCAGCAGACGCCGCCCCTCGGGGGCGGCCGTTGCGGTGCGCGCTGCCTGGCCGGTCGTCGGCGCGGAGTGCTCGATCGTCACGAAAACGAGCCTACGCCCGACGGCCATCGTCTATGTGCGTCGGGCGACCGGCGTCACGCCCCAGACGTTGTGACGCCGGACACCGGGCTGTTGAAATTCGGCGTCACACGCGACGGGTCCGGTGCTACGGTCACCGCCAACAGCGACGACGGAGCCGAGTAGCGCGCCGACCCGCCAGTGCAGAGAGCCGCCGGTGCTGAGAGGCGGTCTGGTGCCGGTGCGTGAAGACCCTCCCGAGCTGCGGGCAGAACGGCAGCAACGCCTAGTAGAGCCCGCCCGGTTGGCCCCGGTCATCAGGCGACGAACGAGGCTCCCGCTCCGGCGGGAGCGAAGGTGTGGTGGCACCGCGAGGTTCCCGCTCGCCCACACCTCCCTGGGGCTGATGCGACGCATCGCTTCCCCAGGGCGGCGAAGGCGTGGCGATCAACCGAGGAGCAACCCGCCATGCAACGAACCCTGTCCCACCAACTGCCCACCCAGGTCGGTGCCACCGTGCGGATCGCCGGCTGGGTGCACCGCCGACGACTGCTCAAGTCGGTGGCGTTCCTGATCGTGCGGGACGCCGCCGGCCTGGCCCAGGTGGTCGTCACCGACCCGGCCGTCCGCGCCGAGCTGGAGAAACTCACCGAGGAGACGGTCGTCGAGGTCACCGCGACGGTCACCGCGAACGGCACGGCGCCCGCCGGGGTCGAGCTGACCGACCCGACGGTACGTCCACTTGGCCCGCCCGCCGTGCCGCCACCGTTCGACCTGTACCGGCCCGCGCTCACCGCGAGCCTGCCCACCCAACTCGACAACGCGCCGGCCGCGCTGCGGCACCCCACCCGGTCGGCCGCGCTGCGGATCTCGGCGGCGGCGGTGGCCGGGTTCCGAGCCACCCTCGACGCCCACGACTTCGTGGAGATCCACACTCCGAAGGTGGTCAGTTCCTCCACCGAGAGCGGGGCGAACGTGTTCGCGTTGGACTGGTTCGGTCGGCCCGCGTACCTGGCCCAGTCGCCGCAGTTCTACAAGCAGTTGATGGTCGGCGTCTTCGAACGGGTCTACGAGGTGGGGCCGGTCTTCCGGGCCGAGCCACACGACACCGTCCGGCACCTCGCGCAGTACACGTCGCTCGACGCCGAACTGGGCTTCGTCGCCGACCACCGCGACGTGATGCGCGTGCTGCGTGACACCCTGGCCGGGATGCTGGCCACGGTGGGCGAGCGAGCCGGCACCGCCCTGGCAACGCTCGACGTCGTACCGCCGGAGGTGCCGGCGGAGATCCCGGCGGTGCACTTCGCCGAGGCGCTGACGATCGCCGGGGCGCCCGCCGACGAACCGGACCTGGCACCCGCCCACGAACGGGCGTTGGGCGAGTGGGCTCGCCGCGAACACGGGTCGGACTTCCTCTTCGTCACCGGCTACCCGATGGCGAAGCGACCGTTCTACACCCACCCGGACCCGGCGCGGCCGGCGTACTCGAACGGTTTCGACCTGCTCTTCCGTGGCCTGGAGCTGGTCACCGGCGGGCAGCGGCTGCACCGGCACGCCGACTACCTGGCGGCGTTGGCCGCCCGGGGTGAGCCGGTCGAGCCGTACGCCGGGTACCTGGACGCGTTCCGGCACGGCATGCCGCCACACGGAGGCTTCGCCATCGGCCTGGAACGCTTCGTAGCCCGCCTACTAGGCGCAACCAACATCCGCGAGGTAACAGCCTTCCCCCGCGACCTAAACCGCCTAACCCCCTAACCCCACCCCGCCCCCGCGCCCCCGCCCCCCGCCCCGCCCCCGCGCCCCCCCAACGCGTCGATCTAGGGAAGATGGCAGCGTCCAGAGGTCAATCAACGACGATAGTCCCTAGATCGACGCGGTTGGGGCGGTGCTCAGAGCGCGACGAGGGTGGACAGTTGGCGCTCGACTACCGGGAGCACGTCGGCGACGGTGATCGGGCGGTTCAGCTCGGCGGTGAGCGAGGTGACGCCAGCGTCGCGGATGCCGCACGGCACGATCCGGTCGAAGTACGTCAGGTCGCAGTCGCAGTTGATCGAGAAGCCGTGCAGGGAGACGCCCCGGGCCACCCGGATGCCGATGGCGGCCACCTTGCGGGCCGGCCCTCGGTCGTCCTCGGGCACCCAGACCCCGCTGCGCCCCTCGACCCGGCCGGCGGCCAGCCCGAACTCGGCGCACACGTCGATCAGCAGCTCTTCCGTGCGGCGTACGTAGGCGACCACGTCCACCGGGTCAGGCAGCCGCAGGATCGGGTAACCAACGAGCTGACCCGGCCCATGCCAGGTGATCTTGCCGCCGCGGTCCACGTCGACGACCGGGGTGCCGTCCGACGGCCGGTCCCACGGCTCGGTGCGCTTGCCCGCGGTGTAGACGCTCGGGTGCTCCAGCAGCAGCACGGTGTCGCCGCGCTCGCCAGCCACCACCGACTCGTGCAGGCGCCGCTGCTCGTCCCAGGCGGCCTGGTAGTCGAGCAGGCCGGCACGGACGGCCGTCAGGCCGGGGGTCGTCGTCGTCACGGCCTCCAGCCTAGTCCCGCTACCGACGATGATCCCTGGTGAGCCGCCTCACGAGGGCCTGGTGGCACCTGGTGGGCCGGCTTCAGGCGCGCGGCGCCAGGCCGGTGTCCGGGGTCGTTGCGGAACCCCGGCGACGACGCACGCGGCGAACGAGGAGGGCGACGGCGAGCAGCGTCGGCACGGCCAGCGCCAGGTAGAACCAGAGCGGGGCGGCGAACGGCGACGGCCGGCGCTCCGGACCACCGAACGCGGCCCGGGCCAGCAGGTCACCCGGCACCGCCAGGTCGGTCGACCCGACCGGCGCGGTCACCAGCACCTCGCGGTCGCCACCAGCCGGCAGCGCGGCGAGGATGGCCCGCCGGTCCTCGTCCCGTCCCGTCCCGCTCACCTGCTGCACCACCGGGTCGTCGCCGCGCCAGCCGACGATCCGGCTTGTCGAGGCGTCGACCGGCAGCGGCTGACCGACGGCTTGGCCGGTGGTGGCGTCCAGGAACTCGATCCGCATGGTGCGTGCAGCCGCCTGCTCGACCGTGCACGTCGGCCCGGCGCAGCCATCGAAGGCGAGAAGCGCGATCCGCCGGCCGTCCGGGTGCCAGGCGGCCGGGCCGGCCAGCATCCGCCGGTCGCCCAGGTCGACCTGCCAGCGGGGGTCACCGCCGTCCGGGTCGACGACCACCAGCCGCTGTCGCTCGGCGACTGACGCGGGCACGTCGGGCGGACCGGCCACCGCCAGCACGTCACCGTCGGGTGACCAGGCCGCAGCGGCGTGCGAGGCGAAGGTGCCGGCGGCGACCACCTGCTCGGTGCCCCGGTACGGGTCGACGACGAGCAGATCGTCGGGCTTCTCGGGATCGTTGAGCTGCTGGTTGTCCGGCCCGAAGCTGATCACCGAATCGTCGTTGCTGCGGGTGCTCAGGACCCGCTGCCCGTCCGGCGACCAGGCCAGCGGCCGCATCCCGGTGTGGATCGTGCGGCGCTGCTGGCCGGTGGTGAGGTCCAGCAGCTCACCGGACGGCCGCAGGTAGTGGCGCCCGTCGGAGGAGAGCAGCCCATGGTCCTCGGCGACATGCAGCGGGATCAGCCGGTAACCGCCGTCCCGGCCGACCAGCACACCGGTCGACTCCAGGAAGCGGGTGCGGCTGGTGAAGAAGACCAACGCGGCCGGGCCGGTCGGGCGCTGCCCGACGGTGGCCTGCCACAGCCACGGATCGTGCAACCGGGACGGCACCGCGCCGGTCGTGTCGCCGCCGGTCGTGCTGTCGGCGGTGGTGCTGCCCGCGGTGGTGCTGTCGGCGGCCGTGGCGGCTGGCGCGCTGAGCGCCACGAGCGCCAGCGCGACGCCGACCGCAGCGCCGCACCGCAGTCGCCGGCCCGTCTCTCGCATCACCCCATTAGACGCGACGAGGGCCGGCCACGATGCCCCGGTCGATCGCGCCGCGGCCTATTGGTCAGCGGGTGGAATGCGCCAGAGCCAGACGTCGTCGACCCGCTGCGGCTCGCCGAACAGGGCGGTGGCGGTGCGCCGGACCGCCTCCTCGTCGATCTCGAACTTCGCGCCGTGCACCTGGTCGGCGAGCACCACCGTCTCGATCCGCCAGTGCCGCAGGTCCGACTGGACCTCCCGGATGGTCCCGTCGGTGACGATCGGCACCAACCCGGTACGACCGGCCTGGTCCATGAGCGCGCTCAGCGTGCGCGGCACCGGGCCGATCCGGCCGCGCCCGTCCGGCCCGCCGGGACCGAGGAAGAAACCGCCGGGAATCTTGAACTCGCCCTGGCGGTGCGACAACGCGTACGCCTGCCAGCGCTGGCCGTCCGGGTAGATGTCCACGGGCATCGGCACGGGGGTGAGCACGCCGTCCGGTGAGACGTAGTCCCGCCACGTGCCGGAGGTGATGAACTGCGGGATGGGCTCCCGCTCGTCGGTGAGCAGCGGGGTGGGCAGCAGCGGCACCAGGGCCACCGCGAACCCGAGCAGCCAGGCCAGCTCCGTGGAGCGGTGCCGGGGCGGTGCGGCGCGCAACTGGTCGACGGCGTACGCCAGCAGCAGCCCGATCACCGGCGCGACCACCAGCGCCAGCCGGGCCGGCAGCGCGGCGTTCACCACTGGTAGCTGTCCGAGCAGGTCGAACGGCATGGGCAGGTCGGTGCGTCGTCCGTCGACCTTGGCGACCGGGCCGAAGGAGAGCACCGTGAAGATCAGCGCGAGGACGCCCAGCGCCCAGAGGGTCGCCCGGCGGCCCGCGTCGGCCCGCCGCCAGAGCGCGACGAAGCAGACCACGGTGAGTACCAGCAGCGGGATACCGAAGAACGAGTTCTCCTCGGTCGGGTTCGGCGCCAGCGAGGTACCGAGCCCCGCCTCGCCGGCCAGCGAGCGGCGCGGGAAGGCGGCGAACGCGGCGATGTCCTCGGAGTGGATCACCGGGTCGAAGCCGGTGCCGTGGAACCGCTGCGGCCCGGCGAAGTGCAGCCACAGCGGGTACGACAGCAGCACGCCGGCCACCACGGCGGTCACCCCGAGTCCGCGCAGGAAGGTGGGCAGCGCGGCGCGGGCCTCGGCCCGGTTGGCCGGGTGCAGCGCCCAGACGGCGAGGAACACCCCGAGCGCCACGGCGGTGAAGAAGAGTCCTTCGGCGGCGATCGAGAAGGCCACCGCGACCAGCACGCCGAGGATCACTCCGTCGCGGAGCCAGTGCCCTGACCGGCGCAGCGCGAACAGCCGCCAGATCAGCAACGGCACCAGCCAGCCGGCGGTCCAGTTCAGGTGGGCGTTGGCGTGCGAGACCATGCCGGGGGAGTAGGCGATGAACAGGGCGCCGACCCCGGCGGCGAGCCGGCTGCGGACCAGGTGCCGGGAGAGCAGCCAGTACCAGACCAGCGCGGTGGCGAGCAGGTTCAGGGTGAGGATCACCAGGAACGTCGCCGGTGGCCCGATCAGGTACGTGAGCGGGGCGAAGACCACCGCGTACACCGTGATCGAGGTGTTGACCGCGAGGTTCACGCCGTCCGGGACGTTGATCAGGTAGGTGAAGAACGGGTTGTCCCCGTGGGTGACCGCGTGCCCGCCGAAGGCCAGCAGCCACTCGAAGAGCGCCTGGTCGCTGGAGTTGACGGTGATGGTCCGGGTGTTCGGGTCCCGCCACAGCCCACTGGTCACCCAGACGGCGAGTGCGAGCGCCACCAGCGCGACGATCAGGTCGGCCCGGCGGTCCCGGACGACGCGTGGCGGTGACGCGGGTGCGGGCCCGGTGGCCAGAGACGGGGAGGACGGCACGCAGCGGACGTTACCAACCGGACCTGGACGGGCCGGTCATACATGCAAGGAGGGGACCCCTGTTATCGCCTGAGGTAGGGGAGTGGTCCCCTCCACGGCGTCGATGGCTTGGCGTACACAACGGCAGCCGTAGATGTGTGAGTGTGCCCCATGTCATAGGGGCGACACATCGTCGTAACGTCTCGGCAATTCGACCGTGACCCAGTTCACAGTCTGCCCCCTCAGGAGGCCGCCGTGCGCCGCTCCTCGTCCACCCTCACCCGGCTTGTCGGCGCGGTCGCCGGGCTCGCCCTCGCCGTAACCGGCGCGGTCGCCATCGCCGCACCCGCCCAGGCCGCCACCCTCACCCAGGTCACCGGGTTCGGCTCCAACCCGGGCAACCTCGCCATGTACGCCTACCGGCCGGACAGCCTGCCGGCCAACTCCCCGGCCGTCGTCCTGCTGCACGGGTGCACACAGAACGCCTCTGGCTACTTCGCCAACTCCGGCTGGCAGAAGTACGCCGACCAGTGGAAGTTCGCCCTGATCGTTGCCCAGCAGCCCTCCGGCAACAACGCCAACTCCTGCTTCAACTTCTTCGAGGCGGGAGACACCGCCCGGGGCCAGGGCGAGGCGCTGTCGATCAAGCAGATGGTCGACCACGCCAAGGCGAACTTCGGGGTGAACGGATCCCGGGTCTTCGTCAGCGGTCTCTCCGCGGGCGGGGCGATGAGCGCGGTCATGCTGGCCACCTACCCGGACGTCTTCGCCGCTGGATCGATCATCGCGGGGATCCCGTACCGCTGCGCCACCAGCATGGTCAACGCGTTCAGCTGCATGAGTCCGGGCGCGGACAAGACCCCGGCCGCCTGGGGTGACCTGGTCCGTGGCGCGTACTCCGGCTATACCGGCCCGCGGCCCCGGGTGGCCATCTGGCACGGCACCTCGGACACCACGGTCGTCCCGCTCAACGGCACCGAGTCCCGCGACCAGTGGACCAACGTGCGGGGCGTGTCGCAGACGCCGAGCAGCACCTCGTCGCTGCCGGGCAACACGAGCCTCGAGGTGTACGGCAACGACGACGTGCGGCTCTACCGGGTCTCCGGGATGGGCCACGGCACGCCGGTCGACCCGGGTTCCGGAGCCGAACAGTGCGGCACCGCCGGCGCCTACTTCCTGGACACCATCTGCTCGACGTACCGTGACGCGCTCTTCTTCGGCCTGAACGGCGGCGGCACCAACCCAACCCCAACCCCAACCCCGACCGCCACGCCGACCCCCACTCCGACGGCCACCCCGACCCCGACCCCCACGCCAACCCCGACCACGCCGCCGACCTGCGTGACCGCCAGCAACTACGCGCACGTCATCGCCGGTCGGGCGTACCAGTCGGGTGGCTACGCCTACGCGAACGGCTCCAACCAGCGGATGGGCCTCTACAACACCTTCTACACCAGCGCCCTCAAGCAGACCGCCCCCAACTACTGGGTGATCGGCTGCTGACCCCACCCCCGCCCCACCCCGCGCCGACCCTTGTTGATCATGAAGGTATTGCCACGACACGCCGGGGCGAGTGGCAATAACTTCATGATCGACGGGGGTCAGCGCGGGTTGAGGGCCGCCTGGAGGGCCTCGGGGAGGGTCGGGTGGTGGTAGGGGTAGTTGGCTCGGGTTAGGACGTTGGGCAGGACTCTGGTGCTGGTGAGGGCCTCGTGGGCGAAGCCGCCGAGAGCCACCTTGAGCGCCAGCGCGGGAATCGGGATGATCGCCGGCCGGTGCAGCTGCCGGGCCAACTCGCGGGTGAACTCGGCGTTGGTGACGGGGTTCGGCCCCACCACGTTGACCGGGCCGGCGATGTCGTCGTGGTCCAGTAGGAAGCGGATCGCGTCCAGCCAGTCGACCATCGAGATCCAGGGCAGCCACTGCCGGCCGCTGCCCAACCGGCCCGCGATGCCCAGCTTGAACGGGAGCAACTGCGGTTTGAGCAGCCCGCCGTCGCGGTGCAGCGGCAGGCCGGTGCGCAGGCGGATCACGCGTACCCCGGCGTCCTCGGCCGGTCGGGTCGCGGCCTCCCACACCCGGCAGACGTCGGCCAGGAAGCCCTCGCCGGCCGGCGCGTCCTCCTCGACCACCCGGTCGCCGGTGTTGCCGTACCAACCCACGGCCGAGGAGTTGAGCAGCGCCCGGGGTCGGTCGGCGGCGGGAAGCCCCGCGAGGGTGGTCGCCAGTGTGGTGGTGCTGTCCACCCGGCTGGTGCGAATCAACCGCCGGTAGTCGTCGTTCCAGCGCTTGTCGCCGACGCCCGCACCGGCCAGGTTGACCACCGCGTCGGCCTCGGCGACCACGGCCGGGTCGAGCTGGGCGGCGGCCGGGTCCCACTGCCGCTCCTGTGGGCTGCGCGGCGGCCGACGGACCAGCCGGGTGACCTGGTGCCCGTCCGCCGCAAGCCGGTCGCCCAATCGGGTGCCAAGAAAGCCGGACGCGCCGGCCAGAAGGATCCGCATACCCCCATCTTCGTGCAAAACGCTGCCCCCGGACGCGCCCCGACCCCACTCCTCGCCGATCTTGCACTTCGTGTCGCCGTTCTGCCCAGCCAAGTCCGTTCTGTCGGGACAGCAACTGCAAGATCGGCGGGAGTGGGTGGGGGTCAGGCCGCGTGGGCCGGGCGTAGGTCTGCTAGGAGGCGCTCGACCTCGGCGTAGGACTCGGGGCTCAGGGGGCCCAGTGACAGGGTGGCCAGGTTCTCCTCCGCCTGGGCCACCGTGCGCAGGCCGGGGATCGGCACGGTACGCGGACTGCGTGCCAGCAACCAGCCCAGCGCACCCTGCGCGAGCGTGCGCCCGTCCTCGGTGAGCGCCCTGCGGACCTGTTCGACGCGGGCCGCCCAGCGCGGCGTCGGCCGCCCGTCGGTGAACCACTCCAGCCACTCCGGTGCCCGGCCGCGCACGTCGTCCGCGCCAACCGTCCGGGTCGACCCGGTGAGCAGTCCCATCGCCAGCGGGCCACGGTTGAGGCTGGCCAGGTTGTGGCTGTCGCAGACCGCCAGCACCGCCGCGTTGTCGCGCAGCACCGACTCGTCGTGCTGGATCGCGGCGCAGTGCGGGCCGGCAGCCGCGAACGCCTCCGCCGAGGCCGGGTCGTCGGTGCTCCAGCCGTACGCTCGGATCTTGCCCTGGTCGACCAGGTCCTCCAGGGTGCCGACCAGATCGAGCGCGGCGGGCACCGGCAGTGCGTTGAGGTGCAGTTGGTACAGGTCGACGTAGTCGGTGTCGAGCCGGCGCAGCGAATCCTCCAGGCTGCGCACCGCGAAGGCCGGGCTGGTGTCGGTGCCGAGTGCCCGCCGGGTGGTTTCCTCGCTGACGTTGCCGAACTTGGTGGCGATCACCGCGCTGTCCCGCCGTCCGGCCAGGGCCCGACCCAGGATCCGCTCGCTGTGCCCGGCACCGTAGTTGCTGGCCGTGTCGAACAGGTTCACCCCGAGGTCGAGCGCCCGGTGGATGGTGCGAATCGACTCGTCGTCGTCCACCTCGCCCCAGCCGAACGGCTGTCCGTCGTCACCCCAGAGCGGGCCGCCGATGGCCCAGCACCCCATCCCGATCGCGCTCACCTCGATGCCGCTGCGTCCCAGCGTCCGTGTCGTCGTCATGGCGACCAGCCTCCAACCTGGAGTGCGCTCCAGGTCAAGCACTATCATCTCGGGACATGAGCGGTTACGCCCCCTCGGAGGCCGCCCGCCGCAGCGGCTTCAGCCTCGACACCCTGCGGTACTACGAGAAGATCGGTCTGCTCGCCGACGTGGGCCGCACGGCGGGCGGGCAGCGGGTCTTCACCGACGACGACCTGAGCTGGCTGCTGCTCTTCCGCTGCCTGCGCGACACCGGGATGCCGATTGCCCACATGTGCCGCTACGCGCAACTCGCCCGCGAGGGCGAGCACACCGGCGACGAGCGGCGCGAGTTGTTGCAACACCACGCGGCGCGGGTCGAGGAGCAGATGCGCCTGCTCCAGCGCCAGTACGACCACCTCCGGGAGAAGATCCGCTTCTACGAAGGGCTGCCTGGTACCGACCCGGCGCCGGAGGCCGAGCAGGCCACGGCGGCCACCCGGGCCGGCACCTGAACCAGGACGGCCGTCAGCCGGTGACGTGCGGCGGCGCGGTCAGGCCGAGGAGTTCCTCGGCCGTCCCGGATCGACCGGTGAGCGCGTTCAGCGCGGTGACCAGCCGCTTCTCCTCGTAGCGGAAGTGCGACTCCAGCAGGGCCGCCAACCCGTCCAGCTCGGCGCGCACCTGGGCGAGTGGCACCGCCATGTCACCGGCCAGCAGCGCCTCGACCCGCTCCAGGATCCCCGCCACCACCTCGTGATCAGTGATCAGGTTTTCGATGACCGGGCGCAACTCGGGCACCTGCTCGGCGAGTAAGCGGAATGCGCCCGCGTCCTCGCCGGTGTGGTGTCGGCCGAGTGCGGTGCAGAAGGTCAGGCAGTGCGCCCGCAGATCGCGGAACGGGAGGGCGCCGCCCGCGGTGTCGAGGCTTGCCCTGAGCCGGGCCAGTTCCGCGCTGAGCCAGAGGTGGATCTCGATCATCTGATTGCCGACGGCGGCGAGCCGGCCGGCCGGTGAACCGGTTGGGTGCACGTTTATCCCATGCTGTCCCCGCGCCTCCATGCCCACGGCGGCCTTCGTGCCGGGTGCACCGCGACGCTGCGCCGGAGTCTACCCCGACGGGTCACGGCGTGGTCGGCTCGTCGGGCTCCGGGACGTTGTGCCAGCGCGCACGCCAGGCGGCCTCGTGGGCCTCGTGGGTGGTCCGTTCCTCGAAGACGGCGGCCCGCAGCGCGTGCCGGGAACTCGACATCACCAGCACCTCGACGGCCACCAGCCCCACGCAGATCACGGTCGCGAGGGTGAGCGCGCCCAGCGCCGGCAGGTGCTGACCGATCGGGAGGGCCACCGTGAGCACCACGATGACGCCGACGCGGGTCCAGCTGACGGTGTGCAGGGTCCGCAGCTGGAACAACATATTGACGATGAAATAGCAGATCAACCCGCCGAAGAGCATCGGCACGGCCGGGCCCTCGACCCGTTCGGTGATCCCGCCGGCCGGGTCGGTGATCTTGTGCAGGACCTCCTCGTTACCGATGGAGAAGAGGATCACCCCGGCGATCATCGGCAGGTAGCAGTACGCGTACGCATCCCGAGCCATCGCCACCCGGGGGCCGCCCTCCGCCGCGTGCAGGGCGATCCGGGCGGCCGGCCCGATGAAGTCGAAGTGCGCCCACCACAGGGCGGCGGTGACCACGATGCCGAGCGTGGCGGCCGCCACCGCCGGCCAGGTGACCGGCTTGCCGAGCAGGTTGCCGCCCACGCCCGTGGAGATCACGGACTCACCCAGCGCGATGATCAGAATGAGGTCGTAGCGCTCCGTCCAATGTTCGGCGCTGGTCACCCCCCAGCCCCAGGTGCCGACGATGAAACCGGTGGCGTACTGCACCACCACCACGGCGATCCACAGCCCGTCGCGGACCATGGCGGCCTGGTCAGGGTCGGTGATCTGCGGCGGGATCAGCGCGGCGGCCAGCAGCAGCACGATGCTCACCGCCAGCTCCGGGGCGAACCGCCGCAGTTGCCGGCGCTCCTGCGGGCTGTCCCGCACCACATGCTGATAGAGGATCATGTGGACGGCCCGGACGACGACGTAGCTGACGGCCACCAGCATCGGGCCGGCGGCGCTCCCCTTCGGGTCGCTGAACGCCTGCGGCAGCGCCAGCGCGAACGCGAACAGCGCGGCCATCGCGATCACCATGAGCACCGGGACGTAGCCCTCGCCGAGCCGTACCCGGGTGGCGACGAGGCTGTGCACCACCCAGATCCACCAGAGCACGGCGAGCACCAGGCCGGCGTGCAGCAACTGCCGGCCGGAGATGTTCGCGGCGGTCGCCCGGGTGATGATGAAGAACGAGAAGACGAAGACCAGGTCGAAGAAGACCTCGAACTTGTCCACCCGGGCGCCGGGAGCGATCGGGACGGCCGGTCCCAGTTGTCCACCCCGCCGGTAGCCGCCCACGGTCCCACTCTGGCAGTGTCCGGGCTGGTCGGAGGCTCGAACGGCGATGGCGGCGGTGTGCAGCGTTACCTCCGGCCCGGGTCGGGAAAACACCTGGACTACGGCCACCAGCGGCGGGCCGGTCGGTCCGCCCCACCCCGGACAAGGATGGACAATGACGCCGAGCAACCCGATCAGCACCTCGTTCGCCCATCACTCCACGGCCATGGACGTGATCCAGGGCGTGGACCTCGTCGGGCGGCGGGTCATCGTCACCGGCGGCTCGTCCGGCATCGGCGTGGAAACCGCCCGCGCCCTGGCCAGCGCCGGTGCGGAGGTGACCCTGGCGGTCCGTAACACCGACGCCGGCCAGAAGGCCGCCGACGACATCACCGGCACCACCGGCAACGACCGTGTCCTGGTCGCCCCGCTCGACCTCGCCGACCAGGACTCAGTCGCGGACTTCGTCGCCAACTGGGACGGCCCGCTGCACGTCCTGGTCAACAACGCCGGCATCATGGCCGCACCCCTGTCCCGCACCCCGCAGGGCTGGGAGATGCAGTTCGCCACCAACCACCTGGGGCACTTCGCGCTCGCCACCGGGCTGCGCCCGGCACTCGCCGCCGGCGACGGGGCCCGGATCGTCTCAGTCAGTTCCGCCGCCCACCTGCGCTCACCGGTGGTCTTCGAGGACATCCAGTACGACCGCCGGGAGTACGAGCCGTGGCAGGCGTACGGGCAGTCCAAGACGGCCAACGTGCTGTTCGCGGTCGAGGCGACCCGGCGCTGGGCCGACGACGGCATCACGGCCAACGCGCTGATGCCCGGCGCGATCCAGACCAACCTGCAGCGCTACGTCAGCGAAGAGGAGCTCAACCGCGTACGCGCGGGCAACGCGGCGGCCTGGAAGACCGTCGAGCAGGGTGCCGCGACCTCGGTGCTGGTCGCCGCGTCGCCGCTGCTCGACGGCGTGGGCGGGCGCTACTTCGAGGACTGTCAGGAAGCCGCCCCCGCCCGGCCCGACGCGCGCACGGGCGTCGCGGAGTACGCGCTGGACCCGGAGGCCGCCGAGCGACTCTGGGAGGTCTCGACCGCGCTGTTGAAGGGCTGAGGATCGCAAACGAAGGGCGCCCCGGTCGACGACCGGGGCGCCCTTCGGCGTTGCGCAGGATCAGGCCAGGCCCAGCTCCGACTCGAAGTTGCCGGCCTCCAGCCGCTCCTTGACCGTGGTCAGGAAGCGAGCGGCGTCGGCGCCGTCGATCAGCCGGTGGTCGTAGGACATGGCCAGGTAGACCATCGACCGGACCGCGACGACCTCGCCCAGCTCCGGGTCGTTGACCACGACCGGCCGCTTGACCACGGCACCGGTGCCGAGCATCGCCGACTGGGGCGACGGCACGATCGGGGTGTCGAAGAGCGCGCCCCGGCTGCCCGTGTTGGTCAGCGTGAAGGTCGCCCCGGCCAGCTCGTCCGGGCTGATCTTGTTGGTCCGGGTCCGCTCGGCCAGGTCGGCGACCCGCTTGGCGATGCCGCCGAGGTTGAGGTCGCCGGCGTTGTGGATGACCGGCGTCAGCAGACCCCGCTCGGTGTCCACGGCGATGCCCAGGTGCTCGGCGGCCGGGTAGGTGATCGTGCCACCTTCCAGGTCCATGCTGGCCTGGACGATCGGGTGCGTCTGGAGCGCCTCGATGGCGGCGAGGGCGAAGAACGGCAGGAAGGACAGCTTCACGCCGTGCCGCTGCAGGAACGAATCCTTCGCCTGGGCCCGCAGCTTGGCAATCCTGGTGACGTCCACCTCGACCACCGTGGTCAGCTGCGCCATCTCGTGCAGCGACTCGTGCAACCGCTTGGCGATGGCCTTGCGGATGCGGGGCAGCTTCTCGGTGGTGCCCCGCTTGCCGCTCGGCTGCGGCTTGGCGGCCGGCGTGGCCGGGGCCGCCGTGGCGGCGGGAGCGGCCGCCGGAGCCGGTGCGGCCTTGGCCGCCTTCGCCTTCTCGGCCGCGTCGAGGACGTCCTGCTTGCGGATCCGGCCACCAACGCCGGTGCCGTTGAGCGAGGACAGGTCGACGCCGTGCTCACTGGCCAGCTTGCGCACCAGCGGGGTCACGTAACCGGCGGCTTCCTCGCCGCCACCCTGGGCCGGGGCGGACGGGCGCGGCGGCGTCGAGGCCGGCGCGGCCGGCTGCGAGGCCTGCTCGGTCTTCACCGGCTGCGACGAGCTCTCGGTCTCCGCGGCCGGCTCGTTGTACGACATGCCCGGCGTCGGCTCCTCGACCTTCGGCTCCGGCTTCGGCTCGGCCTTGGGCGCCGGCTTGGCCTCCGCCTGGGGCTCGGGCTTCGGCTCGGGCTTCGCCTGGGCGGGGGCAGCGCCGGCAACGCCGATGATCGCCAGGTCGGCGCCGACCGCGGCGGTCTCGTCCTCGGCGACCTTGATCTCCAGCACAGTGCCGGCGACCGGCGACGGGATCTCGGTGTCCACCTTGTCGGTGGACACCTCCAGCAGCGGCTCGTCGACCTCGATGGTCTCGCCGACCTGCTTGAGCCAGCGAGTGACCGTACCCTCGGTGACGCTCTCACCCAGGGCCGGCATCTTCACCGGGGTGCCCTCGCCCGACGAGGCGGCGGCCGGAGCCGGTGCCTCGGCCGGGGCCTCGTCCTGGGCCACCTGGTCGGCGGTGCCCTCGGCGGCGGCCGTCGGCTCCGCGGCCGGCTCGACCGACTCGGCCGGAGCCTGCTCCTGCGGGGCGGCCTCGCCACCGCCGGTCGACTCGCCCTCACCGGAGATGACGGCCAGCTCGCTGCCGACCTCGGCAGTCTCGTCCTCACCGACGACGATCCGGCTCAGCACGCCCGCCGCAGGCGACGGGATCTCGGTGTCGACCTTGTCGGTCGAGACCTCGAGCAGCGGCTCGTCGACCTCGACCGTGTCGCCCTCCTGCTTGAGCCAGCGAGTGACGGTGCCCTCGGTGACGCTCTCGCCGAGCCGGGGCATGGTGACCGATACCGGCATTTTCTGAGACTCCTTCATTCCCCTGGTGGGATCTTCGCCCGTCGCCGGACGCCGCGGTTGGATGATCAGGCGTGCGAGTGCAGCGGCTTACCGGCGAGGGCCAGGTGCGCCTCGCCCAGGGCCTCGTTCTGGGTGGGGTGGGCGTGCACGAGCTGGGCGACCTCCGCCGGGTAGGCCTCCCAGTTGTAGATGAGCTGCGCCTCACCAATCAGCTCACCCACCCGGGCGCCGACCATGTGTACGCCGACCACCGGGCCGTCGGCCACTCGGACCAGCTTCACGAAGCCGGTGGTCTTGAGGATCTGGCTCTTGCCGTTACCACCGAGCGGGTAGTTGTACGACTGGACCTTGTCGGCGCCGTACTGCTCCTTGGCCTTCGCCTCGGTGAGACCCACCGACGCCAGCTCCGGGTCGCAGTAGGTGACCCGCGGGATGCCAACCTCGTCGATCACGGCGGGGGTCTGGCCGGCGATCTCCTCGGCGACGAAGATGCCCTGCTGGAAGCCCCGGTGTGCGAGCTGGAGGCCGGGCACGATGTCGCCGACCGCGTAGACGTTCGGCACGCTGGTGCGCAGCCGCTCGTCGGTCAGCACGTAGCCGCGGTCCATCTTGACGCCCTGCTCCTCGTACCCGAGGTTGGCGGTGTTCGGGCCGCGGCCGACGGCGACGAGCAGCAGCTCGGCCTCGACGGTGTCGCCGCCCTGGATGGTGAGCTTGACTCCGCTCTCGGTCTTCTCGACCTTCTCGAACGGCTTGCCGACCTTGAAGTTGATCTTCCGCTTGCGGAACGCCCGCTCCAGCGCCTTCGACGACTCCTCGTCCTCGGCGGCGACCAGCCGAGGCAGCGCCTCGACGATCGTCACGTCCACACCGAAGGACTTCCACACACTGGCGAACTCGACGCCGATCACGCCGCCACCCAGCACGATCACCGACGACGGCACCCGGTCCATCGTGAGCGCGTGGTCGCTGGTGATGATCCGCTCGCCATCGACCTCCAGGCCGGGCAGGCTCTTCGCGTACGAGCCGGAGGCCAGGACCACGTTGCGCCCGGTGTAGCGCTTGCCGGCCACCTCGACGACGTTCTTGTCGACCAGCTTGCCGGCGCCCGCGACGAAGGTGATGTTCTTCGAGCCGCCCACCAGGCCCTGCAGACCCTTGTACAGGCGGGAGACCACGCCGTCCTTGTACGAGTTGACCCCGGCCATGTCGATGCCGATCAGCTCGGCCTTCACACCGAACTGCTCCGACTCGCGGGCCTGGTCGGCGATCTCGGCCGCGTGCAGCAGAGCCTTCGTCGGGATGCAGCCGTTGTGCAGGCAGGTCCCGCCGAGCTTGCCCTTCTCGATCAGCGCGACGGAGAGGTCCAACTGGGCGGCGCGCAGGGCCGTCGCGTAGCCGCCGCTGCCACCTCCGAGAATGACGATGTCGAAGGTCGCTTCGTTCGGCTCGCTCACGTCCAACTCCCAGGTCGCGTCGCTGCATCGGGGGTCACAGAGGTGTAACAGGGACACACCCCACCTCGGTCATCTTGTCACCACTGGGCACAGGCTGCGTACTGAGGTGCCCAACGACACGTCATCGACACGTACCCTTGGCACCGTTGTCGATGACGGAGCATGGGGGAGAGGTCCGGTGGGGTTGTTCCGGCGCCGCAAACAGGCGGCTGTGCCGAGCCATGACCGTGCGGCCGATCGGGGCGACCTGGACCATCTGGAGAACTTCATCCGGAGCCGGCGCGGCGTCGAGGCGTACATCGAGCCCCGGACGACGGTCACGGAGACCACGGTCATCCTGATCGCCGACGACGGGGAGTGGACCCGCCGACGCATCGACGGCCCGGACGGCGCCCGACGCTTCGCGTACCGGATGGGCATCCCGGTGTACGACGTCCGGCTGATGGGCTACCCGCAGCGGATGCGCGACTTCAACGAGCGCCGCAAGCGTCGACCCGAGCGGCACTGAGACACAAGGAGGGGCCCCGGCGTCAACGCCGGGGCCCTCCGCACGTCCGTCAGCCGTTGGCGGCGACGTCCTCGACCAACTGCACCAGGGTGCGGACCGGGACGCCGGTGCCGCCCTTGGTCCAGTAGCCGGTCGGCTCGCCGGAGTGGTAACCCGGCCCCGCGATGTCGATGTGCGCCCAGGCGACGTCGTCGGTCACGAACTCGCGCAGGAACACCCCGCCCTGCAGCATGTGACCGGCCCGGTCCATCCCGGCGTTGACCTGCGAGATGTCCGCCACATCGGACTCCATGCCCTTACGGACGTCGTCCGGCAGCGGCATCGGCCACGCCGGCTCGCCGACCGCGTTGCCGGCCACCTGCACCCGGTCGCACAGCTCCGGAGTGCCCATCACGCCGGCCACGCGCTTGCCCAGCGCGATTACCTGGCCGCCGGTCAGGGTGGAGGTCTCGAACAGGTAGTCGGTGCCGTCCTCGCAGGCGCGGGCGATGGCGTCACCCAGGATCATCCGGCCCTCGGCGTCGGTGTTGAGCACCTCGACCCGCTTGCCGTTGAACATGGTGATCACGTCACCCGGCCGGTAGCTGGTGCCCGACGGCATGTTCTCCGCCATCGGCAGGTAGGCGCTGACCGCCACCGTCGGCTTCAGCGCGGCGATCGCCAGCATGGCTGCGCCCACCGCTGCGGCGCCCGCCATGTCGGACTTCATCTCCCACATGCCCTGCGCAGGCTTGATCGAGATGCCGCCGGTGTCGAAGGTGATCCCCTTGCCGACCAGCGCGACCCGCTTGCCGTTGCCGCCGCCCTGCGGGGTGTAGGTGAGCTTCACCAGCCGCGGCGGGGCCTCCGAACCCTGCCCGACCGCGACGATGCCGCCGTACCCACCGGCGGCCAGCGCCGCCTCGTCCAGCACCTCGACGCCGAGGCCCGCGTCACGGGCAGCACCGGCGACCGCGTCGGCGAACGACGGCGGACGCAGCTCGTTCGGCGCGGTGTTCACCCAGTCCCGGCTGAGCCGGACCGCGCCCGCCACGACCTGCGCCCGGGTGACCTCCGACTGGGCGCCCGCGTCGGCGGCGTCCGGCACCGCGATGAGCACCTCGGTCACCGGCTCCCGCCGGGTCGGCTGGGGGCGGGTCTTGTAGCCGGCGAACCGGTACCCGCCGAGCAGCGCACCCTCGGCGACCGCGCGCAGCGCGGCCGACGAGTCCGCGTCGTCCGGCAGCGGCATGGCCAGCGCGACCTTCGGCGCGCCCGCCAGAGCCCGGATCGCCGCACCGGCGGCCCGGCGCAGCGTCTCCGGCGCCGGGGCAGCGCCCGACGGCTCCGGGCCGAGCCCGACAGCGGCGACCAGCGGGGCGGTCACGGTGCCCAGCGTGGCCAGCTTGATGACCTCACCCGGCGCACCGGTCGCGCCGAGCAGCGCCAGGGTCTCGGTCAGCTTGCCGTCGAACGCGACGGCGATGCTCTCCGCGCCGCTGGCGAGCAGCAAGGTGCCGGCGAGGCCGCTGGTGGCGCCCTGCTCTCCGGTCTGACTGTGCACGCCGATCACGATCGCGTCGACGGCGAGCTCGGCCGGGTCGGTGTCGACCAGGCTCAGGTTGGTGGTGCGGGGTGAAGTCACTGAAGCTACTCCGGGCGGGCCGGGCCGGTCGCGGCGTCGCGTACCAGCGGTGAAGGTCTCCGGCGGAACCTACCCGCCGGACGTCATGGCTGTCCCGCCGACGGCGCCAACGGGCTCCCGCCGATGCTAACCAGCAAGGTTGCCCCCGGTAAGTTGCCACCCATGACCGAAGTGACCTCCGACGCTGCCGCGACCCGGCTGCGCCGTTCCCCGCTGCACGAGCGGCACATCGCCGCCGGCGCCAAGTTCGCCCCCTTCGGGGGCTGGGAGATGCCGCTGGAGTACGCCGGCGGCGGTGTGCTCAAGGAGCACACCGCGGTGCGTACCGCGGTCGGGGTCTTCGACGTGTCGCACCTGGGCAAGGCCCGGGTGAGTGGCCCCGGCGCGGCCGACTTCGTCAACGCCTGCCTCAGCAACGACCTGGGCCGGATCGGCCCGGGCCGGGCGCAGTACACGCTCTGCTGCGACGACGCCACCGGCGGTGTGGTGGACGACATCATCGCCTACCTGTACGCCGACGACCACGTGTTCCTCATCCCGAACGCGGCGAACACCGCCGAGGTGGTGCGCCGGTTGCGCGCCGCCGCGCCCGCGCAGGTCACCGTCACCGACGAGCACGAGGCGTACGCCGTGCTGGCCGTGCAGGGCCCGCGCTCGGCCGAGTTGCTGACCGCCCTCGACCTGCCCACCGAGCACGGCTACATGAGCTTCTCCGCCGCGAGCCTGAGCGGGGTGGAGCTGACCGTCTGCCGTACCGGCTACACCGGCGAGCTGGGCTACGAGCTGGTGGTGCCGGCGGAGCACGCGGTGACCGTCTGGGACGCGCTCTTCGCCGCCGGTGCGGCGTTCGAGCTGCGGGCCTGCGGGCTGGCCGCCCGGGACACGCTGCGCACCGAGATGGGTTACCCGCTGCACGGGCAGGACCTCTCCCTGGACATCAGCCCGGTGCAGGCCCGTTCCGGCTGGGCGGTCGGCTGGGACAAGCCGGCCTTCTGGGGCCGCGACGCGCTGCTCGCCGAGAAGGCCGCCGGCCCCCGGCGTACGCTGCGCGGCCTGGTGGCCGTCGACCGGGCCATTCCGCGGCCCGGGATGACCCTGCACGTCGGCGACGCCCAGGTAGGCACGGTGACCAGCGGCACCTTCTCACCGACCCGCAAGCAGGGCGTGGCGCTGGCCCTGCTCGACACCGACGCGAAGCTGGCCGACGGCGACGTGGTCGAGATCGACATCCGCGGACGCCGAGCCCCCCTCCAGCTCACGAAACCCCCGTTCGTAAACCCCTCAGTGAAGTAACCCCGCCCTCCGGCCCCCACCCACCCCGCCCCCGGCCCCCGGCCCCCGACCCCACCCCTGCGTTGATCATGAAGTTATCGCCACGGCCGTCGGCGTGTCATGGCAATAACTTCATGATCAACGGGGGCGGCGGCAACGGGGGCGGCGGGGGAGGGGGTGGGGTTGGGGGTTAGGGGGTTGGGGTGGGGGGTTCGCCGGAATCTAGGACGGCTTGGGTCCAGCCGCCCTCGATGACGCCGGTGGCGTCCAGGACCGCCCAGTCGACCACGTCGGACGGTGCCACCACGACCGGGGCGCCGATCCGGACCGTCGCGTCGGTGGCGGCGTCGCTGGCGCTCACGCCGATGATCCGCTCCGGGGCCTCCCACGAGGTGACGCCCGCCCAGACGTACTCCGGGCCGTCGTCGCCGGGCAGGCCGTACTTGACCACCAGCTGCGACTCCGCGGGGAGGTGGCCGGCGACGAACCGGACCCGCGCGTCATCCAGCGCCGCTCGGGCGGTGGCGACCGCCTGGCTCATCGCGTCGCCGGAGCGGGCGTAGCGCACGTCCGGCTGGATCCCGGAGAACAGGGTCGCGCAGGCGGCTGCGTAGTACCGCCCGTCGGGACCGGGGTGCCCGGCCGGCGGGCGCAGGCTGAGGAACGAGTCGGCCTCCGGGTCGGTCGCCGGGTCCAGTTCCAGGCGCAGCAGCACCGGGGCGGTGGCGCCGTGCTGTTCCGGGTTGCCGTACGCCACCGCGATGTCGTGCCCGGTGACCGTGGCCAGCACCGGCAGCTGCACGAACGCCGGCACCTCCTCGCCGGTGAGCCCGTCGGTCCAGTCCCGCAGCAGCCGCCGTGCCGCCCCGGTCATCACCGCACCCCAGGCGCGGGTGAGGTGGTCGGGCACCCCCTGGGTCTGCAACTCCAGCAGCCCGAAGCGGCGCAGCCCCTTGGTGGTGAACCACAGCCCCTCGGTGTCCGAGGAGTACGGCACCAGCACCCAGTCGACCAGCCGGATGCGGCCCTGCTCGTCGGGGAGTGAGCGCAGCGCGGTCGCCGGATCGAGGAACTGCAGGCCGAAGACGTCCACCACGTCGCTGTCGACGGATTCCGCCACGGCAGCCGCGACCGCTCGGGCCGCCCACTCGTGCGCGGGCGGCCAGCCGGGCCGGTACTCGGCCTGCACCACCACCAGGTGGGTCGCCGCCGCCAGCCGGGCCAACTGCTCCTCGGTGGCGCCGAACGCGGTGAGCAGGTCCGGCGGCAGCTCGGGGAACTCGGTGATCGACCGGGTGTCGACGCTCATCAGCGGGCTGTCCAGCATCTGCCGGGCCAGCCCGTGCACCGGCTCCGCCAGCCGACCGGTCAGGGCCGCCACCGCGGTCTTCGCGCTGACCTTCGGCAGCCCCGTCATCGGCACCAGGTAGGTCGCGCTGAGCGACTCCGGCACCGGTACGGGCAGGAAGTCGTCCGTGATGAGCATGCTGGGTTCCCCCGGTGGCCGCGCCGGTGCTGTCGAGCCGAACGCTACCCGGCCCGCCGCGCCCGGTTCAGCCGGACAGCACCAGACCCAGGTAGACCAGCGTGGTGACCACCTCGACGGTCGCGCCGAGGACGTCCCCGGTTATCCCGCCGAGCCGGCGTACCACATGGGTGAGCAGCGGTAGCGCGACGGCGAGCGCGACGGCGACGGCCAGCGGCCCCTGCCACGGGCGGCCCGGCACCGCGGGCACCGCCAGCAGCGCGACGGCGACCGCGCCCGCGGCCAGTGCCACCGGGCCGACCGTGCCGGCCACCAGCGCGCCGAGACCGTCCGGCCGGGCCGCCGGCACTCCCCGCCGGCAGGCCACCGTGACGCCGAACCGTCCGGCGGCGGTTGCCGCGACCACCGCCGCGAGACACGCCGGCCAGGACCGCCCCGCCAGGTCGGCGAGCGCCGCCGCCTGCACCAGGAGTACGACCACCAAAGCGACCACCCCGAACGGGCCGACGTCCGGCTTCTTCATGATCTCCAGAGCGGCAGCACCCCGCCGGTACGAGCCGAGCGCGTCCACGGTGTCGGCCAGCCCGTCCAGGTGCAGCCCTCGGGTGCACAGCGCGGCGGCGCCGACCGTCACGCCGGCCGCCACCAGCGGGGGAGCGAACGCGCCGGCCAGCAGCAGCACACCGGCCAGCAGGGTGCCGAGTAGGGCGCCGACCACCGGGGCGAGTGCCATCGCGGTGCCGGCAACCGGGCGGTCGATGCGTCCGGCGCGTACCGGCAGCGTGGTGAACGTGGTGACCGCCAGCCGGGTTCCCGCGAGGAACCGTGACTCAGCCGACACGCCAGCCCGAGGCCGGCTGCTCGTCCCCGCCGGTGCTGGCCGGACCCGGCCCGGCCGGCTCGGGCTCGGCGAAGTCGGGCTCAGCGAAATCTGGGTCGGCGAAATCTGGGTCGGCGTAACTCGGGTCGGTGGACTCCGGTTCGTCGGCGGCCGGGTCCGGGTCCTCGTCGCCGCCGAGCGACGGGTGGACCGGCAGCGCCGCGGCCAGCGCCAGCACCGAGCGCAGCAGCGGGAGCGCGGCCAGCGCGTTCGCGCCCTCGCCGAGATCCAGCCGCAGGTCGAGCAGCGGGGTGAGACCGAGCACGTCGGCGGCGAGCCGCACCGCCGGGTGCCCGCCGTGGTCGGCGAGCAGGCACCAGTGCCGTGCCTGCCCGGCCAGGTCGCGGCTGACCATGCCGGCGGCCACCCCGACCGGTCCGTCGAGCAGCACCGGCAACCGGCGGGCGGTGGCGCCGAGCAGCACACCGGTGGCCACCGCCACGTCGCCGCCGCCCAACTCGGCCAGGATGTCCTTCGCGCCGCGCGACGAGCGGCGGGTGCGGTGCAGGGCATCGCGTACCGCCGCGCAGCGGATCATCCACGCCGCGTCGTCGATTTCGCCGGAGTCGGAGATCACCCGGCCCAGCACGGCGGGCGGCTCGGCGCCCGCGGTCGCCGCGAGCACCGCCGCGGCCGCCGCCTCGGTGCCGGCTCCGCACGCCCCCAGCACCAGCAGTTGTACGCCGGCGTCGGCGGCCTGCTCGGCCAGCCTCCAGCCGTAGCGCAGCGCGGACTCCACCTGCTTGAGCGAGAGCGCCGGCTGGTCCTCCATCGGCGCGGCAGCCGGAGTGTCCACCACCTGCAGGCTGGCGCCACTCTCGGCGGCCAGCCGCGCCAACACGCCCCGGCCGGCGCGGGCCTGCGCGGCCCGGCGTGCCGACTCACCGGCGACGGTGCCGGCCGACGCTCCGCCGGCGTGGTCGCCGTGCAGCAGCAGCACCCGCACCGAACCCCAGGCCTGGGGGGTCGAGGTGCCCTGGGTGGTGGCGGCGAAGCCGACCACCCGGTCCAGCACGCCCAGCCCGGCGCCCGGTATGTCGAGCGTGGCCAGTCGGTCCACGGCCTGCGGGCCCGCGTACTCGTCGGGCATCGGCAGCTCCATGCCCGGCTGGATGACCAGCCCGGTGGCCACCATCGGCAGTGCCATGGTCGGCGCGGCCCAGGGGTTGCCGGGCTCCTGGTTCGGGATGGCCGGCGGCGTGTGGGTCAGCACGTCGGGTAGCTGCACCTCGGGGGTGGGCTCGGCGTCGGCCAGGCTCGCTCCGGCCCGTGCGGTCGCGGTAGCGGTCGCGGGGGCCGCCGGCTCGGTCGCGGTGGCGACCGGCTTCAGCCAGACCGGCTGACCGGCGACCACCAGCGCCACCGCGTCGCAGGCGTCGGCGACCGCGCGGTTGGCCGCGCCCAGCGCGTCGGTGAACGCCCGGCCCAGCGGAGTGGTCGGCACCAGCGACAGCCCCACCTCGGGGCTCACCAGCACCACCCGCGCCGAGCAGGTGCGAATCGCCTCGGCCAGCTCGGCGATCGTCGCCAGGTCGTCGGCGGGCTGGTGATCCGGGTCGAGCAGCACCGTGACCCAGCCGCCCAGGTCGTCCACGAGCAGCGTCTCGTTGGGCTCGGCGGACTCGAGCACGTCGGCCAGCCGGCGTGGCTCCGCGGCGGTCTCCTCGGTGGTCCAGCTGCCGGGCCGCCGGGCGCGGTGCGCCGCCAGCCGGGTCGCCCACTCGGTGTCCTCCGGGTCGCCTTCCGGCGCGGTGGCGATATAGCGGACCACCGGCGCGTCGGTGACCAGGGACTCGGCGAACTCGGACTTGCCGGACCGGATACCGCCGAGCACCAGGACCGTGTTCCACCCGTCTACGGACATGCCCGTACCTTAAGGCCGCCCGGGGTTGCGGTGCCTGCCGGCCCGGTGCTCGTCGTCGTTCAGTCGCAGTGTTCGAATCCGCTGCCGTAACTGACCCCGCCGGTTCCGCCGCCCCACTTCACGCACGCCCCGGCGGCGCTGACCCGCACCGGCCCGGCGTAGTAGTCGAAGGACCCGCTGTCGGTGCTGCGGGCCCGCCCCTGCACCTCCAGGTACGCCGACGCCGCCGACTTCGTGCCGACCGCGGCGTCCTTGAGGGTGACCACGCAGTTGTTGCCGGTACCCGAGTGGTACATCAGGAAGACCCGGCCCCTGCGGTGGCCGTCACCGCCGGTCAGCGTCGCCGAGTCGATCACCTGGTAGCCGCTGCCGCACGCCTGCGCCGCCGTGTACGGGTTGGGCCGGCCGGCCGTGCTTCCGGTGGGCGTCGGTCGGCTGCTGGCCTTCCCGGTCGGTGTGCTGCCCGGCGTCGTGGTACGTGGGTCCGGGTCGTCGGTCGGCGCGTCGGTCCGGCCGCCGGAGCCGGTCGGCGCGGCGGACGCGGTGCGGCTGGCCCCCGGGATACCGCTGGGCGGGGGCCCGAGGTGCTCGCATCGCCGGCGTCCAGCGCGACGTCGTCCGGGGCCGCCGCCGATTCGCCGGCCAGAGCCGGTGGACGGTCCGTCCCACCCGGCTCCCGGCCGGGCCGCAGAGCCGCCACGGCCACGGCGATCAGCGCCACGAGAGCGACCGCGCCGGCCCCGACCAGCAGTCGCCGGCGTCGGCCGGACGACCCCTCCCGGAACACGTCCTTCCGGGTCGACCCCGGCCCGGTCATCGGCGAGGCCGCGAATCCGGCCGACGCGCGCACGGCGGCGGCCCCGATCGGCGCGGGCTGCCCGGTCGGCCTCGGTCCGGCCGAGGGCGTCGGTGCGGCCGGCGGCGCGGAGGTCGGGGCGGGCGGCGTAGCGGCCGGGGTGGCCGGAAGGGCCGAGGGCGTCCCGGGGGTGGGGGCGGCCATCGCCCACGGTGGGCGGGCGGAGGCCGGGATGCTCGCGAGGGTCGAGTCGCGGGCATCGGCGGCGGCAGCGGCCAGCTCAGCGGCACTGCCGAACCGGTCAGCCGGACGCTTGGCCAGCGCGCGGGCGACCACGGCGGCGATCGCAGGTGGGGTGTCCTGCGGCAGTGGCGCCGGCTCCTCCTGGGCGTGCCGCAGCGCCACCGCAAGGGGGTTGTCGCCGTGGAAGGGCGGCTGACCGGCGAGACAGAAATACGCCACCGCGCCGAGCGCGTAGACGTCGGTGGCGGCCGACACCGGCTGCCCGGTGGCCTGCTCGGGGGACATGTACGACGCGGTGCCGAGCACCATGTTCGCGGCGGTGAGCCCGGCCATGGTGCGGGACCGGGCGATGCCGAAGTCGACCAACACCACACTGCCGTCCGCCTTGACCAGCAGGTTGCCCGGCTTCACGTCCCGGTGCACGATGCCGGCGAGGTGGGCGGTGTGCAGCGCGTCCGCGGCCTGGGCCAGCACCGACATGGCGGTGGCCGGATCCAGCCGCCCCGCCGCGCGCACCCGGGCGGACAACGGCTCGCCCTCGACGTACTCCATCACCAGGTAGTCGACCTGGCTGCCGTCGGCGAGCGCGGCCTGCCCCACGTCGTGCACCGGGACCACGCCGGGATGCCGCAGCGCGGCAAGCATCCGCGCCTCGGCCCGGAACCGGGCGGTGAACTCGGGGTCGGCGACCAGCGACGGCAGCAGCACCTTCACGGCGACCTCGCGTTCCAGCAGCACGTCCGTGCCGCGCCAGACCGCGCCCATCCCGCCCGTCGCCACCCGCTCGCCCAGCCGATAGCGGTCGCCGAGCAGTACTCCCCGAGTCAGCACCGAGCCACCGTACCGGCCGGCACCAACGGATTGATCCACCCGTGGGCCCCTCCGGGGGCGAGCGAGCGGCCGTTACGCGCCGGGCCGACTACGCTGGCGAGGGTTCGTCCCACGGGGACTTCAGCGGCGAGGGGAGACGCGGCATGGCGTGGAGCTGGCGGTACGAGGGCACGGACGGTCAGACGGTCGAGGGACCGGCGGAGTCGTTCGGCAGCCAGGCCGACGCCGAATCCTGGATCGGTCAGTCCTGGCGGGAGCTCGCGGCGTCCGGCATCACCTCGGTCGCGCTCGTGGAGGACGACCGGGTGGAGTACCGGATGAGCCTGCTGCCCACGGCCGAGTGATGGCCTACGACCGGCCGGGCGCCGACGGGCTGGTCCTCGGCGTACCCAAGGCGGCGTTCCGGCCCAGCCCGGTCTTCCTCGGCCTGGTCGCCCTCTTCGCGGTCAGCGGGGTGCTGGCCTGGAACGGTTACGGCAACGCCCGGTTCAACGTGTTCCTGTTCGTGGTGTCCGGCTGGCTGGTGTCGCTCTGCCTGCACGAGTACGCCCACGCGGTGGTGGCCTACCGGGCCGGCGACCGGGACATCGCCCACCGCGGCTACCTGACGCTCAACCCGTTGAAATACACCCACCCGCTGCTGTCGATCGTGCTGCCGGTGGTGGTGGTGCTGCTCGGCGGCATCGGCCTGCCCGGCGGCGCGGTCTGGGTGGACCGGCACGCCATCCCGGGCCGACTTCGGCACACCCTGGTCAGCCTCGCCGGCCCGGCGACCAACGTGTTGTTCACGCTGGTGTTGGTGGCGGCGGTGCGGATCGGCACCCAGTCGGGTGGCCCGGTGGAGTTCTGGGCCGGGGTGGCGCTGCTCGCCTTCCTGCAGCTCACCGCGAGTGTGCTGAACCTGCTGCCGGTGCCGGGCCTGGACGGCGGCAACATGATTCAGCCGTGGCTCAACCCGCAGTGGCGCAAGATGTACGACCTGTTCGCCCCGTACGGCTTCATTCTGCTCTTCGCGCTGCTCTGGAATCCGCGAGTCGGTGGCTGGTTCTTCGACGGGGTCTTCGCGGTCGGTGACGTGCTCGGCCTGCCCTCGTGGCTCTACGCCACCGGCCTAGACCTAATCCGCTTCTGGCAGAGCTAACCCCCGCCCCCGCCCCCGCCCCCGCCCGCGCCCCCGCCCGCGCCCCCGCCCGCGTCCCCCTCCCGCCACCCCAACGCCCCGTCGATCTAGGGCTTATCGCCGCTTGTTGATCTCCATTGGCAGCGATATGCCCTAGATCGACGAGGTCGGGGGTTGAGCGCTACGGGCGCTGCGCGGGGGACTCGGTCTTCGCCGGGTCCCGCTCGATGACCGGCTCGACGATCTCGTCGATCGCCTTGAGCAGCTCGGCGTCGAGCTTCACCCCGGCCGCCTTCACGTTGTCGTGCACCTGCTCCGGGCGGGACGCGCCGATGATCGCCGACGAGACGTTCGGGTTCTGCAACACCCACGCCACGGCGAGCTGGGCCATGCTGAGCCCGGCCTGCTCGGCGAGGGGCTTGAGCTGCTGGACCCGGGTGAGCACGTCGTCGTTCATGAACCGGGAGATGAAGCCCGCACCCGACTTCTCGTCGGTGGCGCGGGAGCCGGCCGGCGGCGGTTGCCCCGGCAGGTACTTGCCGGAGAGCACGCCCTGCGCCATCGGCGACCAGACGATCTGCCCGATGCCCAGCTCCTCGCTGGCCGGCACGACCTCGGCCTCGATGACCCGCCAGAGCAGCGAATACTGCGGTTGGTTGGAGACCAGCGGGATGTGCAGCTCCCGGGCGAGCGGGTGGGCGGCGCGCAGCTGCGCGGCGGTCCACTCGGAGACGCCGATGTAGTGCGCCTTGCCGGCGTGGACGACGTCGGCGAATGCCTCCATCGTCTCTTCCAGCGGGGTGCTGTTGTCGTAGCGGTGGGCCTGGTAGAGGTCCACGTAGTCGGTGCGCAGCCGGCGCAGCGAGCCGTTGATCGACTCCATGATGTGCTTGCGGGACAGGCCACGGTCGTTACGGCCCGGCCCGGTCGGCCAGTAGACCTTGGTGAAGATCTCCAGGCCTTCGCGGCGCTCGTTCTGCAACGCCCTGCCGAGCACGTCCTCGGCCCGGGTGCCGGCGTACACGTCGGCGGTGTCGAAGGTGGTGATCCCCGCGTCGAGAGCGGCCCGGACGCACGCGAACGCGGCGTCCTCCTCGACCTGCGAACCGTGGGTGATCCAGTTGCCGTACGAGATCTCGCTGACCATCAGGCCGGAACGGCCCAGGTGTCGGAATTCCATGTACCGACCCTAGCCCTGGCGGATTAACAGCGCTGATCGGCCGCTCAGAGCACCGGGTTGGCGTCGGTGAGTAGCCGGTCGATCTCGGCCAGCACCTCGGCGCGATCGCGGTGCACCAGGTCGATGAGCGGCTCGCCGCGCCGGTCCAACGCGCCCCACCGCCCGGTCCCGCTGCCGACCAGGAACGCCACCGGGTGGATGACCAGCATCGGATGTGTCGGCGGGACCAGCACCGCGCCGGTGCGGTCCAGTACGCCGCGGCGGCCGGCCACGTCGACCACGGCGAGCCCCTCGTCGGTGAAACCGTCGATCTGCTGGCCGTCGGCCAACTCCGTGACGAACCCGTGGTAGCGGGTGGGCACGACGATCCGGCCGGTCCGGTCGACCGCCCCCCACCCCTCGCGCCGTACTGCGGCCAACCCGCGGCGGAACGGTCGTACGTCAGCGAAGTTGGGTGCGACCTGCACCGCGCCGGTCGCGTCGATCGCCGTCCAACCGCCCTCGCCGACCACCCAGGCCAGGCCGTCGCTGAAGGGGCGCGCCGCCCGGTAGGACGGCGGGATCACCGTCGTACCGAGCAGATTGATCAGCGACCACCGGTCGGTGTCCGGCCGGCGGACCCAGGCCAACCCGTCGTGGAACGGCTGCGCCTCGGCGTACCGGGCGGGGATGACCAGCTCGTCGTTCGGGCCGGTGTAACCCCACAGCGGCCCGTCCCGGTCCGGCAGCGGGGGTCGGTCGCGTTCGAGCACCTCGTCACGACCCCGGCGGTACGGCCCGAAGCCATCGGCCGTGGCCCGCGCGGTGACCGCGTCGAGGGCCACCCGGATCCGGTCCAGCAGTTCGGCGTCGGCGGCACCGCGCAGGTCGAGCGCCTGCTCGAAGTGCTGGCAGGCGTCCATGAGTCGTCCCTGGTCGTAACACGACCGCCCGGCGTGCTCGTGTAGTGCGGCCCGCAACCGGTCGGGCAGCTCGACCGAGTTGGCCTGGGCGAAGAGCTGGTCGGCCTCGGCGAAGTCGCCGCGCCAGCGCAGGACGTGGGCCAGCCGGGCCTGGGCCAGCGCGGTCCGGCGCAGCTCGCCGGTCGCCTCGGCGTAGGTGAGGGCGAGCCGACCGTCGGCCAGCGCGTCGTCCAGGTCGCCGAGGATCCGCGAGGCCACCGCGCGCAGGCTGAGCAACCGGGCCCGGGCACGGTTGTCGGCTGCCGAGCCCAACTTCGCGGTCAGTCGCCGCCGGATGGCCCGCAGGTCGTCCGGCTCCGTCAGCTCCTCGCGCAGGGTGACCGGGTCCAACCGCCAGCGGTACGCCGCGAGGACCTGCTCCGGATCGCCCTGGTCGGCCAGCGACGGGCGGGTCACCACGGGCGGAGCGTCGCCGGGTGGTGCGGACACCGGCACGTTCTCACCACCCGAGCCGGTCCTGGGATTGGGAACGGCTGAGGCCGGTGGCCCGGACGTCGGCACCGCTGACGCGGGTGGCCCGGACGTCGGCACCGCTGACGCGGGTGGCGCCGACGCGGGTGGCGCTGACGCGGGTGGCGCGGACACCGGCGGCGCGGACACCGGCGGCGCCGATACGGGCGCTGCCGACATGGGTGCTGGTGAGATCGGTGGTGCGGAGACGGGAGCCGCGGCGGGCGGTGGCGTGGACGCGGGTGGCGCGGACACGGGCGCTGCCGACATGGGTGCCGACGAGGTCGGTGGTGCGGAGACGGGAGCCGCGGCGGGTGGCGCGGACACGGGCCGTGCCGGCGCGGGCGGCGCGGAGACGGGTGCCACGGAGGCCGGCTGTGCCGGCGCGGGCGGCGCGGAGACGGGTGCTGCGGCGACTGGCGGCGCGGAGATGGGCGTTACGGGCGGTGCCGAGACCGGCGGTGCGGGGGGAGCGGAGACCGGAGGGGCCGCGGCGGGTGCTGCCGAGACAGGATGGCCCGCGTCGTCGGTGTAGTCGTCGTAGGACGTGACGGGTGGGGCTGGCAGCGCGGCGGCGACCGACCAGTCGTCGACCCGCGAACCGTCCATCGGCCCTGCGGTGTTCGGACCGCTCGCAGCCTCCGACGATCCGTACGGCACGGGCTCATCCGTCGGGTCGTGCTCGACCGGATCGGTGTCCTCCACGGGACCAGCGCTGAACTGGTGGTCGAACTCGGCGACGGCTTCGGCCTGGTGGTGCGGCATCGCCATGGGAGATGCACCGGAGATGGGCCGGTTCTCCTCCAGCGATTCCGGCCCGACAGTTGGCTGTGCGTCGTCTTGCTCTGCGTCGTCGACCAGGTCGTCCGCCCAGTTGCGTGGGGCGCCGGAGATCGGGCGTGCGGGTGGCGCGGACACCGGCTCGAAGGCGTCCACAGGTGTGGAGCCGCTTGCGGGCTCGTCGGCCACCTCGTGGTGGACGTCGGCGGTCGGTGTCGACGGCTCCCAGTCCACCGTGGCTGGTGCGGTGAAGAGATCGGGGTCCCCGGCTGTCGACTCATCGTCGGCCGAGTCGGACGACTGCCGGTCCGACGGCGGCTCGTCCTGGTCGGACGACTGCCGGGTCGACGCTGGCTCGTCCTGGTCGGAATCGGCCGGCTGAGCGGGGCTGAACCACGCGTCCGGCCCGCGGGTACCCGCAGCCGCGTCCGGCTCGTGAAGGGGTGCCACCGGGCCTTCCGAGGGCGGCGGGGGTACGTAGCGGCGCGGTGTACCAGGGGCCAGCGGGAGCGCCAGGTCGACGTCCTCGACCGAGGGCTGCTGGGTCCCCGGGGTCGAGGCCGCTGGGGTCGGGGCCTCCGGGGTCGAGGGCGCCGGGGTCGAGGGCGCCGGGGTCGGGGCCGCAGGAGTCGAGGGCGCTGGGGCGGGGCGGGGCGCCGGCGGGTCCGGTACCTGCCAGGCGGGCGGCGGCGCGACCGACGGGCGTGTGTCCGCCGTCGGGGCCAGCCGCTCCGACGACTGCGGGCGCTGCGGCGACTGCGGGCGGTCCGGCGAGTTCGGCCGGTCCGGCGTAGCCGAACGGTCTGGCGAGGCCGAAGGGTCCGGGTAGGCCGGGCGGTCTGGCGGGAGCGGGCGTTCCGGCGAGACCGGGCGGCGTTCGGTCGGCGCGGTGGTGCCCAGCGGGTCGCCGCCCCGCGGCGGTCCGGGCTCGGCTCCTCGCCGCGTCGCTGGTCCACCGGGCGGCTCCCGGTGTCCGGACCGGGGTAACGCGGCGGTGCGGTGGGGTGTGCCCCGGTCGTCGGCGCCGGGCCGGCAGTCGTCCCGTGCCCCGGCGACAGGGGGGCATCCGACCGCTCGTCGGAGATCGGCGGGTCCACCGGCGCGGGCAGGTACTCCAGCCGCAGGCGTGCGGCAGGTGGACCCGAGACGGGCACGTCGAAGGCAGGGGAGACCGGGGCGGCCGACACCGGTCGGTCCCGGCCGGGCGCAGCGGGGGAGACGGGTGCCGGCGATACCGGTCGCTCCGGGGAGACCGGGGTGGCACGGCCTGACGTGGCTGGTGCTGGCGGAGCCGTCGCGGCTGGGCGCACCGGTCGCTCGTCGTACCGGGAGGGGGTTGCCGCCGGTCGCTCGTCGTAGCGGGCCGGAGTGACCGCCGGCCGCTCGGACTGGGAGGCCGGCCGCGACGGGATGCCCGGCTCCGCGTTGCGGTACGGGTCGGCGGCGCGCTGTGGGTCGGCCGCGCGCTGTGGGTCCGGGATGCGGTGCGGATCCGCGGGGCGGTGGCCCGGCTCCCGGGTGCGGTCCTGACGCACCGGACCCGGTGGCGGCCAGGGCAGGCTGCCGTCGGGCCGCTGACCAGGCTGCGGGCGAGGCTCGCGGTGACCGTTCTCGCGAGGTCCGTCTTCGCGGTACCCGTTGTCACGAGGTCCGTCCTCGCGGTACGCGTCCGGTCGGGCCTCCTCGCGGGGACGCCGGTCCGGGTACGCCTCGGCGCGGGCCGCAGCCTCACGGGGCTGCTGCCGGTGCGGGTCGGTGTCGGGCCGACGTCGATCGTCGTCGCGGCGGGGCTGTTCGGGCATCTCCGGCTCGGGCCGGCGCCGACGTCCACCATTGGGTGACTGTGCTGCGCCGACCCCCTCGTCCGCGCGATAGCGCCGCTCCGGGCTCCGGGCGTCGTCGGCGGTCCGGTCCGGGTACCCGTCGGCGCGATACCGCGTGCGGCCGTCCACGGGCGCCCACTGGTCGGCTCCGTCGGCTGTCCGGCCGTCGTGGTCGCGGGTGGGTCGTACGCCGTATCCGTCGCCGGGGTGCCGCTCGTAACCGGCGGCCGGTCGCTCCTGGGTGCCGCGCCGGTGCGGCGCATCGTCCGGCTCCGGCACCCAACCGGAATCGGATCGGGGCGCGGGGGAGACCGGTGGCGTGCCGAGGTAACCCCGATCCCGCTCGGTGGGCTCCTGCCGTGGACGACGGCTGTCGTACCGCTCGGTGGCGGGCTGGTCCCGGTGCCAGGCGGCCTCCCGCGCCGGTCCCCGGTCGTCGGCGGGGCGTCGGTCGGACCAGGCGGTACGCCGGTCCGACTCGGGGGAGCGGCGATCGTCGCGGCGGGGCGGCTCGGGTAGTGGCCGTCGGTACGGCTCGTGGTCGTAGTTGCGGGAGTCGGCACTGTCGGGCCGGCCGTAGGCGGACGCGTCGGCCGAGCGTTCGTCGCCCCGGGGCCGGCCGTAGGTGGGTGCCTCGCCCGGCTCGTCGTCGACCCAGGACCGGCTGTGGGGTGCCGGTTCTGCCGGCGGTTCGTCGGCCCAGGAGCGGCCGAGGTAGGTGCCGTCCGAGCGGGTGGGCGCGAGCGGCGGCACCTCGGCTCGGCCGGTCACCGTCGCCCGGCCGCGCGGTGGCGGCTGGTGGGGCATGCCGATGTCGCCGGGGTAGCGCTGGCCGGGGAACTGGGGGTGCCACTCGGAGGTCGGTTCGACCACCCAGGATGGTTCGTTCGGGTCTGGCCACCGGTCGGTGTAGCGGCCGTTCATCCGCCGAGCCCGTCGCCACACCCGGCCGCGCGGCCGATTGTCGCCGAAGGTGAGCTAGCCGCAGCCGCAGCCGGGTGACCGCCGGGCGTCCGGTCGCCGCCTGCCACGCTCCGGTGGCCGGCTCGCGTCCGCTCGCTCACGCGTTGTCACCTCGTTGCAAATTGTCGCGCTGGGGCCTCGCGTGCCGGTCAGGTTGCTGCTCCGGCAGGCCGTGGCTGCGGATGGAGGGTAACGGCGTGGGCTCGCTCACCGCCACTGTGGCTCCGACCACCGGCGCAAACGTTATCCCATTGGTTTCGGACATTTGGCCCTATAACCGAATCTCATCTCGGACGATATCGCAGTCGACGACGACTCGACTCGGGCGGGATCGCCGCCCCTGGTCAGGGGTGCTCCATGATGAGGACGGCGAACGTACCGTGAGTGAGCGCCTCGTAGCGGTGTGGGGCGTCACCGGGGAATGTGGCGTAGTCGCCCGGGTCGAGTTCGACCGGGGCCGTCTCGGGACCTACGCGCAGTCGGCCGGCGGCCACCACCACGTGCTCGATACTGCGGGGGGTGTGCCCGTCCGTGGCTCGGATCGCGCCCGGTTCCAGCTTGATCAGATAGACGTCCCGGCGTAGGTGTGCCGAGCCGGCGCTGAGCAGCGTGCCGGTGAAGTCGGCCTGCTCGGAGCGGACGTGAGACCCGTCTCCTGCCCGGATCACCCGTACGCCGTCGTCGACGGGCTCCACCAGCCGGCTGAACGGCACGCCGAGTGCCTTGCCGAGCGCCCAGATCGTCTCCACGCTCGGGTTGCCGGTGCCCGACTCCAGTTGCGAGAGGGTGGACTTGGCCACCCCGGCCCGGCGGGCGAGCTCGGTCAGCGAGATGCCGACCCGTTCGCGCTCCCGGCGCAGAGCGGCGGCGATGGTGGCCAGCGGGGCAGCGGGTTCCGGAGGCATGCAATCGCTCCATCGGATCAGCGTTCGGGTTGACGAACAGCACCAGCTGTTCAGCATGGTGAACCATTCGTACGGTACAACGAACAACTGGCGCTCGGGTGCTTCCCGAGGTGCTTCCCTCTCGGGAGCAGCCACGATCGCCTCAAGCAAGAACCGCACAACTCCGGGGAAACTGCTCCCTCCGGCGTGCTGGAGGCAGCATCATCCCTGATGTTGTGCGGATCTTGGTCAGTGCGTGGGGGACCCTCGCGCCGAGTCGGGTCAGACCTTCGCGCCGAGCTTGACCTGAGGGGCCGGAGCGCGCATCCGCCGGAAGGTGATCGACCGCATGACCGCGTAGAGGAAGAGCGAGCCCATCCGCTGGTCCGACTTCGGGAAGCGCTCCCGGACCAGCTTGCTGATCTTGCGGCAGATCAGCACCGAGTCGATGACCACGCCCAGCGCCAGCGCGCCCCAGAGCACGTTGGAAATCAACCGGACCACCGGCGGCATGGCCGCGTTCGACCCGATCAGCACGATCAGCGCGCCGCCGAAGAACCAGGTGCCGACGGTACGCCGGGAGTCGACCACGTTGCGGGCCAGCAGCCGCTCCGGGCCACGGTCGCGGGGACCGCCCTCACGGCGGAACTCCGACGCGGCCTCGGCGCGCAGTTGGCGGCGACGCTCCCGCTCCTCCTCCTTGGTGAGGGGGCGGCTGGGGCCGGCCGGGCGGCGACCGGCGGTGGGCCGCTTCGGCGTCTCCCGACCCTTGGCCGGGGTGTAGCCCCGGGAACGCTCGGCGGCCTCCTCGGAGGTCACGGAGGTGGCAGCCTCGTCGACGAGGTCAGTGGACTTGCGGCGAAAGAGCGACGGCACGCGGCAAGGGTAGCCAACGGTTCGCGCCCGGTGCACATCGCGGTGCACCGGGCCGACCGCTACAGGTCGCAGCGCGGCGTCAGACCGGCCTACGGTCCGGAGCGCCGCCTGGCGGCGCGGAGGCCGAATCATGGCCGTCAGCCGAGCTGGAGTTGTCGCAGCGAACGAAGGACGATCGAGGTTACGGACGCTCGGTGTGCGCGCCCAGGTCGGCGAGCTTCGCCTCGAAGTCCTCGTAGCCCCGGTTGATCAGGTCGACGCCGTACACCCGGGAGGTGCCCTCGGCCGCGAGCGCCGCGATCAGGTGGCTGAACCCGGCCCGCAGGTCCGGGATGACCAGGTCGGCGGCGTGCAGCTTGCTCGGCCCGGCGATCACCGCGGAGTGCTTGAAGTTGCGCCGGCCGAAGCGGCACGGGGTGCCGCCGAGGCAGTCCCGGTAGACCTGGATGTTGGCGCCCATCGAGTTCAGTGCCTCGGTGTAGCCCAGCCGCTGCTCGTAGACCGTCTCGTGGACGATCGACAGGCCGCGGGCCTGGGTGAGCGCCACGACCAGCGGCTGCTGCCAGTCGGTCATGAAGCCGGGGTGCACGTCGGTCTCCAGCGCCACCGCGTTCAGCTCACCGCCCGGGTGCCAGAAGCGGATGCCGCCCTCCTGGCCCGGGTCGCCCAGCTTCGGCGCGCGCGCGTCGGTGACCTCGTACTCGCCGCCGACCGAGCGGAAGACGTTCAGGAAGGTCATCATGTCGGCCTGCTGCGCGCCCAGCACCTCGACGTGGCCACGGGTGGCCAGCGCGGCGGCCGCCCAACTCGCCGCCTCGATCCGGTCCGGGATCGGCCGGTGGGTGTAGCCGTGCAGCTTCGGCACGCCCTGGATCTCGATCACCCGGTCGGTGTGGACCTTGATGATCGCGCCCATCTTCTGCAGGATGCAGATCAGGTCGATGATCTCCGGCTCGACCGCGGCGTTACGCAGCTCGGTGACGCCCTCGGCCATCACCGCGGTCAGCAGCACCTGCTCGGTGGCGCCGACGCTCGGGTACGGCAGGGCGAACTTCGTGCCGTGCAGCCCGTTCGGCGCGGACAGGTGCAGACCCTCCGGCCGCTTCTCGACCGTGGCACCGAACTCTCGCAGCGCCTGAAGGTGGAAGTCGATCGGGCGCGGGCCGATGTGGCAGCCGCCCAGGTCCGGGATGAACGCGTGCCCGAGCCGGTGCAGCAGCGGGCCGCAGAACAGGATCGGGATCCGGCTGGAACCGGCGTGCACGTTGATCTGGTCGGTGCTCGCGCTCTCCACGTTCGCCGGGTCGAAGACGAGCTCGCCGTCCTCGGCGCCGTCGGTGACCTTGACGCCGTGCAGACCGAGCAGACCCCGGACCACCTCGACGTCGCGGATCTTCGGCACGTCGAACAGCCGGCTCGGGCTGTCGCCGAGAAGCGCAGCGACCATCGCCTTCGATACCAGGTTCTTCGCGCCGCGCACGCGGATCCGCCCTTCGAGCGGAGTGCCTCCGTGAACGACCAGGACGTCGTCGGTCAACGCAACCTCCAGCGCGTCGGTGCTGCCGTGTTGTTGGTGGGGTGCCTGAACCTTCTCGCTACCCCGGATGCGGCCATATCGAAACGGCCCGCGTGTGTCGTCGCTCCGGCAGCATAGCCCTCGGTGACGAAAAAGGACTCGGTCACATCGGCGTGTGCGGCATTAATCGGTGATCCGGCACTTTTGCGTACCAAGAGCGCTACAGATCGTGATCAGGACGCCGCCGCCGGCGGTGGGGTGTCCGCGCCGGGCAGAGCGAGCATCTGATCCAGCGCTACCCGGGCGTGGTGCGCGGTGTCGGCGTCCACCGTGATCTGGTTGGCGACCCGGCCCGCGACCAGCTCCTCAAGAGCCCAGACCAGGTGCGGCAGATCGATCCGGTTCATCGTCGAGCAGTAGCAGACGGCCTTGTCCAAGAACGTGATCTGTTTGTCCGGGTGCGCCAGCGCGAGCCGGCGGACCAGGTTCAGCTCGGTGCCGAGTGCCCACGCCGAGCCGGCGGGAGCCGCCTCGATCGTCTTGATGATGTATTCGGTGGAGCCGACGTAGTCGGAGGCGGTGACGACCTCGTGCCGGCACTCCGGGTGGACCAGGACGTTCACCCCGGGCACCCGCTCGCGTACGTCGTTGACGCTGTCCAGCGTGAACCGGCCGTGCACCGAGCAGTGCCCCCGCCAGAGGATCATCTTGGCGTCGCGCAGCTGCTCCGGTGTGAGCCCGCCACCGGGCTTGTGCGGGTCGTAGAGCACGCAGTCGTCCAGCGACAGGCCCATCTCCAGCACGGCCGTGTTGCGGCCCAGGTGCTGGTCGGGCAGGAAGAGCACCTTCGACCCCTGCTCGAACGCCCAGTCCAGGGCGCGCTTGGCGTTGGACGAGGTGCAGACCACGCCGCCGTTGCGGCCGACGAAGCCCTTGATGTCGGCCGAGGAGTTCATGTACGTCACCGGGACGGTCGCACCGGCGATGCCCAGCTCGGTCAGGGTGTCCCACGCGGCCTCGACCTGGCCCAGGACCGCCATGTCCGCCATCGAGCAGCCCGCCGCGAGGTCGGGCAGGATCACCCGCTGGGCGGCGGTGGTGAGGATGTCGGCGCTCTCGGCCATGAAGTGCACGCCGCAGAAGACGATGTATTCCGCGTCCGGACGGGCCGCGGCCTCCCGGGCCAGCTTGAACGAGTCACCGGTCACGTCGGCGAACTGGATGACCTCGTCGCGCTGGTAGTGGTGCCCCAGCACGAAGACCTTGCTCCCCAGCTTGGCCTTGGCGGCGGTGGCGCGGGCCACGAGATCCGGATCGCTGGGCGCCGGCAGGTCGCCCGGACACTCGACGCCACGCTCGGTGTCGGGGTCGCTACCCCGGCCGAGCAGCAGCAGAGCCGTCGCCGTGTTGGAGGGTTCCACCCAGGTCGAAGTCACGTAGCCCATGGTCCCACAGCGCGAGCGCGACGCCGCTTCCATCGGTGTGGGCTGCCACACTGCTCCGCATGCGCGTGCTGCTCTGCCCGGACAAGTTCGCCGGCACCCTGCCCGCACCGGAGGTGGCCGCCGCGGTGGCCGCCGGCTGGCGCACCGTCACCGATGGGGACGACCTGCTGATCCGGCCGCTCGCCGACGGTGGGCCGGGCTTCGTGGAGGTGCTCGCCGAAGCCCTCGGCGGCCGGCGGGTGCCGGTGTCGACGGTCGACCCGCTGGGCCGGCCGGCGGCCGGTGAGATCCTGCTCACCGCCGACGGCGCGACCGCCTACCTGGAGAGCGCGCAGGCGTGCGGCCTGCACCTGCTCTCCACCACCGAACGCGACCCGAAGACCACCACCTCGTACGGGCTGGGCCTGTTGGTGGCCGCCGCTGTGGAGAGCGGTGCCCGCACCGTGGTGATCGGGCTGGGCGGCTCCAGCACCAACGACGCCGGAGCCGGAATGCTCGCCGCGCTGGGCGTGACCCCGCTCGACTCGGGGGCGCCGCGCTGCCGTACGGCGGGGCGGCGCTCGCCGCGGTCGACGCGGTGGACGGCGCACCCCGGCTGCGTGGCGTCCGGCTCGTCGCGGCCACCGACGTGGACAACCCACTGCTTGGCCTGCACGGCGCGAGCAACGTGTTCGGCCCGCAGAAGGGCGCCGACCGGGCTGACGTGCTGCTGCTCGACGCCGCGCTGGAGCGTTTCGCGGCGGTGCTGGAACGGGATCTGGCCGGCTGCCCGGCGGGGCTCGGCACGCTCCCCGGAGGCGGGGCCGCCGGCGGCATCGGCGCGGCCATCCTCGCCCTGGGCGGCGGCTGCGAGTCCGGGATCGGCCTCGTCACCCGGGCCACCCGACTGGACGCCGCACTGGACACCGCCGACCTGGTGATCACCGGTGAGGGGTCGTTCGACCACCAGTCGCTGCGCGGCAAGGTGGTCGCCGGGGTGGCCGGCGCCGCCCGCGACCGGGGAGTCCCCTGCGTGGTGGTGGCCGGGCAGGTGAGCACCGGCCGGCGGGAGGCCGCCTCGGCCGGGGTGACCGACGCGTACAGCCTGGTCGAGCACTTCGGCGGTGAGGAGGGCGGCGGGCTCGACGCCGCGATGAGTCGGCCCGCGGAGGGTTTACGCGAGCTGGGCGCCCGGCTGGCCCGCCAGTGGAGCCGCTGAGTACGTCGACAGCCCGGTCGGCCCCGCCCGCGACCGGGCCGACCTGCGGCGGGGGTCACGGCACGCGGGTGAGCCCGGCCGGGGCGGCGTACCATCGGCGGAGGAACACAATCGGGAATCACTGGACGGCGCGCGGCGTTGGCCAGTGCGTCCGGACCCAAACCGCGCAGGGAGACTTCCACGTGACCACGCCAGCGCAGACCGAGTCGACCGAGGCCCAGGCCCCTACTTCCGTCGTCCTCACCGACGTCGCGGCGCAGAAGGTCAAGGCCCTGATCGAGCAGGAGGGCCGCGACGACCTGCGGCTCCGCGTCGCCGTGCAGCCGGGCGGCTGCTCCGGCCTGCGGTACCAGCTCTTCTTCGACGAGCGTTCGCTCGACGGTGATGTCGTCACCGACTTCGGTGGTGTCGGGGTCGTCGTCGACCGGATGAGCGCCCCGTACCTTTCCGGCGCGACGATCGACTTCGCCGACCGGATCGACGCCCAGGGCTTCACCATCGACAACCCCAACGCGGGCAGCTCCTGCGCCTGCGGTGACTCCTTCAACTGAGTCACACACCACGCGTCAGCGGAGACGGGGCCGTCCTTCGGGACGGCCCCGTCGTCGTACCCGTCGGGGGTCGAGCCGGTTGGGAGCGGTCCCGGCGCGGCCGTGGCGAGCTCATTGCCGTTGTCCGACCGAGCGGTGACCGTCGGGTTGCCGGGCCGGTAGGCTGACCGCGCCCTGCCTCCGACCCCGAGGGTTGACATGAAGATCGCCGTCACCGGCTCGATCGCCACCGATCACCTGATGAGTTTCCCCGGACGCTTCGCCGACCAGCTCATCGCCGATCAACTGCACAAGGTGTCCCTCTCCTTTCTGGTAGATGACCTGGTGCTCCGCCGCGGCGGCGTGGCGGCGAACATCTCCTTCGGGATGGGTCAGCTCGGGCTGCGCCCGGTGCTGCTCGGTGCGGTCGGGGCGGACTTCGCCGACTACCGCTCCTGGCTGGAGCGCCACGGCGTGGACTGCGAGTCGGTACACATCAGCGAGGTGGCGCACACCGCCCGGTTCGTCTGCACCACGGACACGGACATGTGCCAGATCGCGTCGTTCTACGCCGGTGCGATGAGCGAGGCGCGCAACATCGAGCTCGCCCCGGTCGCCGACCGGCTCGGCGGACTGGACCTGGTGCTCGTCGGCGCCAACGACCCCGAGGCGATGCTGCGGCATTCGGCCGAGTGCCGCACCCGTGGGTACGCGTTCGCCGCCGACCCGTCCCAGCAGCTCGCCCGGATGGGCGGCGAGGACGTGGTGGCGCTGATCGAAGGCGCCGAGTTCCTGATGACCAACGACTACGAGAAGTCGCTGTTGCAGAGCAAGGCCGGGCTGAGCGACGACCAGCTGCTGGATCTTGTGAAGGTGCGGGTCACCACGCTGGGCAAGCACGGTGTGGAGATCGCCGGACGTGGCATCGACCCGATCCACGTACCGATCGCGCGGGAGATCCGGGCTGTCGACCCGACCGGCGTGGGCGACGGCTTCCGGGCCGGCTTCTTCACCGCGCTCTCCTGGGGGGTCGACCTGGAGCGGGCCGCCCAGGTCGGCTCGTTGCTGGCCACGCTGGTCCTGGAAACCGTCGGGACCCAGGAGTACGACGTCCGCCGCGACCTGTTCGTCAAGCGGCTGGCCGAGTCCTACGGCGACACCGCGGCAGACGAAATCCGCCCCCACCTCCTCCCGTCGTAGTCCCCACCCACCGCGTCGATCATGGAGTAGTGGTGGCCGGATAGTCGCCTTCTGCGACTTTCGTCCCCCACCACAACTCCATGATCGACGCCGGGGTGAGGCGGGGGTTGGGGGTGGTGGGGGTGGGGTGGGGTTAGTGGGTGCGGCGGACGTCGTGGGCGGGGCCTTCGGGGCCGTTGACGGAACCCAGGTACTCGTGGCCGCGCATCCGGCACCAGGCGGGAATGTCGACCGCCGCCGCCGGGTCGTCGGCCAGCACCCGGACCACCGTGCCGACCGGCACCTCGGGCATCCGTCGCGCCGCCGCGATCACGGGCAGCGGGCAGCGCTGCCCCCGGCAGTCGATGACCTCGTCCGGCATCGTCACAGCCCCACCACCCCGGCCTCGGCGCGCAGTTCGGCGACGATCCCGGGCAGTTCGGTGAGGAACCGCTCGACGTCCGCCTCGGTCGTCTCCCGATGCAGGCTGACCCGGACGTTGCCGTGCGAGAGCACCCCCATCGCCTCCAGCACGTGCGACGGGCGCAGCGTGGACGAGGTGCAGGACGAGCCGGACGACACGGCGAAGCCCCGCCGGTCCAGTGCGTGCAGCAGCGCCTCGCCGTCGACGTACAGGCACGAGAAGGTGACCAGGTGGGGCAGCCGGAGCACCGGGTCGCCGACCACCTCCACGTCGGGGACCTCCGCCGCCACCCGCGCCCGGATCCGGTCCACCAGCGGGTCCAGCCGGGTCGCCTCGGCCGCCGCGTCGGCCGCCGCCGCCCGCAGGCTCGCCGCCGCCGCCACCACCGCGGGCAGGTTCACCACCCCGGGGTACGCCCACCCTCCCGCTCGTCGGCCGGCCAGGGTGACTCCCAGCGGGTCCCCTTACGGACCGCCAGCACGCCCACCCCGGGTGGACCGCCCCACTTGTGGGCGCTCGCGGTGAGCACCGACCAGCCGGCCGGCAGGGGCACCCGCCCGACCGACTGCGCGGCGTCCACGTAGAGCGGCACGCCCACGTCGGCGCAGGTGGCGGCCGCCTCGGCGACCGGTTGCACGGTGCCCACCTCGTGACTGGCGGTGATCAGTGCGGCCAGTGCGACTCCGGGGGCCCGAACGGCGGCCGACCAGGCGGTCAGGTCCAGCCGGCCCAACCGGTCGACGGGCACCGCAGTGGCGGCCCCGCCAGCGGCGACGTGCCGCTCCGCGGCGTGCAGCACCGCCGAATGCTCGATCGCCGAGTGCACCAGCGTCGACCCGATCCGGCGCCGCCCCGCCAAACCCCCGAGCACCGCCCCGTGGGCTGCGGTCGTACCGCTGGGGGTGAAGGACACCTCGTCGGCGCGGACGCCGAGCGTCAGCGCGGTGGCCTCGCGGGCGGCGTCGAGCAGTTGCCGTGCCCGGCGGGCCTGGGTGTAGAGCTTGCCCGGGTCGGCCCAGCCGTCGTCGAGCGCGGCCAGCAGCGCCTGCCGCGCGACCGGGTGCATCGGCGCGGCGGTCGCCGCGTCCAGGTAGACCGGGGATGCGCTCACGGTGCCACCTTCTGTTCGCGACTGCGGGGCTCGCAACCCCGGTTCATTCCTCGCGCTCACGGATCGTTACGTTATCGCGGAGGTATGGCCAGGTTCCCCCCAATGGGGGGTGGACAGCGACCCCACCACGGTCGAGTCCGTCATGGTCGAGTAATCTGCGACCGTCGGTGACGCCTTTGCCGCCGGTGCTGACGAAAGACGCACCGCGGCGCGCTAGGGAGGCAGGACCAGGTGGTCGCAAGGAGTTCGGAGGTACGGCCGTCGGCCGTACGGCACAGCGCTTCCTCAGGGGTCGGTGGACGCCGGGGGCGTGGTGCTGGTCGGTTGGCCGGGCTCGGTCTCGGTGGCGTGGCGTTGCTGGTCCTGCTCACGGGCTGTGATGTGGGACAGGCGTTCGACGGCTTCGGCTGGCCGCAGGGCGGCATCTCGCCGGAGTCCAAGCGGATGTACGACCTGTGGATCGCCTCCTGTGTCGCGGCGCTCGCGGTCGGCATCTTCGTGTGGGGCCTGATCTTCTGGTGTGTGGTGCGGTACCGCAAGCGTGGCAACGCGCTGCCGGTGCAGACCCGCTACAACATGCCGATGGAGTTCCTCTACACCATCGCGCCGATCCTGATCGTCTCCGTGCTCTTCTACTACACGGCGATCGTGCAGACCGACGTCGACAAGTTGTCCAAGAACCCGGACGTCACGGTCGAGGTCGTCGCGTTCAAGTGGAACTGGCAGTTCAACTACCGCGACGGTCAGGGCCCGGAGGCCCGCACCACCGCGTCGACGCTGGGCACCAGCGAGGTCATCCCGGTGCTGGTGCTGCCGACGAACCGGTCCATCCGGTTCGAGGAGACCAGCCGCGACGTCATCCACTCGTTCTGGGTGCCGGAGCTGCTGTTCAAGCGGGACGTGATGCCGGGCAAGATCCGCAACGTCTTCGAGGTCTCCAGCCTGGACGCCGAGGGTGCCTACGTCGGGCGCTGCGCCGAGCTGTGCGGCAGCTACCACGCGTTCATGAACTTCGAGCTGCGGGTGGTCTCGCCGGAGAACTACGACAAGTTCCTGGCTGCCAAGCAGGGCGGCAAGTCCACCCAGGACGCGCTGGCCGAGATCGGTGAGCAGCCGTACGCGGAGACCACGCAGCCGTTCGACACCCGGCGGACGCAGGACAACTTCAACCCGGACAAAGTTCCGGCCCGCACGGGAAGCTGAGGCAGCCGCATGAAGACCGAGTGGCGTATCTTCCTGATCATCGCCGGGTTCCTCCTCGGTGCCACCATCCTCTACGGCGCCTGGACGAACGGTGCGTCGGGCGGCGTCGAGTGGGTGGGCACCGTCGCCCTGCTGCTGTCCTTCCTGCTCTGCTCGATGTGCGGTGGCTTCTTCTGGTTCGTCTCCCGCCGGATCGACCTGCGCCCGGAGGACCGCCCGGACGCCGAGATCGCCGACGGCGCTGGCGAGGTCGGCTTCTTCAGCCCGGGCAGCTACTGGCCGTTCGGTCTGGCGCTGGCCGCCGCGCTCGCCGCGCTCGGCCTGGTGTTCTGGCAGTACTGGCTGATCGGCGCCGGCCTGTTGGCGGTCATCTTCGCCGCGTGCGGTCTGCTGTTCGAGTACTACTCCGGCACCCGGCGTACCGCCGAGCACTGATCCGCCCGGTCGCCGTCGCGATCGGCCCGTACGCCTCGAAGGCCCGCATCCCCACCGGGGGAGCGGGCCTTCGTCGTTGTGCGGGGGCCGACCAGGCCCCAGGGCGCTCGGTGGGCCTCAGGCGGCGTGGCGGCGGGTGGGCTGGGGGCGTCGGCGCTCGGCCAGCCGGGTCACGGGGACGGTGAACGTGGCGATCACCACGGCCGCGCCGCAGCCGGTGCAGATCAGCTCGGGACAGTCGGTGCCGTGGTCGTCGACGCAGGGCGGCGCCTCGAACGGTGCCACGCCCTCGCAGACGTCGCAGTAGAGCTCGCGGTGCGACACGGGCGTCTCCTTCTCAACTCCAGACGAACCGCCCCCGGATGCGACAGTGGCGCACAACGGAAGCGGAGAACTACTCGGCTGTAGTTTTCCACGCGGGTCCGACAGATCCCCGGTGATCCACTCGACATCATTGATGCCGGTGCATCCTGGTCCTCCGAACACCGCAGATTCGCGGGTTCCGAGCTGACCACCCCCGGCACCCGCGGGCGGCCCACGCCGGCGTCAGGGAGCGGTGGGTCAGGCGGTGGTGGCGGTCTCGATCCAGCGGTCGAGGGTCGCGGCGGCCGCGCCGGAGTCGATCGACTCGGCCGCGCGGTCCAGACCGGCGCGCAGCGCCTCGGTCAGGTCGCCGTCGAGCGGGCCCTGCGTGGCCAGCGCCGCCGCGGCGTTGACCAGCACCGCGTCGCGGACCGGGCCCTTCTCGCCGGCCAGCAGACGACGGGCCACCCCAGCGTTGTACGCGGCGTCAGCGCCCCGCAGGTCCGCGAGGGTGGCCCGGGGTACTCCCAGGTCCATCGCGTCCAGCACGGTCTCGCGTACGGTGCCGCCCTGGGCCGCCCAGATCCGGGTCGGTGCGGCCGTGGTGAACTCGTCCAGCCCGTCCTCGCCGCGCATCACCAGGACGGAGTCACCGCGGGCGGCGAACACGCCAGCCATCACCGGGGCCATTCGCGGGTCGAAGCAGCCGACGGCGCCGGCACGGGGCCGGGCCGGGTTGGTCAGCGGGCCGAGGAAGTTGAAGACGGTGGGCACGCCCAGCTCCCGGCGAACCGGCCCGGTGTGCCGCATCCCCGGGTGGAACCGGGCCGCGAAGCAGAACCCGATGCCCGCCTCGGTGACGCAGCGGACGATCGCGTCCGGATCGAGGTCGAGCGGGACGCCGAGGAACTCCAACAGGTCGGCTGTGCCGCAGGAGGACGATGCCGCCCGGTTGCCGTGCTTGACCACGCGGACGCCGGCACCCGCCACCACCAGAGCGGCCATGGTGGAGATGTTGACCGTGTGGGCGAGGTCACCGCCGGTGCCCACCACGTCCAGTGCGGTGGACCGCAGCTCGTCGGGGAGGTCGACCGGGACGGCCCGGCTCAACATCGTCTCCACCAGCCCAGCCAGCTCGGCCGATGTCTCACCCTTGGCCCGCAGCGCCACCGCGAAGCCCGCGACCTGCGCGGCGCCCGCCGACCCGGCCATGATCTCGCCCATCGCCCAGGCGGTGTCGGCGGTGGACAGCTCCTCGCCGCGCAGCAGCGAGTTGAGCAGGTGCGGCCAGGTCCGATCGCCCATGGCGGGCCTCCCGAGCGTGCGAAGTGCGGGTGGGCTGGAACCGGCGCCGACTGGTCCGGCGCCGTGTTGGTGCCGGAGAGCGTGGGGACGTCAGGCGGGTGCGTGCGTCCGCAGCAGCTCGGCCACCGTGCCTCCGGTGGTCACCGGGTCGAGCGGGTGCACCAGCGTCGCGTCGACCTCGGCGTACGCGGCGAGCCATCGGTCGGCGGCGCGGGCGATCACCAGGCAGGTCGGGGGAGCGTCGTCCCGGTCGTCCTTGATCTGGCGGGCGATGCCGATGCCGCCGCCCGGGCTCGCCTCACCGTCGAGCAGCAGCAGGTCGATCTCGTAGTCGTCGACCAGCCGGATGGTCTCCGCGTAGGTCGACGCGTCGACGAACTCGATCTGCAGCCCGGGCGCGGGCCGGGTGCCGACGGCCATCCGCATCCGATCACGGACCTGCGGGTCGTCGCTGTAGAGCAAGACGGTGCAAAGACGATCGCTCATGCTGGACTGACTCCCACCTCGTAGCTGCCCGCCGATCGTACCGTTCGGCGTGACGTAGCTGACATCCCGCCCGTCGCCGCCCGTCGGGGCGTACCGTCCGGGCAGCTCAGGCGGCTGCGGCGTCGGCGGCGCGCTCGCGGGCCTCCTGGCGATCCAGCTCGCGGTCGACCCGGCGGGCCTCGCGTTCGGACTGTTTGACCCACTGGACCACCAGGACCGCGAGCATGGTCACACTGACGAACTCACCGCCGGCCCAGAGGATGCCGCCGGCGACCACCTGGTCCGCCCAGGGGTCGGACCAACCGAGGTTGAGGGACGGGTACCAGTCGCCGCCGAAGAGCGTGCTGCTCTGCATGATGGTGAGGCCGAGCACGGTGTGGAACGGCACGGACAGCAGCATCAGCAGCGCACGCGCCGGGTACGGCCAGCGGCCGGGCAGCGGGTCCAGGCCGAGCAGCGGCCAGAAGAACACGCAGCCGGTCATGATGAAGTGCGCGTGCACCAGTTCGTGTGCCCAGGCGTGCTCGAGGGTGAAGCGGTACAGGTCGCTGAAGTACAGGACGAACGGGTTGACCACGAAGATGGCGAACGCCACCAGCGGGAAGCTGTAGACCCGGGCGACGCGGCTGTGCACGATCGCGAGCAGGCGCTTACGCGGCCCGACCGGCAGCGTGCGCAGGGCCAGGGTCATCGGCGCGCCCAGCGCCAGGAAGATCGGCGCCACCATCGACAGCACCATGTGCTGGATCATGTGCACGGACAACAGCGCCGTGTCGTACGCGTGCAGCCCGCTGACCGTGACCAGCGCGATACCGCCCAGCCCGGGGCCGATGAAGAACACGGTACGGGCGATCGGCCAGCGGTCTCCACGTATGCGCAGACGGTGTACCCCGTAGAGGTACAGGCCGGCAGCGAGCACAAGGCCGAGGGCCAGCCAGCTGTCCAGCCGGGTCTCGGTCAGCACCGCGCCGACGGTGAACGGCGGCGGGGCCGAGGTGGCGGCGAAGATCGGATCGACGTGCAGCACGCTTTTCAGGCTAGGCCAGGCGAACCGGACCCTGACGCTCGGGCCACGGAAGGCGCAGGTTTGCCACCCCGCTGATCGCCGGCCCCGGTCAGGGGCAATAATGACGGCGTGACTGCGGCCCCAGCCATTGACAAGAGCCGGATCCACTCTCTGACCCGACCGAACATGGTCAGCGTCGGGACGATCGTGTGGCTCTCCAGCGAACTCATGTTCTTCGCGGCGTTGTTCGCGATGTACTTCTCTATCCGCGCGGCTGCGCCGGAGCAGTGGGAGAAGCACACCGAGTCGCTGAACATTCCCTACGCGACCACCTTCACGGTGATCCTGGTGCTGTCCTCGGTGACCTGCCAGCTTGGCGTCTTCGCGGCGGAGAAGGGCGACGTGCACGCGCTGCGGCGCTGGTTCACCGTCACGTTCGTGATGGGCCTGATCTTCGTGCTCGGCCAGCTGAACGAGTACCGGCACCTGGTCGCCGACGGCGTCAAGATCAACGGAGACGGTTACGGGTCGGTGTTCTACCTGACCACCGGCTTCCACGGCCTGCACGTGACCGGCGGCCTGATCGCCTTCATCATCTTCATGGTCCGCACGACCATGGGCCGGTTCACTCCGGCGCAGGCGACCTCGGCGATCGTCGTGTCGTACTACTGGCACTTCGTCGACGTCGTGTGGATCGGGCTGTACGCCATGATCTACTGGCTCCAGTGATCTTGCGCGTCACATTCCGCGCTGCTGCTCCGTCCCCTGAGACAGGTCCAACCGGTTAAGGACACCGCTCATGACTTCTGACAACGACCGCCGACGCGGTCTGCTCGCGCGGTTGCGCGAGCGGCCCGCCGCGCGCAGCAGGGGCCGCCGCCGGCTGGGCGCCGCGGTCCGGCTGATCGCCGCGCTGATGCTCGCCGGCGGCGCCTACACCGTCTTCGCCCCGGGTGCCCAGGCGCAGGACAACCCGCAGCTGACCGGCGCCGCCGCCGAGGGCAAGGCGCTGTTCGACGTGAGCTGCGTGACCTGTCACGGCCGCAACGCCCAGGGTGTCGAGGGCCGCGGGCCGAGCCTGATCGGCGTCGGCGCGGCCTCGGTCGAGTTCCAGGTCAGCTCCGGGCGGATGCCGCTGGCCCGCCAGGAGGCCCAGGCACACCGCAAGCCCCCGGTCTTCACCGACGAGCAGACCCGTCAGCTCGCCCAGTACATCCAGGAGCTTGGCGGCGGCCCGGTCGTGCCCGACGGCGACGATCTCGGCGAGGACGGCAACGTCGCGTCCGGCGGTGAGCTGTTCCGGATCAACTGCTCGCAGTGCCACGCGTTCGGTGGTGGCGGCGGTGCGCTCTCCTCGGGCAAGTTCGCCCCGAGCCTGCACCCCGCGACCGACCGTCAGATCTACGCGGCGATGCTGAGTGGCCCGCAGAACATGCCGGTGTTCGGCGACAACCAGCTTCGGCCGGAGCAGAAGGCCGACATCATCGCCTACATCCAGGAGACGCTGAAGCACGACCAGGACCCGGGTGGGTTCAACCTCGGGCGGTACGGCCCGTCCACCGAGGGCCTGGCGATCTTCCTGGTTGGCATCGTGGCGCTCGTCTTCGCCAGCCTGTGGATTGCGGGCAAGTCGTGACCGAGCGGATCATCCGATTCAGTGCTGTGGTGCCGCTCGGCGCCACCCGTAGCGAGGTGACGGCATGAGCACCCACACCGAGCACCAGACCCCGCAGGGTCCGGAGCCGCTCGACGTGAACGACCCCAAGCTGACCCGGTTCGACATCGTTCGTGAGGGCGCGCGTCGGGACGACATCGAGATCGTCCACTACGAGCCGCAGGTGCTACCCGGCACCAAGGCGGAGCGTCGGCTGACCCGGGTGGTCGCCGGGCTCTTCCTGATCACCGGTCTGGCCGCGACGGCCTTCCTGGCCATCTACATCTGGTGGCCGTGGCAGTACGAGCCGGGCCGTGGCGGCGACAAGTTCTACACCCCGCTGCTCGGGTTCACCCTCGGCGTGGCGCTGCTCGCCGTCGGCTTCGGCATCCTGACCTGGGGCAAGAAGTTGCTGCCCAAGGAGGTCTCGATCCAGGACCGGCACGAGGGCCAGGTCGACTCCGAAGGCCGCACCATCACCGGCCAGACCATGCTCTACATGGCTGACGAGCTGGGTGTGAAGCGTCGCCCGCTGCTGGGTATCTCGCTGCTGGCCGGTCTCGCGCCGGTCGGCGCGGTCCTGGCGGCGCCGCTGGTCGGCGGCATGATCTCCCAGCCGCACAAGAACAACCAGATGTTCACCACCGGGTTCGCCGCAGCCGACGGCGGCGAGCGGATCCGCCTGGTCCGCGAGGACGGTCGCCCGATCCGCCCGGCCGACATCAGCGCCGGTGGGCAGCTGACCGTCTTCCCCGGCATCGAGCACGGTGTGAGCAACAGGCACGCCGATTCGCCGACGCTGCTGATCCACCTTCGGGACTCCGACGCGCAGGAGTCGCGTCGGGCCAACGAGCGGGTCGGCCACGGTGACTTCATGTGGGGCAACTACGCGGCGTTCTCCAAGATCTGCACGCACGCCGGTTGCCCGGCCAGCCTCTACGAGCAGCAGACCAACCGGCTGCTCTGCCCGTGTCACCAGTCCCAGTTCCTGATCACCGACAACGCCCGGCCCATCTTCGGCCCCGCCAGCCGGCGGTTGCCGCAGCTGCCGATCGAGGTGGACTCCGAGGGCTTCTTCGTGGCGAAGTCCGACTACACCGAAACCGTTGGGCCTGATTTCTGGGAGCGGCCATGAAGCGTCGAAAGTTAGACCTTGCGGCGACGCCGGGCAAGGCCGCGGTGGGAGTGGACGACCGCTTCCAGGTGGCCACGCCGCTGCGCAAGCTGCTGAACAAGGTCTTCCCGGATCACTGGTCCTTCCTGCTTGGCGAGATCGCGCTGTTCTCGTTCGTCGTGCTGCTGCTGACCGGTGTGTTCCTGACCCTCTTCTACGAGCCGGCGATGACCGAGGTGGTCTACGACGGCAGCTACGCGCCGTTGCAGGGCACGCCGATGTCCGCCGCGTACGCCTCCAGCCTGGACCTGTCGTTCGACGTCCGTGGCGGTCTGGTGATGCGACAGATGCATCACTGGTCGGCGCTGCTGTTCATGGCCGCGATCGTCGTGCACATGCTGCGGGTCTTCTTCACCGGCGCCTTCCGTAAGCCGCGCGAGACCAACTGGATCATCGGCTCGCTGCTGTTCTGGGTCGGCTTCCTGGCCGGCTTCACCGGCTACTCGCTGCCGGACGACGGCCTGTCCGGCACCGGTCTGCGGATCGCCTCGGCGATCATGCTGTCCATCCCGGTGATCGGTTCCTGGGTCACCTCGTCCATCTTCGGTGGCGAGTTCCCGGGCACGATCATCATCAGCCGGTTCTTCATCGCCCACGTGCTGCTGATCCCGGGTCTGCTGGTTGCGCTGATCAGCGTCCACCTGGGGCTGGTCTTCAAGCAGAAGCACACCCAGTGGCCCGGCCCCGGCCGGACCAACGGCAACGTCGTCGGCGAGCGGATGTTCCCGCGGTACGCGTTGAAGCAGGGCGGCTTCTTCATGGTCGTCTTCGGCGTCATCGCGCTGATGGGCGGTCTGTTCCAGATCAACCCGATCTGGCTGTTCGGCCCGTACGAGGCGTGGGTGGTCTCGGCCGCCAGCCAGCCCGACTGGTACGTCATGTTCCTCGACGGGTCGACCCGACTCATGCCGGCCTGGGAGATCAACATCCCGCTCGGTGACGGGTACGTCATTCCGCCGCTGTTCTGGCCGACGGTCGTGCTGCCCGGCATCCTCGTGGGCCTGTCGACGATGTATCCGTTCCTGGAAGCCCGGCACCTCAAGGACCGCAAGAGCCACAACCTGCTCCAGCGGCCCCGCGACGTCCCGGCCCGGACCGCGGTCGGCGCCATGGCCGTCACGTTCTACATCGTGCTGACGCTCACCGGCGCCAATGACGTGATCGCCGACAAGTTCCAGATCAGCTTGAACGCGATGACCTGGGCTGGCCGGATCGGTCTGCTGGTGCTCCCACCGATCGCGTACTACGTCACGTACCGGCTCTGCCTGGGTCTGCAGCAGCACGACCGGGAGGTGCTCGCGCACGGCGTGGAGACCGGCATCATCCGGCGCATGCCGGACGGCCGGTTCGTCGAGGTGCACCAGCCGCTCAGCGCGTCGAACGGGCACGCGGACGGTCACGGCGAGCTGGAGTACGTCGGCTGGGTCGTGCCGAAGAAGATGAACCGGCTGGGGGCCCTCGGCCCGGCCATCCGGGGCTTCTTCTACCCGATCGAGAAGCCGGTCGAGGCGCCGGTCTCGCCGGGTCACCCGCCCGTCGAGGCCCGGCCCGAGCGCGAGGAGATCGGCAGCGGCGAGAGCCGCCGCTGACCGCCCAAACGCACCGTTACGTGGCGCCCGCCGGGATTCCGGCGGGCGCCACGTCGTATCCGTCCCCACCGCCCATCCGACCAGGAGTCGGACGGTCACGGCGGGACCGGTCGACCCCGCGCGACGGGCGATCGCAGGAATAACCCCCGTGAGCCGGGTATCCGTGCGGTCCAACGTCTCAAGGGGGGGAAGCATGTTGGGTATCAAACGCCTCGGCCTGTTGGCCGCGCTGGTACTGGTCGGTGTCGCGCCGGCTGCGGCCGCGCAGGCCGCGGCACAGCCGTCGACGCAGGACACCCAGTACCTGCAGGCGGTACACCAGGTCAACCTGTTCGAGATCACCGCTGGTGACCTGGCCCAGCAGAAGGGTCAGGACCAGGGGGTCAAGGACCTGGGCGCGATGTTGAAGACCGACCACACCCAGCTGGACCAGACGGTGCAGCAGACCGCGTCCCAGCTCGGGGTGGAACTGCCGAACGAGCCCAGTGCCGATCAGCAGGCGGTCATCAACAAGCTGAACAACGCCAGCGGCGCGGAATTCGACCGGCTCTGGGTGACCAGTGAGTTGGCTGGCCACGTCCAGGCCATCCAGGCCACCCAGACGGAGATCTCGCAGGGCTCCGAGCAGTCGGTGGTCCAGTTGGCCCAGACCGCTCTGCCGACGCTGCAGGCGCACTACGACGAGTTGGTGCAGCTCGCCAACCAGTTGGGCATCCCGGTTCCGCAGACCAGCGCCAGCGGTACGCCCAGCCCGGGCGGCACCGGCACTGAGTCGCCGGCCCCGGGCGGCACCGGCACCGAGTCGCCGGCTCCGGGCGGCACCACTGAGTCGCCGGCTCCGGGCGGCGGCACCACCGAGACGCCGGCTCCCAGCGAGAGCTGACGTAGCGACGACAGCAGACGGCCGGTCCACCCGCGCGGTGGACCGGCCGCCGTGCGTGCGGGTCAGTCGGCGCTGGCCAGGCCGATCGCGAACGCCTCCTCCAGGTCGTGCTGGGAGTACGCCCGGAACGCGATGTGCGAGTCGGTGTTCAGCACACCCGGCACCTTGGAGATGCTGCCCGCGATGACCTGGGCGATCTGGTCGAACTCGCGGACCCGGACGATGGCGATGAGGTCGACGTGCCCGGCCACCGAGTAGACCTCGCTGACGCCGGGAAGGTTGGCCAGGGTCTCCGCCACCTCGGGGATCGCGTCGGTGGCGCAGTCGATCAGCACGATCGCGGTGATCACGGGGCATTTCTCCGTTCGTCGGCGTCGTCGCCCATGCTAGATGTTTCCGCCCGGGCGTGGAGTCGGGAGCCGTCGAGGCTCAGCCGTGCGCGGCGGCGGGTACGGTGCAGCCGTCCCCGGCTCGGATCGCGTCGCGCAGCCGCTCGCCCTCGCGCACCGTCGCGCCCGGCCACACCACCGTGCGCCACACGTCACCGTTGACCCGCGCACCCGCGCCGACCACCGACTCCACGCAGCGACCGGTCACCGTGGCGGACGGGTCCACGATGGCCCCGCCGGCTGCGGCGTGCAGGTTGGCAGCCAGATAGTCGGCGGGGGTGCCGGTGTCGTAGAAGGTGCCCGCGTAGGGCACCACCTCCAGGTCACCGGCTGCCTCGGCCGGCCGCCACAGGGCGCGGACCAGGTTGGAGAAGACGGCCGGCAGGTCGCGGACCAGCCGCCAGGGCAGCAGCGAGAAGCCAGTGAAGTAGTGCCCGCTGAAGGTGCCCGGTGCGGCCGGATCGGCGGCGGGCTGGCCGAGCAGGCGTACGGTGTGCCCGTCCCACCCGTCGAGCAGGGCGGCCACGTCCGGCCCCGGCGGAGCCGCCGGGTCGGCGAGGTACGCGTCCGCGTTGCCGACCAGCACCGGCCGTCCGTCGATCCAGTCCCGCAGATTGGCCACGCCGCCCGCGGTGCCCAGCGGGTCGCCCGGCTCGACGGACAGGTGCGCGCGGTCGCCGACGTGCGCGACCACCTGCTCGCCGAGGTAGCAGGCGTTGACCGCGACCCGGGCGGGGCCGGCCAGGCCGAGCCCGCCCAGCCGGGTCAACGCGCGGTCCAGCAGTGGCACGTTGCCCACCGGGCAGAGGGCCTTGGGCAGTCGTTCGGTGAGCGGGCGCAGTCGGGTGCCCTCGCCGGCGGCGAGCACCACCGCGCACAGCTCCCCAGGCACGTCAGCCGCGCCGGTCATGGCAGGTTGTCGGGGACCGGTGGAGGGAACTGCCCGGCCAGCGGCCCGATGTCGTAGTAGGCGAGCAGCCGGGCGGTCGGCCAGGTCAGCTTGGGCAGGTCGTCCAGGGGGTGCCACGCGGCCTCGAAGACCTCCGCGCCGTCGACCGCCAGCTCGGTGCTGGACGCCGGCACCTCCGTCTCGAAGACCATGTCCACCCAGCCCTTGGCGTGCACGATCGCGTTCGGCACCGCCGGACGCAGCCGGGACGGGGGGAGCCGGACGCCGGACTCCTCGAACAGCTCGCGGGCCGCGCCCACCACCGGGGGCTCGCCGCGATCCAACAGACCGGCGGGGAGTGACCAGCCCTTGCCGGGTGGCTGGCGCAGCATCAGCAACCGACCCGCGCCCGTCGCCTCGGCGTCGCGGACCAGGGTCACCGCGCCGACGATGTACTTGGGCACGGCCATCCGGACCAGGCGCCGACGCACCGGCAGAGGCATCCGGTAGAAAGCCTGGTAGAAGATGGCCCGACCGGTGGCGCGGGAGCGGGGGATCATGACTCCAGGCTAGTGGTCACGAAAGTCCTTCGGACGCGCTGGGGCCCGCCCGGTCACTGCCGGTGGTCGACCAGGTCGATGAGCTGGCGTACCACGGTGTCCGGTTCGATGACCCGGTCGAAGACCGCGACCAGCAGGGTCTCCAGGTCGGGGTAGCCCAGTTCCTCGGAGAGGCGCAGCAGCGGCAGGTCGCTGGCGAGACCCCGGTTGTGTTGACGCAGGGCGAGCCCGATGGTGGCCCGACCGAGGCGGACCTTGTCGCTGATCGTGATGCCCGGCTCGGTGTGCTCGGCGAACCACCGGTTGATCTGCATCTGCGCGTGCGGCGACTTGACGAAGCTCAGCCACTCCCGGCGGGGGCCACGCGGCGCGACACCGGCCTCGAAGCCGTTGTCGCCGTCGTTCTCGGTGAAGATCTCCACCACGTCGCCCTCGTCCAGCTCCGAGCTCAGCGGGGCCAGCCGACCGTTGATCCGCGTGGCGAGGCAGTGGTCGCCCCGTTCGTTGCCCAGCTCGTAGGCGAGGTCGACCGGCGTGGCGCCGGCCGGCAGCACGACCTGGCGCCCCTCGGCGAAGACCTGGATCTGGCCCTCGGCGAGGTCGCAGCGCAGCGATTCGAGGAACTGCGCCGGGTCGGCGGCGGCCGGCTCCCAGTCGAGCACCCGGCGCAGCCAGTCCAACTGCTCGGCGCGCGCCGCTGCGCTGCTGCTCCCCGAGCGGGGAAAGCGGAAGTCGGCGGCGATGCCGTACTCGGCCGAGCGGTGCATCTCCTCGTTGCGGATCAGCACCTCCACCGTGCGGTCCTGCGGGCCGCAGACGCTGGTGTGCAGCGAGCGGTAGAGGTTGTTCTTCGGTGAGGCGATGAAGTCCTTGAAGCGGCCGGGCACCGGCCGCCAGGTGCCGTGGATCGCGCCCAGCGCCGCGTAACAGTCGGTGGCCGGGCCGTCGACGACCACCACGATGCGGGGCAGATCGTACGGGGCGGCGTGGTCGCCGGCGATGGTGTCTTTCCAGATCGAGTAGAGGTGCCGGGGGCGGGGGCTGACCTGCGCGTCGACCCGGCTGCGGCGCAGCGCCACCCGGGTCCGGGTGACCACCGAGTCGAGGTACGCGTCCCATCCCGGCCGGTCGTGCACGTGCCGGGCCAGCCGGGCGTGCTCGTCGGGCTCCAGGTGCATGAGCACCACGTCGTCCAGCTCGCGCTTGAGGGTCTGGATGCCCAACCGGTCACAGAGCGGGACCAGCACCTCCTGGGTCTTGCGGGCGATCCGTTCCCGCGACGACGCGGAGCGCACCCCCAGGGTGCGCATGTTGTGCAGCCGGTCGGCCAACTTGATGATCAGCACCCGGACGTCCTTGGCGGCCGCGACGATCATCTTGCGGATCGTCTCCGCCTCGGCGGCCTTGCCGTAGAACGCCTTGTCGAACTTCGTCACCCCGTCGACCAGGTGGGCCACCTCGCCGCCGAAATCCTCGGAGAGCGCCTGGAGGGTGTAGCGGGTGTCCTCCACGGTGTCGTGCAGCAGTGCCGCGACCAGGGTGGTGGTGTCCATTCCCAGCTCGGCGCAGATCTGCGCCACCGCGAGGGGGTGGGTGATGTACGGTTCCCCGCTCTTGCGGAACTGCCCGCGGTGCATGTTTTCCGCGATCGTGTACGCACGTCGCAGCACTGCGGGGTCGGTGCCGGCGTGGATGCCCCGGTGGGTGCGAACCAACTGGGTGACGGGGTCGGAGTCGGTGGTCGGCCAGCTGAGCAACGACCGCAGCCGGCGGGCGAGCGGCAGCTCACCCGGCTGCGTCGGCAGGGCGCCCCCCAGGGCGGCGCCGTGTCCGGCGTCGACGTCCACGAGGGACACCTCCTCACCCCGGCTCCGCGTCGCCGAAGGCCGGCGGCACGGAGCAGGCCCACGAATCGGGCAGGACTGCACTTCTCTAACAGCCTAAGCGAGTCGACGTAGTCCGATCGGTCAGTTGGTCATGAGCGTTCGGTCGAGAGTTGGTGGGACGCCCCGCTCTCGGCCTTCGCCAGCAGGTCACGGAACCGCGCCGCGCCACCCACCGGGGAGGACCAACCGGAGGACATCTCGACCAGTCGGGTCTCCGGTCGTTCCAACCAGGACAGGATCCGCTCGGACTCCTCGGCGGTGGCCGCCGGCACCGGGCCGTGCCCGCCCGACACCGTCTCGGCGGTGGCCCGGATGGCGGTCAGCGTGGGCCGCGGGTGGGCACCCGGCGGGGACACCCCCGCGCCGGCCAGCCGGCCGTGCCGCACCAGCGCCAACTCCCAGCCACCTCGGGCGGCCGGCCGGGCCGCGGCCAGCTCGACGATCCCGGTCAGCGCGGCCAGCCGCTGCATCCGGACGGTGGCCCGCAGCACCGCGGCCAACCGGGACCGGACCACCGCCGCGTCCTCGTAGCGCTGGTCCCGGGAGAGCACGTCGATCCGGGCGAGCAGCGCGTCCACCACCGGCTGCGGGTCGCTGGCCGTCGCGGTGCGGAAGGGCGCGGCCGCGCTGTCGTCGTACTCCTGGGGGGTGATCTTGTGCTCGCAGGGTGCCGGGCAGCGACCCAGCTCGGCCAGCGCGCAGGCCGGCGTGACGGTGCGCAGCGAGAGCCGGTGCGTGCACTGGCGCAGCGGTACGGCGTCGTGGAAACCGGCGGCGGCCAGCTCCGCGGCCCGGCGGGAGGTGAACGGCCCGAGGTACGCGGTGTCGGTGGGGGAGAGGTCGCGGACGATCGAGAGCCGAGGATATGGACCGTCGGTCAGCTTGATCCAGACCATCCGCTCCGGGTATTTCGACCGCCGGTTGTACGGCGGGGCGTGTGCGGCGATCATCCGCAGCTCGCGGACCTCCGCCTCCAACGAGTGCGCGCACTCCACCGCCTCGACCCGTTCGGCCACGGCCAGCATCTCGGAGATCCGGGCGCGCTTCTCCCCGGCGGTGAAGTAGCTGCGCACCCGGGTGGCGATGTCGACGGAGGTGCCCACGTAGAGCGGCCGGTCGTCGGCGGCCCGGAAGATGTAGACCCCGGGGACCTTGGGCAGCCCTTCGGCCAGGTGCCGTTTGCGGCGTTGCGTCGGGGTGACCGCCCGGGCGAACTCGATGGCGTCGCCGACCGTGTCCACCCGGTGCCCGCCGAGCCGACCGATCAGCCCGTGCAGCACGTCGACGGTGGCCTTCGCGTCGTCCAACGCACGGTGGGTGGGCTGGGTGGCGGTGCGGAAGTAGGCGGCCAGGGTGCCGAGCTTGCGGTTGGGCACCTCGTCGCGGGTCAGCACCCGACGGGCGAGCGCCGCCGTGTCCAGCACACGCGGGTTGGGCCAGCGGTAGCCGTGCTTCGCGCAGGCGGCCTTGAGGAAGCCCACGTCGTACGGGGCGTTGTGGGCCACCAGCACCGCGTCGGCGATGAACTCCAGGAAGCTCGGCAGCACCTGCTCGATGGGCGGCGCCGGCACGAGCATCGCCTGGGTGATCCCGGTCAGGACGGTGATAAACGGCGGGATCGGCTGCCCCGGGTTGACCAGGGTGGCCAGCACGCCCAACTGCTCGCCACCGCGCACCTTGACCGCGCCGATCTCGGTGATGCCGCCGCCGTCCGGCGCGCCGCCGGTGGTCTCCAGGTCGACCACCACGAAGGTGGTCGCGTAGAGCGGCAGCGCCGGGTCCACCCCACCCACCGCCGGGTCGAGACCAGCGAGGGACTCCTGGACGTACTCCGCCTGTGCCATCGGCGGCACGCTAGCGCCCCGGTCCGACACTCCTGTCGCAGCCGTCTCACCAGTCACCATGGGGCTAGGATGAGAGATCGGCTCACTCACCGGGCGGTGGGCCCGGTCGCGGTGGGAGACTTGCCACATGCCCCTCACCGAGCCGCACGACGACCACCTCCCGCAGGAGGATGCGGTCGCGCTCGACGGTGCTCTGGGCAACCCGGACGACAACGTAGTCAGCGAGACATCGAGCCCATCCGACTCGACCGCAGTGGGCGACGGTCCGGCTTTCGAGCCGGAGCCGACCCTGCCCGAGCCGGTCCGGCAGCGGATCGTGACGCTGACCGCCACGGTGCTGCCCACCCTGCCCGCCGACGAGGTGCCGGTGCCGTTGCGCCGGGTGGCCAAGTTCGCTCCCAACCGGCGGGCCCGGCTCGGTGCGCCAGCCATCGCCGCCCAGCTCACCGCCGACCCGCTGTTCCGGCAGCGGGTCACCGCCCGCGTCCTGGCCGACGCCGGTGACCTCGGGGCCGCCGTCGTCGAGGGCACCGCGCCCGCCGCCGCCGACCCGGTGGAGGTCGCCGCGCTGGCCTACCTGGCCCGGCCGCGCGGCTGGCGGGAGCTGATCGACGCGAGCGGTGCCGCCGTGCGCGCCGAGGCGGACAGCGCCGTCGTCGCCGAGCTGGTCCGTGAGGCCGAGCAACGGGCCACCCGCGCCGAGCACGACCGGGCGGTGGCCCGGGTCGAGGCGGAGAAGCTCCGCGACGAGCTGGCCCGCGTCCGTGAGGAGCTGGGCCAGCTCCGCGAGGAGTCCCGCCAGGTGACTCGCACCCTGCGGGAGACTCAGGCCCGCGAGCGCAAGGCCACCGAGCTGCTGGCTACCGAGCGCGGCCGGGCCGCCCGTGCCAGCGCCGACGTGGACGCCGAACTGCGCCGCGCCCGCGCCCGGCTGGCCGAGGCCGAGTCGGTGGCCGGGGTGGCTCGCGCCACCGCCAAGGAGGCGCGCTCCGTCGACGACGCCCGGCTCTGGCTGCTGTTGGAGACCATCGGCCAGGCCGCCGTCGGGCTCCGCCGGGAGCTGGCGCTCGACCCGGTCGACAAGCTCCCCGCCGATTTCGTGGCCGAGGCGTTCGCCGAGCAGCCGGGCACCGCCCCGGCCGGCCCGGCCGCGCGTGCCCGGGACACCGACGATCCGGCCCGGCTCGACCAGCTGCTCGCCCTGCCCAGGGCGCATCTGGTGGTGGACGGCTACAACGTCACCAAGCGCGGCTTCGGCGAGATGTCCCTGGAGCAGCAGCGCAAACGCCTGATCACGGGGCTGGGCGGGATCGCCGCGCAGACCGGCGACGAGGTCACCGTGGTCTTCGACGGCGCCGAGCGGATGCACGGGTTGCCACCCGCGCCGCGCGGCGTACGGGTGCTCTTCTCCCGCAAGGGCGAGACCGCCGACGAGCTGATCCGGCGGCTGGTGCGCGCCGAGCCGTCGGGGCGGCCGGTGGTCGTGGTCTCGTCGGACCGCGAGGTCGCCGACGGCGTACGCCGGCACGGGGCCTATCCGCTGGGTGCTGACTCCCTGCTGCGGCGGCTCGCCCGCTCCTGACACCGTCGCGCGTCGGCGTTGATCGACACGAGTTCCATGATGTCGGGGTGTCCGGCCGGTGGGGATGCCCCGATATCGCTGAACTGGAGTCGATCTCGCCCCCAAACGGCCGGTCGGACGGGGTTTCTGTCGTACCCGGTGGTTAGCGTCGATGTGACCGACGGTGTTCGGTCGGCGACGACAGTGCGCCGGCTGGGCACCGCGAGCCGATCAGGAGGCGTGATGCTCATCGACTGCGACGGGTGCGCGAGGCGGGATGCCGGCTGTTCCGGCTGCCCGCTCACCGCCCTGTTCGACGAGACGTCCCCGGCGTCCGGGCTGGTCGCCGCAGAGGTCGAGGCCATCGAGGTGCTCGCCCGTGCCGGCTTCGACGTGGACGTGCTGGCCGCGCCCGCACGTCCCGCCGCGGCTCGCCGCCGTGCTGTCCGCCGGGTCGCCTGAGCGCGACACCGCGCCCGGAAGCGGGCTTCTCGCGGGCCATAGGATGAGCGGTCACGGCGGGAGGGCGGCGCGATGAGCGGGGTAGGACGGGACGACGGCGAGATCGGCGGCGCTGCACTCGTCGGCGGTGGGACGGGCGGCGGTGCGACCGGCGGCGGTGCGCGCCGCAGCGGCGAGAAGGCGTACCGCACGGCGGTGTCCGGGTGAGCCCGCGCGGGTGGGCGCTGCTGACCCTGGCCGGGTTGACCGTCGCGCTGGCGGTGGTCGCCGCGCTGTTCATTCCCTGGCACCGGCCGCCAGCGCCCCGGGCCGACCAACTCGCCGCGCTGGGTGACCTGCCGTCCGAGCAGGTGGCCAAGGGGCGGGAGTTCCGGGCCGCGCTGCGCCCCGGCGGGTATACCGCGCTCGCCGTGGGGCTGCTGATCGCCCTCGCGCTCGGGCTGACCCCGCTGGGCAGCCGCCTGGTCGAGCTGGTGGGCCGGCCCTTCGGCGGGCACTGGGCCGCGCAGGCGGTGCTCGGTGGGCTGGCCGTGGTGCTCGTCGCCGACCTGCTCACCCTGCCGTTCTCCGCCTGGCGGCAGAGCGTGCTCACCCGCTACGGGCTGAGCACCAACGGCTGGAGCGGCTGGGCGGTCGACCTGCTCAAGTCGTACGCGGTCAGCGCGGTGATCGGCGCGGTGGCGCTGTTCGGCTTCTACGCGGTCATCCGTCTCGCACCGCGCTGGTGGTGGGCCTTCGGCGCGGCCGGTGCGGCCGTGCTGGTGGTGCTCCTGTCGTTCGTGCTGCCGGTGCTGGTGGAGCCGGTGTTCAACCGGTTCACCCCGCTGGAGCAGGGCCCGCTGCGGACCGAGCTGATGAGCATGGCCGCCCGCGACGGGGTGCCGGTGCGCGACGTGCTGGTCGCCGACGCCTCCCGCCGCACCAGGGCGGTCAACGCGTACGTCTCCGGTCTCGGGCCGACCCGGCGGGTGGTGGTCTACGACACGCTGCTGCGCGAGGCGACCCCGGCCGAGGTCACCGCCGTGGTGGCGCACGAGTTGGGGCACGCCAAGGACTCCGACGTCACGGTCGGCACGCTGACCGGGGCGCTGGGCGCCGCCGCCGCCGTGGTGGCGCTCTATCTGCTCGGCTCGTGGGGGCCGCTGCTGCGGTTGGCCGGCGTCGACTCGGTCGCCGAAGCACGCGCGTTCCCGTTGCTGCTCGCCCTGGTCACGGTGGCCGGGCTGATCGCCACGCCGGTGCAGGCCCTGATGTCCCGACGGGTGGAGGCGCGCGCCGACGCGCATGCGCTCGCGCTCACCCGTGACCCGGTGGCCTTCGAGTCGATGCAACGCCGGCTCGGCTCGGTCAACCTCGGTGACCCGGACCCGCCGCGCTGGGAATATCTCTACTCGGCCTCGCATCCATCCACCGTGGAGCGGATGGCCGCTGCCCGCGCGTACGCCCGGGAGGCCGGCCGATGAGCCGCACGCTGCTGATCACCAACGATTTTCCGCCCCGCCCGGGCGGGATCCAGTCCTTCGTGCACAATCTCGCGGTGCGTCAACCGCCCGGTTCGGTGGTCGTGTACGCGTCGAACTGGCGCGGGGCGGCGAAGTTCGACGCCGACCAGCCGTTCGAAGTGATCCGGGAGCGCACCAGGGTGCTGTTGCCCACCCCGTTGATCGCCCGTCGGGCGGCGCGGCTGGCCCGTGCGTACGACTGCGACACGGTGTGGTTCGGCGCGGCGGCCCCGCTCGGGCTGCTCGCCGCTGGCCTGCGACGTCGGGCCGGCGTACGCCGGGTGGTGGCGCAGACCCACGGCCACGAGGTCGGTTGGGCGGCGCTGCCGGCCGCCCGGCCGGCGCTGCGGCGCATCGGTCGGGGCGTGGACGTCACCACCTATCTCGGCGAATACACCCGTAGCCGGTTGGCCCGTGTACTGGACGGGGTGACCGAGCTGCGTCGGCTCGCGCCGGGGGTCGACGTGGACACCTACCACCCGACCGTGGACGGTGAACAGGTCCGGGCCCGGCTCGGGTTGACCGACCGGCCGGTGGTGGTCTGCGTGTCCCGGCTGGTGCCGCGCAAGGGTCAGGACATGCTGATCCGGGCGCTGCCGGAGATCCGCCGCCGGGTGCCCGACGCGGCGCTGCTGATCGTCGGCGGCGGGCCGTACCGGGCGACCCTGGAGAAGCTGGCCCGGCAGACCGGTGTGGAACGGGACGTGGTGTTCACCGGCTCGGTGCCGTCGGCCGAACTGCCGGCGCACTACGCGGCCGGCGACGTCTACGCGATGCCGTGCCGCACCCGCAACCGTGGCCTCGACGTGGAGGGGCTGGGCATCGTCTACCTGGAGGCCTCGGCGACCGGCCTGCCGGTGGTGGCCGGTGATTCCGGGGGCGCACCGGACGCGGTCCGCGAGGGGGAGACCGGCTACGTCGTACGCGGCCGGGACGTCGCCCAGCTCGCCGACCGGGTCGCCCGGCTGCTCGCCGACCGGGACCTGGCTCGCCAACTGGGCGCTGCGGGCCGGGCGTGGGTGGAGCGGGAGTGGCGCTGGGAGGCGCAGGCGGAACGGATGGCCGCGCTGCTCGCCGGCTGATCGCCGCCCGCGCTCAGCGGGGGTTCTCCCGGGGCGGCGCGTAGTGCGGCACGTACTCCTGGCCGGTGAGCTTCTGGATCGCCGCCATCACCTCGTCGGTGACCGTCCGGATGTCGCGTGGCCCGTTGATCCGTTCGGCGACCGGGATCGGCGGGCCGAACCGCAGGGTGACCGGGTGCCGGCGGGGCAGCCGCGCGTCGACCGGCAGCACCTCGGCGGTGCCGAGCACGCCGACCGGGATGATCGGCACCCCCGCGTCGCGGGCCAGCCGGGTCATCCCGACGCGGCCCCGGTAGAGCCGCCCGTCCGGGGAGCGGGTGCCCTCCGGGTAGACGGCGACGAGGCCGCCGGCGCGCAGCACCGGTACGGCGGCGTCGAGGGCGCGCAGGGCGGCCCGGCCGTCGGCGCGGTCGACCCGGATGGCGCCCATGCCGGCGACGATCCGACGGTTGAGCCAGCCCACTGGACCGCGGCCGGTGAAGTATTCGGCCTTGGCCCAGAAGGTGACGTGTCGGGGCGTCGCGCTGACCAGGAACAACTCGTCGGCGACGGACAGGTGATTGCCGGCGAGGATCGCGCCGCTGTGCTGGGGCAGATGCTCCAGCCCTTCCACGCGGGGCTGCCAGCCCAACCGCAGTGTGGCACCGACGGTCAGCTTGGTGAGGTCGTACAGCAGGGGCACGTGTTCTCCGGGGATCGGGGTTCAGTCGAGCGTCGGGCCGAGATGGGCGTCGAGCGCGGCGCGCAGCAGGGCGTCGTCGTCGGTGGCGCCGGTGGCCAGCGGCAGGCTGCCCCAGGCCCAGAGCTGGGCGATGCCGTGCAGGTTGGCCCAGAGCGCTCCGGCGAGCACCGGTGCGGGCGCGTCGGTCGGTCGGCGTACCTGGGCCACCAGGTCGGCCAGGACGGCGAACAGCGGCAGGCTCGTCTCGCGTAGCCGCAGCCGGCCGCTGTCGAGCAGGTCGTGGCGGAACATCAGCTCGAACATGCCGCGGTGGGTCGCCGCGAAGTCCAGGTACGTCCGGGCCAGCGCGGCCAGTCGGGTACGCGGGTCCGGGCCGGCGTCGCGCATCGTCTCCTCGATGCGGGCGGTGAGGTCGGCGAAGCCCTCCCGGGCGATGGCGGAGAGCAGGTCGACGTGGTTGGGGAAGTAGCGGCGCGGTGCGCCGTGCGAAACACCGGCGCGACGGGCGATCTCCCGCAGCGACACCGCCGACTGGCCCTCGCGCAGCACGAGGTCCACCCCGACGGACACCAGTCGGGCCCGAAGACCCGCCTCCACGTCCATAGACGCTGTCTACCAGCACGGCGTAGACGCTGTCTACGCGCAGCGGTCCGGTGTGACCATTCCTGAATGAGCACGGACCGTCTCTTTGCCGGAACGTTGTCGTGCGTCGTTCAGCGGATGCGGGCCAGGATCCGGTCGGCGGGGGCCGGCCGCCCGAAGTGCCAGCCCTGGGCCGCGTCGCAGCCGATCGCCCGCAGTCGCTCGGCCTGCCCGGCGGTTTCCACGCCCTCGGCGGTGACCGTCAGGTCCAGCGCGTGCGCCAGCGAGACCAGCGAGGCGAGGATCCGCTCGTCGGTGCGGCCCACCGACGGCGACCGCAGGCCGGCCACGAACTCCCCGGCCACCTTCAGCTCGGTCACCGGCAGGTCCCGCAGGTACGCCAGGTTGCTGTAGCCGGTGCCGAAGTCGTCGATGGCGATCCGCACGCCGAGGTCGGCCAGGACCCGCAGGGCGCGTACCGGCTCCTCGGCGGTGCTCATCATCGTGCTCTCGGTGATCTCCAGTTGCAGCCGCTCCGGCGGTAGGCCGGTCTGCCGCAGCAACGCGCGGACCTCCTGCACCAGCCCGGGCCGGTGCACCTGGCGTACCGCCAGGTTGACGCTGACGAACGGCGCGGCCACGCTGCCGGCCGACCAGGCCTCCGCCTCGCGGCACGCCTCGGCCAGCACCCAGCCACCCAGCTGCACGATCAGGCCGGTCTCCTCGGCCAACCCGATGAAGCTGTCCGGTCGAAGCACCCCCAGCTCCGGGTGGCGCCAGCGGACCAGCGCCTCGACGCCGACCAGGCTGCCGTCGCGCAGCGAGGTCAGCGGCTGGTAGTCGAGGTAGAACTCGCCCCGTTCCAACGCGGCCGGGATCGCCGCGGAGAGCGCGTACCGGGCCAGCTCCCGTTGGTTCCGCTCGGCGTCGTAGAGCGCCCAACGCGACCCGCCGGCGGACTTGGCCCAGTGCAGGGTGCTGTCGGCGGCGCGCATGAGGTCGGTGGGGTTGGCGCCGGCCACCTGGCGCTCGACGATGCCGATGCTCGCCGAAATCTGCAGCTCGTGCCCGTCGACCAGCGCCGGTGTCCGGATCGCGGCCAGCGCGGTCTCGGCCACCGCCACCATGTCGTCGGTGCCGCCGGTGCATTGCACCAGGATGACGAACTCGTCCCCGCCGAGCCGGGCCACCAGGTGCTCGCCCACGGCCTGGCTCAGCCGTTCGGCGACCGTGACCAGCAGCAGGTCACCCACCTGGTGCCCCAGGGTGTCGTTGACGACCTTGAAGCGGTCCAGGTCCAGGAAGCACACCCCGACCCGCTGCGCGCCTCGGCCGGGCTCGTTGAGCGCCGCGGTGAGCCGCTCGGTGAACAGCGTCCGGTTGGGCAGGCCGGTGAGCGGGTCGTGGGTGGCCTGATGCCGGAACCGGGCCTCGCTGGCTCGCAGCGCCTGTTCGGCCTGCGTGCGGGCCCTCATCGCGGCCCGACGGATCGACTCCTGCTCGTCGAGCGTCCGGTCGCGCAGCGCGCGGGCGTAGCCCGTGGCGACGGCCGCCAGCAGCCGGGCCATCCGGTCCTCGACCTCCTCGGCCACCAACCCCAGGTCGCGCACCAACCGGAGCTGGATGACCTCGACGGTACGACCCAGCCCTTCTGCGGAGGCGATGTGCGCGGCGACCAACTCGGCACCGACCCGATGACCGGCGCGCAGGTCGAACGGCTCCGTGAGCAACGCGCCGGCCAGTTGCCCGGTGAGCCGGTCCAGCAGGGTCTCCAGCTGGGCCTGGGTCATCGGTAGGTAGCTGGTCCCGGAGACCGCCTTCGCCCAGGCTCGGGCGAACGTGCCCGGGTAGGAGGTCGCCCCGGGTGGCTCAGCCACCGAGTCGCCCGACGCCGCCCATGAAGACCGCGCGCTCGGCGTCCTCCGCGCTCTCCGGAGTGTCCGGTCGCCACTGGGGCACCCAGACCACGCCGGGGTCGAGCAGCTCGAACCCGTCGAAGAGTGCGGTCAGCTCGGCCCGGCTGCGTACCGACAGCGGGTTGTCGGTACGCCGGTAGACCCGCTCCGCCTCGACGCGTTCGTCGTCGCTGCGCCCGTCGTCGCTGGCCTGCGACAGCACCAGATAGCTGCCGGGGGCCAACGCGTCACGCAGCGTCCGCAGCAGCTCCGCCGGTCGGTCGTCGTCGGGAACGAAGTGCAGGACGGCCACGATCATCACGGCCACCGGTTGGCTCAGGTCGAGCAGCTTGCGGACGTCCGGGTGGGCCAGGATCGCCTCCGGGTGCCGCAGGTCCTCCTGCACCACCACCGCCCGTTCGTTGCCGGTGAGGATCTCGCGGCTGTGCGCCACCGCCACCGGGTCGACGTCCACATAGACCACTCGCGACTGCGGGTCGAGCCGTTGGGCGATCTCGTGCACGTTGCCGACGGTCGGGATGCCCGAGCCGATGTCCAGGAACTGCCGGATCCCGGCCTCGGCGAGGTGGTGCACGGCCCGGCGCAGGAACGCCCGGTTGGCCTGGGCCATCAGCGGCGCCTCGGGCACCGCCGCGACCATCGCCTGCGCCGCGGCCCGGTCGGCGGCGAAGTTGTGCGAGCCGCCGAGGTAGTAGTCGTACATCCGCGCGACGCTCGGGCGCTCGATGTCGATGGTGTCGGGTGCCCAGTCCGGCCGCTGCATGCGTCAACCCCTCGAGTCCGCGAGGCGGGCACCGTCGCCCGCGCGGGTATTGTGCACCCGCCACGCACGCCAGACCATAGCGCGCCAGAGGTTACCGGCCGGCGTCGGTCGATGCGCGACGGTCCGCGCCGGGGAGAAGCTGGCGCGGACCGTCGGTCGCGACGTCCCGCTCGACGAGCGGGGGCAGGTCAGAACTTCGGGGCGTCCGGTGCCTCGAGGAGGCCGAGCCGGAGCGCGGTCATCAGGGCCTGGGCCCGGTTGGCCGCTCCGAGCTTCTCGTAGAGCTTGGAGATGTGCGTCTTGGCAGTGGACTCGCTGACGAACAGCTGCTTGGCGATGCCCGCCACGCTCATCCCGTCGGCGAGCAGCCGCAGCACCTGCCCCTCCCGGGGAGACAACTGCGGGCCGGACGGGGCGAGCCGACGCTTCATCGCCTCGGCCAGGTCGGCGGCGGTGAACGCGCTGGGGGAGGAGGCGGCGTGCCGTGCGGCGGCCACGACCTCGTCGGCCGGGGCGGTCTTCGGCACGAAGGCACTCGCACCAGCCTCCAGAGCGCCGAAGAGCTGGTCGTCGCCGGCGTACATGGTCAGCACCACGATGCCCATCGACGCGCTGGACTTGCGCAGCGCGCGAGTGGCCTCCAGGCCGCTGCCGTCGGGCAGCCGCAGATCCATGATCACCACGTCCGGCTGCAGAGCGCCGGCCTGGCGTACGCCCTCCGCCGCCGTGGCCGCCTCACCGACGACCTCGAACTGACGGTCGCGCTCGAAGGCGTGCCGCAGGCCCTTGCGAATCAGGTCATGATCGTCGACAAGGAGGACCTTGGTGCGGGTGGCCGGTGTCGGACTTGTGGTCATCCTCGGGTTACTTCCCTTCAGGTGCTGCGCTGTCGCGCACGTTATCGCGCCGGGACGAGGTGCCGAGAACCACCGCCACGGTCGTGCCGCTGGGTTGCCGCGGTCTGATCTCCAACCGGCCCCGGATACGTTCCGCCCTCTCGGCCATGATCGCAAGACCGTACCGTCCGTCGGGGCGCTGGTCAGCCATCCCCTGACCGTCATCCGACACTTCTATTTGCGCGTACGGGGGGTCGACCTCACACGTGACCCACAGATTCGAGGCTCCGGCGTGCTTGCGCGCGTTGGTCACCGCCTCCTGCGCGATGCGCAGCAACTCGGCCTCGGTGGCAGCCGGCAGCCGGGCGGTGGACTCGTCCAGCGAGAGGTGCACGCGCAGCCCGCCGGACGCGCCCACGGTGCGCGCGTACTCGGCGATGGCCGCGGCCAGCCCGCCCTGGCGGTCCACCTCGCTGCGCAGCTCGAAGAGGCTCAGTCGCAGCTCCTGGATCACCCGGGTCACCTCACCGCGCAGCGTCCGCAGGGCCTCGGCGGTCTCGTCGGCGTCGTCGAAGACTGTGGCCAGGGCGTTGTCGATGCCGTAGCCGACCATCACCAGCTCCTGCGCCACCCCGTCGTGGATCTCCCGGGCCAGCCGCTGCCGCTCCTCGTTGGTGGCCAGCGAGCGCACCTCGTCGAAGAGCAGCGCCGCCTCCAGCCGCAGCGCGGCCGGGCGGGTCAGCGCGGTGACCCGGGACACCACCGGCGGCGGGTACGCGTGCGCGACGTCCGCCTCCAGCACCACCAGCCCCACGGTGCGCACTCCGGCGACCAGCGGGACGATCAGCGCGGACACGTCGGCGCCGCGGTGCGAGCGGGACTGTGAACGCGCGGCGGTCTGCGCCTGCTGGCTGGCCCAGGCGTCGGCGATCGCCGAATCCGCGTCCAGCGTCGTCTCCCAGTCCACCCGGTCGACGCCGGCCTGGGCGAGCACCACGAGCCGGCCACCGCCGCTGGCCGACAGCACCGCGCCCCGGTCCGCCCGGGCCACCGTGCGCAGCTCCTCCAGCAGGTGCTCGGAGATACCGCCCGGGTCCAGGGTGGCACCGGGCAGCTGCCGGGCCACCGTCCGCAACTGGGTCAGCAGCCGGGTGGCCTCGGCGTACGGCTGGGGTTTGCCCTCACTGCGGACCGCCATCACCCGGTGCAGGGTGCCGGCGGCGTAGAGCCCCAGCGCCGCCAGGATCAGCCATTGCGCGCAGACCGCGAGGTAACCCGGCTGGCCGAGCTGGAGCCCGCCGCCGACCTCGGTCAGCGCGCCGCTGACCAGCAGGGTCGCGGCGGTGACCGCGAGCAGGGCGCTGCCCTCACGGAAGCGGCGGCGCAGCGCGGTGACGGTCACCGGGACCGCCAGGTAGGGCAGCAGCGCCGAGGCGCCGAGCCCGTCCACCGTGCCGCCGATCGACGCGACCGCGGCCACGTGGCTCGCGGCCAGGCCGAGCACGACCACCTCGGCCACCCGGCTCAGCGGCGCGATCAGCCGCTGCTGCGGGGCCAGCAGGGACGGGAGCCCGGCCACCGCCAGCAGCGCGATCCACCACAGCTGGGCGACATCGCGGGTGGCGAACAGGGTGAGGACGGCGACCAGCGCCAGCATCACCAGGCGGGCGGCCGCGGCGAGGGGATGCGGGTGCGGTGCGGTGGCTGTGGATGCGGGCACGTGACGGATGGTAGTCAGCCTCGGTAGATATCGGCGATCTCCGCCGCGTACGTCTTGTGGACAACCTGGCGCTTGACCTTGAGCGACGGGGTCAGCTCGCCGGTCGCCTCGGCGAAGTCGCGGGGCAGGACCCGGAACACCTTGATCGCCTCGGCCTTGGAGACGGACTGGTTCGCGGTGTCGATCGCGGCCTGGATCTCCTTCCGGAGACCCTCGTGTTCGCGTAGTTGCTCGACGGAGGTGCCGGCGGGCATCCCGGCACTCTCCAGCCAGGCCGGCAGCGCTTCCTCGTCGATGGTGACCAGCGCCCCGATGAACGGCTTCCGGTCACCGACCACGACACACTGACTGATCAACGGGTGTGCCCGGACCAGGTCCTCCAGCACCGCAGGGGCGACGTTCTTGCCGCCGGCGGTGACGATCAGCTCCTTCTTGCGGCCGGTGATGGTCAGGTAGCCGTCGGAGTCGAGCTGGCCCAGGTCGCCGGTACGGAACCAGCCGTCGCTGCTGATCACTTCGGCGGTCGCCGTCTCGTTGCCCCAGTAGCCCTGGAAGATCAGCTCCCCGGAGATCAGGATTTCGCCGTCGTCCTCGATCCGTACGGTCACGCCGGGCAGCGGGCGGCCGACGGTGCCGATCCGGGTGCCGGAGGGCAGGTTCGCGGCGGCGGCGGGGGAGGTCTCGGTCAGGCCGTAGCCCTCCAGGATCGTCACCCCGACGCCGCGGAAGAAGTGACCGAGCCGGGCACCGAGCGGGGCGCCGCCGGACATGGCGTCCCGGCACCGACCGCCGAGCGCGGCACGCAGCTTGCCGTAGACCAACCGGTCGAAGACCGCGTGCTGGACGCGTAGCGCCAGGCCGGGTCCGCGCGGGGTCTCCAGCGCCTCGCTGTACGAGATGGCGACCTGCTCGGCGCGGGCGAAGATGCCGCCCTTGCCGTCGGCCTCGGCCTTCTGCTTGGCCGCGTTGTAGACCTTCTCGAACACCCGGGGTACGGAGAGCACGAAGGTGGGCCGGAACTCCTGCAGCTCGCCGACCAGGTTCTTGGTGTCGGCGCAGTGGGCCATGGTGGCGCGGGCCTGCACCACGCCGATCTGGATGAGCCGGGCGAAGGCGTGCGCCAGCGGCAGGAACAGCAGGGTGGACGCGCCGGCGTTGAACAGGTTCGGCAGCACCGGCACCGCGTTGGCGATGTCGGCGTACATGTTGCGGTGGGTGAGCACGCAGCCCTTGGGCCGGCCGGTGGTGCCGCTGGTGTAGATGATGGTGGCCAGGTCGCTGGCGTGGACGGCCTTGCGCCGCCGCTCGACCTCGGCCAGCTCGACCGTCGCACCGGTCGTGACCAGCTCGTCGACCGCGCCGAGGTCGATCTGCCAGACGTGGCCCAGTTCGGGCAGCCGATCCCGGACGCCGGCGACGAGGTCGGCGTGGGCGCTGGTCTCCACCACGACGGCGACCGCGCCGGAGTCGGCGAGGATCCACGCGGCCTGCTCGGCGCTGGACGTCTCGTAGATCGGCACGGTGACCGCGCCGACGGCCCAGATGGCGTAGTCCAGCAGGGTCCACTCGTAGCGGGTACGGCTCATCAGCCCGACCCGGACGCCCGGTTCGATGCCGGCGGCGATCAGCCCGCGGGCCACGGCGGCCACCTCGTCACGGAACTGCAGGCAGGTCACCTCGGTCCAGACGGTGGTGGTGCCATCGGTGCCCGGGGTAGGGCGCGCGAACTGGACGGTATCGGGTGCGACCTCGGCGTTGTCCCAGACCGGATCGGTGAGGTTGGCCGTGTCGCCAACGGTGACGATCGGGGGAACGGAGAACTCGCGCACCTGCACTCCTTCGTGCTCGCACTGGCCGGGGCCGGCCGCCACCTGGGGCGTCGGCTGTGTCGAAACCTACCCGGCCGGTGGTCCAGGTGGGATAAGCAGGATGGTCAGTGGGGCTTCGGGGCGCCTGGCCCAGGGGTCGATGGGCGTGTCCCGAGCCCCGCCGTCGGTGTGGCTGGGGCGGCGCGGCGGGCGCGCGGTAGCCGCCGGGTAGCCTCCCCCCATGGCGGACTCCTCCACCCAGTCGATCATCATCGGCGCCGCACCGGATCGGGTGACGGCGGTCATCTGCGACTTCGCGCGCTACCCGGAGTGGACCGACGCGGTGCGCCGCGCCGAGGTCGTCGAGGAGTACGAGGACGGCTACGCCAGCCAGGTGCACTTCACCATCGACGCCGGGGTGATGGCCGACGACTACGTGCTCGCGTACGAGTACGCCGAGGACGTGTCCCGCATCGAGTGGCACCTGGTCGCCCCCTCGAAGATGCAGAAGACCCAGCGCGGTTCGTACGACCTGGTGGGTAACCCGGATGGCAGCACCACGGTGACCTACACGCTCGAGGTCGACCTGTCGGTGGGAATGCTCGGAATGTTTCGGCGCAAGGCCGAGAAGATGATCATGGACACCGCGTTGAAGCAGCTCAAGCGCCGGGTAGAAGCAACCGGTGCGGCGCAGTGACGTGTCCGGTGGCACGGTAGAGGAGCGACGGTGGGCGGAACGGATCCGGGTTCGGCCCGGGAAGAGGCGGAGCGGTTGGTCGCCACCCTGCTCGCGGGGGCGCGACTGGCCTCCGCAGGCTCGGCGGGCGGCGCGTTGGGCTCGTTGGGCGGGGTGCTGGCCGGTGTCCTCGGTCACAGTTCCGGCCCCGACGGGCGTCCCGGCACCGGTGGTGCTTTCGCCACCGGTTCGGCCGAATGCTGCGTCTGCCCGGTCTGTCGGGGCATCGCCGCGTTGCGGGACCCGAGTCCGGAATTCGCCGAACGCCTCGCGACCGGCGCCGGTGACCTCGCGGCGGGCGTCGCCAGCCTGCTCCGGGCGTTCTCCCCGACGGAGCCGCCCGCGACGAGCCCATTCGAGCCGGCATCCGAACCGAACGCCCCGCCACCGACGGCACCCGCCGCGAGCACCGGCGATGCGCCTCCGGAGCCGGCCCGGAACGCCCCGTCCACCGCAGCCGGCGACGATCACGTGTGGCGCGATGCCACCCGTAGCGTGCATGATTCTCAGCCGGCGCCGGAGCGGGATGTCTGGTCGGTCGCCACCCGGACGGCGAACCCATTCGCCCCGGCCGCCGCACCACCCGTCGACGAGGCCGGGTCGGCGACCGCACCGGCACCGACCACCCGCCCCGTGGTGCCCGCATCGCGGGTGCCCGACGACGCTGGCGCGGAAGCGTCGGGCGACGGCGCCTGAGCGCGGGACATCCCGACCCGGACCGGCACGTTGCCGGGACGCGGGCCGGACAGCAGAGGGGAGCCGCAGCGGTGACGCTGACCATCGGAGTCGACGTCGGTGGCACGAAGGTGGCCGGCGGTGTCGTGGACGACACCGGCACGGTCCTCGTGCAGACCCGACGGGACACTCCCGCCGATGATGTCGGCAAGACCCGCGACGTCATCATCGAGCTGGTCGGCGAGCTGGCTGCCGGGCGGACGATCGAGGCCGTCGGCATCGGCGCGGCCGGTTGGATCGACGCCAGCCGCTCGACCGTGCTCTTCGCCCCCAACCTGGCCTGGCGGGATGAGCCGCTGCGCGAGTACGTCAGCACGGCGGTCGGTCTTCCCGTGATCGTGGAGAACGACGCGAACGTGGCCGCCTGGGCCGAGTTCCGCTACGGCGCGGCCCGCGACGCCGACGACTCGATGATCATGTTCACCATCGGCACCGGCGTCGGCGGCGGCATCGTCCTCGGCGGCGAGCTGATGCGGGGCGCGCACGGCATCGCCGCGGAGCTGGGCCACATGCTGGCCGTGCCGGACGGGCACCAGTGCGGTTGCGGCCGGCTGGGCTGCATCGAGCAGTACGCCAGCGGCAGCGCCCTCGTGCGCTTCGCCCGGGCCGGCGCCCGGCAGGAGCCCAACCGGGCCGCCGCGCTGCTGGACCTGGCCGGCGGTGAGGCCGAGGCGATCACCGGCCCGATGGTGACCGCCGCCGCGCAGGGTGGCGACCCGATCTCCGCCGAGGCGTTCGCGCAGATCGGCCGATGGCTGGGCACCAGCCTCGCCGACATGGCGCAGATCCTCGACCCGCAGACCCTGGTGGTCGGCGGCGGTGTGATCGACGCCGGTGACCTGCTGCTCGGCCCGACCCGCCGCTCGTACCTCGACGCGCTCGCCCAGCGCGGTCGCCTGCCCGTGGCCGAGGTGCTCCCGGCCGAGCTGGGCAACAGCGCCGGGGTGATCGGCGCCGCCGATCTGGCCCGCCGGCTCTGAGGCGGTCCGGGATGGGCCAGGGTACGGGCGTGCCGCTGCGCGTGGTGTCGTACAACATCCACAGCCAGCGTGACGACACCGCCGCGCTGGCGGCGGTGGTCCGGGCCGCGACGCCGGACGTGGTGATCGTGCAGGAGGGGCCGCGCCGGTTCCGGTGGCGGCAGAAGTCCGCCACGTTGGCCGAGTCGTTCGGCCTGGTGGTGGCCGCCGGCGGGCTGCCCGCGCTGGGCAACCTGCTGCTGACCAGCCTGCGGGTCCAGGTGCGGGACACCCGATGCCAGCGCTTCCCGCTGACCCCCGGGCGGCATCTGCGCGGCGCCGCGTACGCCGAATGCCGGGTCGGCGACGCCCGGTTCACCCTCGCCGGCTCGCACCTGTCCACCGACCCGACCGAGCGCCCGGCGCAGGCCGCCGAGTTCAAGCGTGGGCTGGACGCGGCGACCAGCCCGGTGCTGGCCGGTGCGGACCTCAACGAGGGTCCGGACGGGCCTGCGTGGGCGACCGTGTCGCGCGGGTTGACCGACGCCGCCGTGGCGGCCGACCGGGCGGACCGGCTCACCTACTCCTGCGTCGACCCGCGCCGGCGCATCGACGCGCTCTTCGTCGACCCGCGGATCACCGTGGTCGACTACGACGTGGTGGACACTCCGCAGACCCGCCGGGCCAGCGACCACTTTCCGGTCCTGGTCGACCTGCTGCTGCCCAGCACCGACTGACCCCCAACCTCGGTTCGACCGTCGATTTGTCCGCGTCAGGGCTGGACATCCGGCTCGGTTGTGGAGAGGATTTCGCGGCGACCGGCACGCGTGCCGTACAAAAGGAGATGTCCCGGTGTCCACCTCCACCGACCACGGCCGGCCCGACCCGGAGGCGACCCCGTCCGCGCAGAGCGGCGACGGCCGTCCGGTCTCCGACCGGGGCGACACGGTCTGCGTCATCGGGGCCGGGGCCAGCGGCCTGACGGCCATCAAGAATCTGCGCGAGCACGGGTTCGGCGTCGACTGCTACGAGCGGGAGACGGGAGTCGGCGGCGCCTGGAACTGGCGGCACGACCGCAGCCCGGTGTACGCCAGCACCCACCTGCTGTCGTCGAAGCCGTTCACCCAGTTCCCCGACTTCCCCATGCCGGACTCCTGGCCGGACTACCCGCACCACAGCCAACTGCTGTCGTACTTCGAGCGGTACGCCGACCACTTCGACCTGCGCTCGCACATCTGGTTCGGCACCGAGGTCATCCGGGTTGAGCCCGCCGAGGGGGAGCGGTGGGACGTGACCACCCGCTCCACCGGCGGGTACGGCCCGGAGCGCACCTCCCGGTACGCCGCCGTGGTGATCGCCAACGGCCACAACTGGTCCCCGAAGCTGCCTCGCTACGAGGGGCTGGAGCAGTTCCGCGGCGAGATCATGCACGCCTCGTCCTACAAGGACCCGGCGCAGCTGCGCGGCAAGCGGGTGCTGGTGGTCGGTGCCGGCAACACCGGCTGCGACATCGCCGTCGAGGCAGCCCAGCAGGCATCGCGCTGCTGGCACTCCACCCGGCGCGGCTACTGGTACGCACCCAAGTACGTGCTCGGCCGCCCCGCCGACCAGGTGAACGACACCCTGCTGGCGCTGCGCGTGCCGCTGCGGGTGCGGCAGTGGCTCTACCACTGGACGATGCGGTTGACCGTCGGCGACCTGACCCGTTTCGGCCTGCCCAAGCCGGACCACCGGGTGTACGAGACGCACCCGATCGCGAACAGTCAGCTCGTCTACTACGTGGGCCACGGTGGGATCGGCCCGGTACCCGACATCGCCCGGTTCCACCCGTACGCGGTGGAGTTGGCCGACGGCCGTGAGATCGACCCCGAGGTGGTCATCTTCGCCACCGGCTACCTGCCGCGCTTCGAGTTCCTCGACGCGTCGGTGTTCGGTGACAGCGCAGGGGCTGGCCGGCCCACGCTGTGGCTCAACGCGTTCACCCCGGGGCATCCGACGCTGGCGGTCGCCGGCCTGGTGCAGCCGGATTCCGGCTTGTTCACCCTGTCGCACTGGCAGACGGTGCTCTTCGCCCGACTGCTGCGGGCCCGCCGGGACCGACCGGAGCGGGCCGCGGCGTTCGCGCAGCGGGTGCGCGAACGGGCTGGGGAGCGTTACTCCGGGCAGGTCAAGGACAGCAGCCGGCACTGGTTCGAGGTCGGCCACGCCGACTATCTGCGCGCCGTCCAGCGCGCCCTGGTCGACCTGGAGGGCAAGTGACTGAGCTGCGGATCATGCGGGGCCGGGAGTGGTCCCGCCCGGTCCGGCCGGCCCGTCGGGAGGTGCTCAGCGCCACCCCCGAGCTGGAGGAGGGGCGCCCGCCGCTGCTCTTCGTCCCCGGGTTCGGGCACGGCGCGTGGGCGTTCGCCGAGCACTGGTTGGGTCACGCCGCGTCGCGGGGCTTCCCGGCGTACGCGGTGAGCCTGCGCGGGCACGGTGGCAGCGAGCCGGCGCCGGAGGCGACGCTCCGGGCGTACGCCCATGACGTGGTCCAGGTGGCCGCGGGCCTGCCGCGCCAGGCGGTGCTGGTGGGGCACGGCGCCGGGGCCCTGGTGGTGGCGCACGCGTTGGCCCGCTACCCGGCGCGCGGCGCGGTGCTGGTGGCGCCGGTCTTCGGTGGGTGGGGAGTGCTGGGTGCGGCGCTGCGCCGCAACCCGGCGGGCACGCTGCCGGCGGTGTTCGGCGGGCCGCTCCGGCTCAACCGTGGGCAGTTGTTCAGCCGCGAGTTGCCCGACGAGGAGGCCCGGCGGTACGTCGGACGACTCGGTCGGGCGGGCCGGCGGGCGCAGTGGGCCCTGCTGGGTGAGCCGGAGGCCGAGCCGGCCGTGGGCGAGCCGCCGGTGCTGGTGCTGGGCAGCCCGGATGACCGGGTGGTGCCGGCGTCGACGTTGACCCGGGTGGCCCGCCGCTATGGGTCGGCCCCGCTGCTCTTTCCCGGTATGGGCCACGACCTGATGCTGGACGCGCGGTGGGCCGAGCCGATCGACGCGATCCTGGACTGGCTGGAGAAGGAGCCCGCGGCGCACTGACCCACCGGGCGGCCCAGGTCAGCCGCTGGTGTGGTGGCTGGCTGGGCTGCCGGTCGGGGTGGCCGGTCGGGGCACCCTGGTGGTGTCACCGGGGTCGGCGTCGGTGCTGGTCAGGAGGCGGACCAGGGCACCTCCCTCGTCCAGTGCGCGGAGGTAGGAGCGGACCCAGGCCCGGATGTCGTGCTGGTGCAGGTGGGCGCGCATGGCCTGCATCCGTTCGGTGATGTCGGCCGGGCTGGCCCGCAGCGCCGCACGGAGGCCCTGCTTGAGTCCTTCCAGGTCGTGCGGGTTGACCAGGTACGCCTGGGACAGCTCTGCGGCGGTGCCGGCGAACTCGCTGAGCAGCAGGGCGCCCGTGTCGTCCACCCGGGCGGCCACGTACTCCTTGGCGACGAGGTTCATCCCGTCGCGCAGCGGCGTCACCGCCATGACGTCGGCGACGCGGTAGAGCGCGGCCAGCTCGGCACGGTCGAAGGGCTGGGTGAGATAGTGGATCGCCGGCTCGCCGACCCGGCCGAACTCGCCGTTGATCCGGCCCACCTCGCGCTCGATCCGCTCCCGCAGGATCTGGTATTGGCCGACGCGTTCCCGGCTCGGCATCGCGACCTGCACCAGCACGGTGTCGCGGACCTTGACGTCGCCGTTGGCGAGCAGTTCGCTGTATGCCTTGAGCCGCTGCTCGATGCCCTTGGTGTAGTCCATCCGGTCCACGCTGAGGATGACCTGCCGGGGGTCGCCGAGGTCCTGACGTAGCCGGCGGGCCCGGGCGGCCACGTCCGGGCGGGCGGCGAGCGCGCCCATCTCGGCGGTGTCGATGGAGACCGGGAACGCGCCGATGCGGACGACCCGGTCGTCGATGCCGATGCGCCGGTCGGTGGCGGGCAGCTCCAGCACCTTGGTCACCAGTTGGGCGAAGTTGTGCGCCGCCTGGGCGCGCTGGAAGCCGACCAGGTCGGCGCCGAGCATGCCGCGCAGCAGTTCGGCGCGGCGGGGCAGCTGCATGAACAGCTCCGGCGGTGGGAACGGCACGTGCAGGAAGAACCCGATGCGCAGGTCCGGGCGGAGCGCCCGCAGTTGGCCGGGCACCAGGTGCAGGTGGTAATCCTGCACCCAGACCACGCCGCCCGGCTCGGCCACCTCGGCGGTCGCCTCGGCGAAGCGCTGGTTGACCCGCTGGTACGCCTCCCACCACCGGCGGTGATGCTGCGGTTGCTCCACGGCGTCGTGGTAGAGCGGCCAGAGGGTGGCGTTGGCGAATCCCTCGTAGTGGTCGCGCAGGTCTTCCGGGCTGAGCGCGACGGTGTGCATCCGGACGCCGTCCACGTCCGGCAGGGTGGGGGCCGGCCCGGTGCCGCCGGCCCAGCCGACCCAGGTCGCCGGGGCGTGCCGCAGGAGCGGGTGCAGCGCGCTGACCAGCCCACCTGGGCTGCGGCGCCACTCGCAGGCACCGTCGGGCGCCTGGCTGTCGTCGATGGGGAGGCGGTTGGCCACCACCACGAGGGAACTCTGTCGCATCTCGGGCATTCCGATCAGCAGAGGACTGACCGCCGCGAGCAAGGAAAAACCGGTCAGTCAGCGGGGGAAGTGACGTACAGCGGTATTCCTACTGACAGTAAGTTACACCACTGTTACGGCCCCGGCGGGTCGCTGTTGTCCCGGGATGCGGGCCGGCCTCAGACGACGGCGCCGTTGTCCGGGTCGTCGTCGTCCTCGTCGCCGGGGCGCAGCCGCCAGATCAGCGTGACGAAGCCGGCCAGAATGCCGGTGAACCCGAACAGGGTGACCGCCGACTTGTCCACCGGGACCAGCCACGGGAAGAGGAAGAGCACGAACCCGACGACGACACCGAGCACGCCGACCACGGCGTACTTGCTGAAGCGGGGCAGCGGAGGCGGCGGGGGCGGGTGGTATCCCTCGTCGTCCTCGTCGTCGGGCAGGTCGGCGCCGAACGTGTCCAGCCCGTCCAGCAGCGACGGCTCATCCGGCCGCGTGCCACGCCCGACGGAAATCCCGGAGATGTCGGTCGCGGACGGTAGCCGGCGGACGTCGGTGGCGGTCGGACCGGGCTCGTCGGACCCGGAGCGGGCCAAGGGACCAGCGGTCGGCTCGTCGAGGGTGTCCCGTTCGTCCACGTCCTCCGAGGCCGGCCAGGGGCGTTCGCCGACCGTGGCGGAGGTGTGGAAGCCCGCCACGATCCGCGCCCACTCGGCGTCGATGTCCGGTTCGTCGCGGGCTGGCGGCTGCTCCGGAGCGGTCTCGTCGGAGAGTTGGGTCAGGTAGTCCCGTGCGGTGGTCAGGTGCGAGCGGTCGACGTAGAGCCGGTCGACCGGCCGGGCCGGAACGGTGGTGGTGCGGGTCACCGGGTTGAGGTCGGCGGAGGGCTGCAGGTAGGCGGCGATCCCGCCGGCGGCCAGCACGTCGAGCAGGTGCTCGCCGACGCGCGGATCGACGTCGCCGACGACGGCGTACTCGTTCGCGTCGAGCCCGTTGTCCCGCCGTCCCCGGCGGGCCCCACCCGCTGACACCCGGACATCCCCCTTTAACGCGCCTTCCGGCGCGGCCGCCCCTGCCCCTCGGCGCCCGTCCGCACGCCGTGCTCTGAATCGTGACACGTCAGGGCATGGTTCCGGGAGTGCGTTGTGTCGCGTCTTCCAAAGTCAGAGCCCCTGCCGCTGGTCACGGCAGGGGCTCTTTGTCCGTTCTTGCTAGGGGAGCGTTAGGGAACTAGCCGGTCGCGGCCCTGCTGGCGAGCTTTTCGCCCACCAAATCGGCCACCCGGCGGTGTGTCTCCGGGTACAGGTGGGCGTAGAGCTGCAGGGTCGTCCGGACGTTCGCGTGACCCATCACCTTCGACAGCATCTCGATCGGCACCCCCGCGTCCGCCGCGATCGACGCGAACGTGTGCCGCAGGTCGTGGAACCGCAGCGGCGGCAGCTCGGCCTGCCGAGCCCGCTTCGCGAACACCCGCCCGACCGTGTCCGGGAACAGCGGCTTCCCGTCCTCGTGGGTGAACACCCACCCCCGGTCGTTCCAAGCCCCTTCCCAGGCGAGCCGCTCTCGGTTCTGCTGCGCCCGCCACTGCCGCAGGACGGCGACCGTCCCCGGGAACAGCGGGACGGTCCGCTCACCCGATCGGGTCTTCGGGTGGTCGACCACCGAGACTGCCCCGGCGACGGTCACCCGCTGCCGCCACACCCGGGCTGTCCCGGTGTCCAGGTCGACGTCCGCCCAGCCGAGGGCGAGCAGCTCCCCCCGGCGCAGCCCCGTGTGTACTGCGAGGTGGATCAACGGGGCCAGGCGGTCGGACTGCCGGTCGAGCCAGTCGAGGAACTGCCGGGCCTGGTCGGGGGTCCATGGGCGGACCTCGGTGGGTCGCCACGTCGGCAGCTCCGCGTGCGGGGCGACGTTCCGGGGGACCAGCCCGGCTTTCTCCGCGCTGCGCAGGCAACCCGACACCACCCCGTGCATCCGGACGATGCTGGCGGGGGAGATCGACGGGGGGACCTTCCGGCCGTCCTTGGTCGCCTCCGCGACCTGCGCCCGCCGGTCCCGCAGGATCGCCCCGTACGCCCGGGTCAGGTGGTACCCGGTCAGCTCGGTCAGCTTGTACCGGCCGAGCTGGGGGACCAGGTGCAGCCGCAGGGCGTCGGTGTGGGCTCGGGCGCTGGACGGTTTCAGCTCGCCCCGTTCGATCTTCCCGGCCAACCATTCGGCGGACCAGCCAGCGAAGGTCGTCCGGGGGTTCGCGCTGATCTTCCCGTCCCGGTCGGCGGTCCCAACCTCCTCGCGGGCTTTCATCGCCTCCCGGCCGGTCTGGAACCCGCCCTTGGTGACCTGCCGGCGGCGGCCGTCTGGCCCGGCGGGCAGCTCGATGTGGAACGCCCAGCGGTGCTCGGCGCACCTGTTGGCGGGGCAGTCGCGGTTGCACCGCTGGTACACCCCGGCGATCTTCTGCTGGCGGTACACGAACGGCCGGTTCACCGCTGGTTCCTCCTTGTCTTGCGGGTGTTGATCGGGGTGCCTTCGACTCCTGCCGGGAGGGGCTGCCCGGCGGGGGTGTCCTGGTCGTGCCCGTACTCGGCGGCTGCCGGTCGGGGGCCGTAGGCGAAGCTGTCGATGGCGTTCATCAGCTCCGCGAGGTCGGCGCTGGTCAGTTCGGGGTAGCCGTGCCGCAGCAGGACGACCCGCAGGTCGAGCAGCAGGCCGTACGACAGCCGGTGGTCGGGTTCGTGGCGGGGGACTGGGTAGTTCGTGCTGGTGGGTAGGTTGTCCACGGGTCGCCTCCTGTTAGGCGGTCAAGGCCCCGGGTTGGTGGTGGTGCACCGTCCCGGGGCCGTCTTCTATTGGGGCTGCGCGGTTGGTGCCTGTTGGGCTTCTTTGGCGGCCTGCAGCCGTACGAGGACGAGCCGATAATTGAGGTCGAGTTTCCCGGAGATCGCCGCAACCGATAAACCCTGTTGGCGCAGTTCGGCACAGAGACGAACTTGTGCTGCTCGCTCCGACTTATCAAAGCGCGGGGAGCTGCTTTGACCAGGGTTGGAATGCACTTCAATCTCCGCATTGCGCAGGGCGCTATCCAGTTCGTCTTGTGCGACGGCCCCCGACCAAGCGTCTCCAGGCTGGATCTTTCCCTGTCGAATTAGGTACCGTTCAGCAGGGGTGGTGCCGCCCCAAACACCGTGCCGATCCCTGTCAGGGGACATCACCAAGACGAATTGCAGACACTCAGCCCTCCACCGACAGGGAGTGGTGTTGCAGATCGCTTTCGCGGCGTGCTCTTTGGCCGCACGGAAAAACAGGCTTGGATCCGTCTCCTTGCACGCCTGACCGGCCCGGCCCACGAATTTCGGCAGTAGCCGGCCGGGCTGATACCAAACGTCGGCGGGGTCTTTGCCTTGCTGATTGGTCAACTGCTGCTCCTGTGACGGGGGCCGGCGGTCGGGGTGGGCGGGGTCGTTGCCGCCCTGGCCGGGGTGGGCTGCGGTTCGGGCCGCAGCGCGAGCGCGACGGCGACCCGTTCGGCCAGCCAGTCGCGCGGCTCGGCCTTCACTTCGCGGTCTCCTGGTCGCGGCGGCTTAGGTATTCGGTGATCGCCTCGCGGATCAGGAAGTTGACCGGCCGTCGGTCCTGCTGGCCGAGCTGTTCGAGGTCGGTCTTCATCGGGGTGGGCAATAGAAGCCACACCTTGGCGTCGTTGCGCGGTTCGGTGGGGTCCATTCGGTGCTCCTCGAATTGGGTTCTATTTGCGGAGCCCTTGCCGCCCAGGGTGGGTAGGCGACAAGAGCCCCGCAGGAAAATCCCACCACTGGATCGCATCCGGACACAATCCTGTGCAGATACAGATGAGTCACATAGGGGAGAAGTTTCGCCGGTTTGTGGTCCACACCACTCGCTGCAGGGGGGCGGTTTGCCCGTTTCACGTGGAACAGAACACGCGGCGCGGCACACGCTGTGCGTGGCCTAGCGAACATGGTCCCGGAACGGTGCAGCCTGATTTACTTGGAGCAGTTCCGGCGAGGAACTGAGCGTCAGCGGTCCAAAGAGTGGCGAGCCCAAACGAACGGGCTCCCGCCAGCGTCGGACCAGAGAGAGCGTCCTGCAGAGAACGGACGCCGCTGCCGAGAGCAACACCCCCACGTCGAGCTGCCCGCCGAACCACAAAGACGGTCACCCAAGGACGACGCAGGAGTCTCGGCAAGCACGCTCCCGAAGCCACACCTCGGGGGTCTCTCCATGGCAACAAAACACGTGTTCAGCGGCGCGAACCTACGCGCCAGGCGGAAAACCGCCGGCTACACGCAAGACAGTCTCGGACAGAAGCTCGGGACGCGACGGACCAACGTCAACCGGTGGGAGAACAACCAACGCTCGCCGCAGCCGCCGGTCCTGCTCCAGCTCGCCGAAGTGCTCGACTGCCAGGTCGGCGACCTGTTCGAGGCGGTGGCCGAGTGAACGTCACCGTCCCCACCATCGACCAAGTCCGCGACTTCTCGGTGACCGTCGACCTGCGCACCGCCGGCAGTTGCTTCGGCATCGGCCGCGATCTGTCCTACGACCTCGCCCGGCAAGGTGCGTTCCCGGTCCCCGTCCTGCGGCTCGGCCGTCGGCTGGTCGTCACCCGGGCCGCGCTACTCCAGGCGCTCGGAGAGGCCACCGAAACCCCGGACGGGGGTGCCCAGTGAGCCGGGACCGACCGCAGGCAGCAGAAAGCCCCCAGATGGCCGGATCCCGTAACGACCACCTGAGGGCTGACTGGAACAACACCCAGAACGACAACCAAGGCGAAACCGAGGCAAGATCAATTGTACCAGGACAAACGTCGACTGAGGACGGTCTGCTCGGGCTCGCACCCGAGCGGTACTCCGAGCTGCACCGCCAGCGAGACGAGTGGGTTGCCGAGAAGCGGACCCAATTCCTCACGAAGTGGCCCGACGCGACCGACGACGACTGGCAGCACCAAACCCAGATGTGGAGCTTCTACGACGGGTGCACCGCCGACGAGACCCTTCGCTTCTTCCGAGCCTGGACCGGTTGGGCTGCCAGCCCCAACAGCCGGCAGGGGCGAGAGTCGTGGGCCGAGTCGTTCCCAAACCAGCCGCCCGCCCTGCTCCCCGAAGCCCAAGCCGTATGGGACGCAGCGGAAGCCGCCCGGGAGCAGGAACGGCACGCCCAAGTCGTCCGGGAGAAGGTCAAGACCAAACGGGTCGACCGGGACGCGGACAAGCTCCTGCGAGACGAACTGTTCGCCCAGACCTGGCGGGAGCCCGCCAGCCACGGCACCCTCGCCGAAGAGCTGCTACTGCCCGACCCCGAGGTCACCTACCGGGTCGACCGGCTGATGCCCGTCGACGGAAACGTCACCCTCACCGCCCAGTACAAGACCGGCAAGACCACCATGGTCAATGAGCTGGTCCGCAGCCTGGTCGACAACCAGCCGTTCCTCGGTCAGTACCAGGTCAACCCCGACGGCGGGCGGGTCGCGATCTTCAACTACGAAGTCGCCGAGCCGATGTACCGCCGGTGGCTCCGGGACCAGCAGATCGAGAACCCCGACCGGGTGGTCGCGCTGCACCTGCGGGGGAAGCGCCTGCCGCTGACCAGCCCGCAGGTTGAAGACTGGGTCGTCCGGTGGCTGTCCGAGCGGGAAGTCACCGTCTGGGTGGTCGACCCGTTCGCCAGGGCGTACGTCGGCTGCGGCGAAGAGAACGACAACACCGCCGTCGGGGCGTTCCTCGACACCCTGGACGTGATCAAGGACCGGGCTGGCGTCCGAGAGCTGATCCTGCCGCTGCACACCGGCCGAGCCGAGCAACAACGGGGCGAGGAACGGGCGCGGGCGGCGACCCGACTAGACGACTGGGCCGACGCCCGGTGGGTCCTAACCCGGGACACCAAGACCGACCACCGGTTCCTGTGGGCCGACGGGCGAGACGTCAAAGTCCAGGAGCAGCGGCTCAGCTTCGACCAGCAGACCCGCCGGTTGACCGCCGAGGGCGAGGGGACCGGCCGCGCGGCGACCCGAGACGACGAACTCGACGGCCGCATCATCGCGGCAGTCACCGCCGAGCCCGGGATCGGAAAGAACGAGCTGCATGACCGGCTCGGAGGCGACAAGGTGGCCGTCCGCAGCGCGGCCGACAGGCTCGTCCAAGCCGGGCGGCTCAAGAAGATCATCGGAGCGAACAAGAAGCACCACCTCCACCCACCCACCACCTAAGTGGGTCGGTGGGTTGCGGTGGGTTGCGGTGGGTTGCAACCCACCGCGCCACGGGGAGTGGTGGTGGTGGGTTGTCTAAGAACGACAACCCACCCACCCACCACCCACCCGATCCCGATGGCTTGCGCCGCACCAACCCACCTGGCCCGCCCAGACAACTCCAACCCCAAAAACCCGACCAGAAAAGAGCACACCCAGCCATGGACACCAACCTCCACGTCCTCGAAGGCACCCCCAACAACCCCCGGAAGATCGACTACAACGGCAAACCCGCCTTCCAATTCCTGCTCACCTCCACCGACACCGGCACCGACGACACCCCCCAGCCGGCACTGGTCGTACTGGCACTGGTCGTAGGAAACCTCGCCTCGCGCCTCGCCCGAATCAGCAAGGACGCCAAGCCCCGCGCCTGGACGGTCGTCGGCAGGACCGAGACCACCACCACCCAGGACGACGACGGCAACTACCGCACCGCCGACCAGTTCGTCATCGATCAAATCTGCGAACTCGACGGCTGGACCCGCTGGGAAACCCAAGGCTTCCACCCCGCCAACCTCGCCCACATCGCCAACCCCGGAGGCGACCTGCCCGTCGGGGTGGTCACCGAGGCCGAGCTGTACGTCGACCGCCGCAGACTGGCCGTCAAGCCCACCGGCCGGACCCGCCAACGAGTCGCATTCAGCACCGCCAACGGGACCGTCACCGTCGACCCCGCCAAGCCCGTATACCTCACACCGCAGACCCAGCAGGTCAACGTCAAGCTCGACCCCGACTACTGACCAACACGCACCCCCGCCCCAGCACGAGAAAGCCACTTCCTCCGAGCCCGACTGGCGATCCTCGCCCACCAGATCGCCCAACTCACGCGACACTGACCAGGCGCAGCCTCGCACCCAACCGACACGAGAAAGCGAGACGAGATGACCACGTACGACCCCGACCGCGAATGGCAATTCACCTACCACCCCAACAACTACACCCGCACCGTCCCTCTGGAACTGCATTGGGAACTCGAAGGCGACCCCATCACCGGCGACTATCTCCTCAGCGAGATCACCGCCGCCGAACTTTGGGATCAATGGATCAAGCACTACATCGACCAGCGCAACGACGCCCGCCAAGACCCCCACACCGTCCGCATCCTCTGGTCGGTCCACGGCCCGGGAACCGCCGAAGCCGCCCCCTTCCAGACCTGGGACAGCCGGCTGTACCCCGGCGGCAACGACGACTTCCTCACCCACTACACCTGGCCCATCGACCCCACGAGCCGCGAACGCCTCCAGTGGACCCGGCTGCCCGTAGTCGACAAGCTCTGGCGGCCTGGCCAGGCCGACAAGGGTGGCTTTATTCAGGAACACACCGGCTGGAAGCCCTCGCCCCTCCAGCCCACGGTCAACATCGACCACATCGCCCAAGCAGCCGGCACCACACGGCCAGACCCCGTCGAATAGGCCAGCCGGAGGACCACAACCCATGCAAATCGAACCGCCCCACCCCCGCTGGCACGGAGAGATCGGCAACGTCCGAGGGGTCGACTTCACCAACTGGGCCGACTGGGCAACAGACGCCGGCCACGACCCGAACCAACTCATCTGCATCAACATCAAGCCTGGGACGCACCGACTCAAAATCCGCCACCAGCTCATCCGCTGGTGCTTCGACAACGGCGTCTACGTCAACGACGGGCCGATCGACCACCACGGGCACGCCTGGACAATCATCCGCCGCGAACACCTTGACCAAGTCACCGCCTGGGCCGCCCAACAAGGCTGGGCACGAAGCCTCGAAGCCCGAGAACTGCACCTCGCCGAGTAGACCGCACTTGCTGCCGGCTTCTCGCAGGCCGCAGGCCGGGGCCTGGTCGGTGCCCCTCTCTGGCGGGTCCGAGCAGGATTTGGCCTAGTGCTTGCCCTAACAACGGGGCTTCCGCCGCAGGTCAGACCGGGTCGGACGTGTCAGGAGCCCCCGCACGGCGGGGTGCTGGGTGCCCATCGGTGACGTCTGGATGTGGTTTTCTTGACGCGCAAGTTGATCTTGAGAGGGGGCGAGGTGGCTGCGAAGACGGCAATGGAGCGCGCGACGCAGGAGCTTCGGGTGTTGGAGCTGCGCCGCAGGGGTGTCACGTACGAGCAGATCGCGGCGGAGATGGGCATCAGCCGGCGGACGGTCGAACGCCGGTACCAGGAGGCGCTGCAGAGGGTCGGGTCGGACACGGCCGAGCAGGTCCGGCGGGAGGCGGAAGACCAGATCTACACGGTGCGGCGATACGCGTACGACCTGTTGGACCTGCCGAATCTGACGGTGAGCGAGCGGTCCAACGTGCTGCGGCTGGTGTTGCAGTGCAACCGGGAGCGCGTCGATTTGCTCGGGGCGAAGTGGCCGTCGCACATGATCGCGACGTTGGAGATCGAGGCGAACGGTCTGGAGGTGCCCGGTGGCGCTCGTTCTGCCAGGTAAGCGGCGCACGACGCACAACGTCTGCGGGTTGACCTGCCCGGATTGGTGGGCGACCCGCCGGGCGGATGAGCGGGAGCTGATGACGATGTTGCACGAGGCGCAGCGGCGGGTGGCGGTCCGGGAGGGCCGTCCGGACCCGGGGCCGTTTGTGGAGCCGAGGAGGCCGTGCACGGAGGCGTCCCGGAAGCGGGCGGCTCGGGAGTCCGCCGCACAGTTGGCCGAGCTGGAGCAGGCGGTCACGCAGCGGCACCAGGAGCTGCGGGCCGGGTTGGCGTGGTCGCCGCTGTTGGGCACTCCGGCGGAGCCGCCGCAGCCCGCGCCAGAGCCGGTGAGGCCGAAGCGTCGGGAGACCGCTCCGGAGCGCTCGGCGGGCGGAACCCGCCCTGACCCCCGGGAGCCGGTTCCTGTGGCTCCGGAGGCCACGGAAGACCCCACACCGACCCCACCGAAGAAGCGACCCCGCCGCCCTGCAGGGTTCATCGACTCGATCGACACCGTCCCGGGTAGTCGGCGGCGGTGACCGTCGCACCACCTCAGGGCCGGTGACCAGCTCGGCCCGTGCGTCCCAACCCGATGTTGCGGTAGAATTAGCACAGACGTGCGAACCCCGGTTAAGTCGACCCGGAGCGTTGCCGCACCACCGCCCAGCCCGGCGGAGGTCCCGCAGCGACGACGACAACCGGCCCCCGCCCGAACCGCAGACCGTGCCCAGAACGCCGGTCGGCCCGGCTCAACAGAGCCCGCCCGACTCGCACCCTCGCCACGTCGCCCAGGGGCAACCAACCCAACACCCAATCGAACTATATGGACGAGGCGAGGCAGATGAGTTTGCAAGACAACGCGACCGCCGCCCTGGGCTGGGCGACCGCCCGAGAGCAGGAGTTGCAGGCAGAGCTGGCCGTCGCCCACCAGGTGCGGATCCTGGTCGAGGCGAAGATGGCCGAGCTGCAGCACCCGAAGTGCGAGAACCGCCGCGCCCAGGAGCGCGAGGTCCCCGACGTGTTCGTAGCGCGACAGATCAACAGCCTGAGCACCGAACTGACCGGGGTGCGCCAGGTCAAGTGCCTGGCCGAGTGGGCGCTTGCCCCGCAGGAGGGCTGAACGGTGTCGATGACCAGAAGCGGGTACGTCCCCTCGCCGAGCGAGCAGGAGGCGATGGTCCGGCGGTACATCGCCGGGCAGCAGGAGCAAACGGAGCGGCTGCACCCGTCGCCGGCTGAGTTGCTGCGCCGGGACCTGGAGATGAACGAGCGCGGGATGCGGCAGGTGCTCGGCAGCAGCGAGGACGGCCGGGAGTGGGCGCGGGAGGCGGCGGCAAAGGAGCCGGCCGGCAGTTACGCGCCGGAGGTCCCGCGCGCCCCGTGGCTGACGAAGGCGGGTGGCCGTGTGGGGCGGAATCTCGACCGGGAGCCGGTGCCGCCGCCGGAGGGTTGGGCGGCGCGGGCTGCCCGGGTTCAAGACGACCAAGACGAGGAGTGGTGACCATGGGCAAGGTTGTTCGGGGAGGTCAGCGTTCGGCGAGGGCGACCCCGCTGGGCAAGGTCCAGCCGACGGAGGACGTCGCGGCGGCCGGTCGGGCGCTGGACCGGGAGCGGTCGACCAAGGACGCGGCGGATGCCCGTGGCCGGGCGGCGCACACGAAGACGGTCGAGGGTACGCAGCACGCGACCTCCTGACCGGCACAGACTCCGGCCCCCGTCTCCTGCTGCTCCTTCCAGCAGGGCGGGGGCCGGTCCGTGTCCCCGTTGGGGTCGTCGTGGGGTCTCCCGTGGCTCCCGGCGGCTTCCCGCCGCCCGGCGGGGTGTCAGGGCGGGGTCGGGCGGCGCGGCGCGGGGGAGGGCTTCCGAGACGGGTCCGGTTGCCGGTGCCGGTGGGTGGCCTGGTTCGCCCGCCCCCGCACCGGAACCGGCCGACCCTGCGGCGGCGGCTCGGCCAACAGCCGCAACCCCTCCTTGCGGACGAACAACTCCCGGCGGGCGAGCGCCTCGCCCCGGCTGTCGAGCTGGTACCCCTCCAGCCAGACCCAACCGTCGTAGGTGATCCGGTCGGCCAGCACCTTGATTAGCCGGAACCGGAACGGGATGGCGAACTGGACCGACGCGGCGCGGTCGATGTGCAGCAGGTCGCCGGCCTTCAACCCGGTCACCATGGGCGGGTCTTCCGCCACGCGGCGATCTGCGCTCGGGCCATGGCCAACCCGGGGCACCAGCCGCCGGGGTGGCACTCCCGGCACCGTTGTCCTCGGTGGGCGTCGATGCGGGTCCCGGCGATCTGCACGAGGAACGGGACCTCTCTGACCTGCGGCAACACGGCGGCCTCCTCGACAGCTTGTATCTAACTATGACTTAAGTCAAAGCTTGACCTAAGTCGGATCTTGTGGTAACTGATGGGTTTGACGGTTAGTGTCTGGGCCGTGCCCTACGAGCAGGCGGAGTACCGGCGGATCGCCGACTTGATCACCGAGCGGATCAGGTCCGGCGAGTTAAAGGCGCACGACAAACTGCCGTCCACCTCGGAGCTATCCGAAGAACACCATGTCTCGTGGGCGACCGTCAATCGCGCGTTTGGCCTGCTACATGACCGTGGGCTGGTCTACGGCCGACAGGGCAAGGGTGTGTTCGTGGCCGAGGGGCGCGACTCCAAGTAGCTGCCGCCCACGGTTTCCGGCCGGCTGTTGTCGCCCCGCCGGGCAGCAGGGCTTGCCCGTTTAGGCCGATGTTCCTCCAACCCGGAGAGTCGCTCAGGTCACGAGCCTGCGGTGTCGTACCCAGCCAGTACCGTGCTGGTCGATGACCACGAGCGATCCGGAGAGGCCGGCATGGCGAGCGGGTTCAAGATCAACAAGCAGGGCATCCGGAAGATGATGAAGGAGATCGAGCGGGAGGTGGCGAAGACGCCAGTGCGAGTGCCGATAAACGCAGAGACAGCCAGGGCCGGGCTCGCGGATGGCGGTGGAGGTGGCCTCGGGGTCGTCGCAGGCTCCGAACTGGGCCTTGTCGCCGGATTCCTCCTCGACTGGCTGTTCGTGCTGCAGAAGGCGCAGCGGGGGGCGTGGCCGTCCATCAGCCAGTTGGTGGAGGAGACCGGCAACCAGGAGTTCCTGCCCATGGTCGAGTCGCAGGTGGACGTCGCGGTCGATGCCCTGGTTCAGGACGACCTCGTCAAGGAAGCCAAGTCGATGGGGCGGTTTGGCATGATCCGACGCATCAGCTTGACGGACGTCGGGAACCGCGAAGCCGCCCAGCGGGTCGAGCGTCGGAGGGACAACCGCGCCCGTCGCAGTGCCTGCCGGGACGCGGTTCTGCGGTGGGTATACGAGCAGGACGCGAACGGCGAGCCGACCGACATTGCCGAGATCGTCAGCAGCCCGTATGGCTGGTTCAACGGAGCGCAGTTCAGCGCGACCGACCTGGTGGAGGCGGTCCGGTTCCTCCGGGAGCGGCGGCTGTTGGGCGGGACCGACGAGACCCCGACCATCGAGCCGGCCGGGACCGAGTGCATCGAGCAGTACGGAGGGGTCGTGGACTACCTGAACCGGGGTGACGGCGCGGGCGTGAACGTCACCGTGATGGGCGACAACAAGGGCCAGCTCGCTGTGGCGAACCGGGACGTTGCCCAGAGCCAGACCAACACCAACCAGGTCGAGGCGCTCGCGATCTTCGCGAAGGCCCTTCGCGAGTTCGGTCAGCTCCTCCCACCCGAGCAGCAGCCCGAGTACGAGGAGGTCGCCACCGCCCTGGAGCGGGAGGCGGCGAAGGCTGCGCCGAACAAGAGCTGGGTCCAAGGGTTGATCGGCCGCGCGAAGGACCTGTTGGAGGGTGCTCCGGAGAACCTGCACAACCTGGCTCAGGTGACGAAGGTCGTGCTCGACATTTACAACCAGGGCTTGAGCTGATCTGAGGACGCACCTAGCCGTTAGGCCCAGAGCTAGGGAACGGAGCCGGACGGGCGGCGACGGAGCCGTACGGAGCCGGATCGTCGGGCGACGGAGCCGAAGTCAGACGGCCTAAGCCGGACGGAGCCGGACCGGGCCGGACGGCAGACGCCCCGTGAATCGTGACACGTCCGGGCATGGTTCCGGGAGTGCGTTGTGTCGCGTCTTCCAAAGTCACGGCTGCCGCCGCAGGTCGCGGCGGGGCTTCTTTGTCCGTTCTTGCGCGACAAGTGCGATGTCGATGATCGTTGGCAGCTGGGCGACTCGCCACGCCGAGCACAGCCCTGCTGAACTGCCACCGATCGACAGGGAGGGGCAGGCGTGGCTGCTGGTGATTATGAGGAATTGGATCTCCACGACCGGATCCTCGGCTATCTGCTGCTGGGTGGCGGCGCCGTGCTCCTCGTCGCCGCCCGGGTGCTGCGCACGCCCACGCGAAGGCGGGAGGAGCGGCTGTACCGCGAGTACCTACAGTGGAAGAAGGGGCTGGGCGAGTACGCGCTGTGGTGGTGAGTGCGGGCGCCGGTCGATGCGTCAGCTCCCGAGCTTCGTCCGTTGTGGTGAGAGTCCGCGCTTCGTAGGCTCGTCGACGACGACGGCGTTCCCGGGCTGGCGCTGTCGCGGGCACACTTTGGGAAAGGACGCCGGTGCTCTACTGGCTGTTGAAGTACGTCATCCTCGGTCCGCTGCTCAAGCTGATCTTCCGTCCACAGGTGGAGGGCCTGCACAACGTGCCGGCGACCGGTCCGGTGATCCTGGCCAGCAACCACCTCTCCTTCTCCGACTCGATCTTCACACCCTTGATCACCGCCCGGAAGGTCACCTTCGTGGCCAAGGCTGAATACTTCACCGGCAAGGGCATCAAGGGCTGGCTGACCAGGATGTTCTTCGTCGGCACCGGCACGATCCCGGTGGACCGCTCCGGTGGGCAGGCCGCCCGCGCCGCCCTGGACACCCAGTTGCAGGTGCTGCGCGCCGGGGGAGTCGCCGGCATCTACCCCGAGGGCACCCGGTCGCCGGACGGGCGGCTCTACCGGGGCAAGACCGGGGTGGCCCGGCTCGCCCTGGAGAGCGGCGCGGTCGTGGTGCCGGTGGCGATGCTCAACGCCGACGAGATCCAGCCGCCGGGCAAGCTCATCCCCAAGATCGACCGGGTGAGGATCCGGTTCGGCCCGCCACTGGACTTCTCCCGCTACGCCGGGCTGGCCGGCGACCGGTTCGTCGAGCGCGCGGTCACCGACGAAATCATGTACGAGTTGATGGAGCTCTCCGGCCGGGAGTACGTCGACATCTACGCGCAGAAGCTCAAGATCCAACCCGCTCCCGTCGCTGCCTGACCCCGTCCCACCCCGGGGCACCACGAGCCCAAGATCAGGGCAGGTGGAGCAGGGTGGGGGCATGGTGGCGGGTGGCGAAATCGTGCAGGCGGGCGCGCGCCGCCGCGGCGGCGGGTGGGTCGGTCTCGGCCAGCGGGCCGACCGCCAGAGCCATCGTGATGATCTCGTCGGTCACATCGGTCATCCGGGCGTAGCTCGCCGCCGCCGACCGCAGCAAGCCCGCGGCGGTACGCGCGTCCCCGGCGTGCCGGGCCAACGTGGCGTCGGCGACCTGGCAGGCGGCATGGGCCCACCGGGTCACCCGGGGCGCCCGGTCGAGCATCTCCCGGACCAGCCGGGCCGCGTCGGTGCCGAGTACCCCGGCGACGTGCCCGACAGCCGGCACCCACTCCGCGAACGGGATCATCCTGGTCCGTCGCCAGTCCTCGTCCAATTCGGTCAGCAGCGCCATCGCCTCGTCCCGGCGGCCCTGCACCGCCCGGCAGAGCGCGGCGTGCGCCAGGGTGGAACGCAGCACCCGGTGGAATCCGCTGCGGCGGGCCGCGACTAGCGCCCGCTCGACCAGATCCCCACCCGCCCCGCCCGGACCCGCTGCCCCGCCCGGCTCGGCGCCGGCCAGCCCGCGCATCCAGCCGGAGACCGCCACGATGTGCAGGTCCCACTCCGCCGTCGGTCGACGGGTCGACTCCGCCGCCATCGCCAGTGCGGCCGTCCAGTCGCCCGCGTAGTACGCCCGCGCCCACTGGTCGGCGAAGCTGGTGGCCAGGCTGTGCTCGCCGCCCAGGTCGAGGGTGAGCTGCTCGTCGACCAACCGGGCAGAGCCGGCCAGGTCGCCCTCCTCCTGCAACGCCCAGGCCAGGTTCTGCACCGCCCGACGCCGACTGGTCAGACGCTCCACCCGGCAGTGCTCGGTCACCTCGGCCAGCTCCGGGTACGCCGAGGCGGAGCCGGCCAGATAGCGCGCGACCGCCAGAGTGATCCGCGCGTTGGCCTGGACCTCCCGCAGCTGAAGCCGCTCGGCGAGGGTCGCCGCGGCCCGGGCCGCCGCGCACGCCGGGTCGGTCTCCGCGTTCAGCATGTGCACCCGCGCCAGTTCCAGCAGGGCACCCGCCTTCTCCTGGCTGTCCGGTAGCTCGCTGTAGATGCCGATCGCCTGGTCCAGGCAGTGCAGGGTCGCCGACCGGTCGGCTCGACTCCACGCGGCGGTCGCGAGCAGCGTCCAGGCGCGCGCCGCACCCGTCCGGTCGCCGCCCGCGGTGAGTCGCTCGGTCAGCCCGGTCAGAGTCTCTGTGCCCCCAGCCACCAGGAACGCGTCACCGTCGCGGTAGAACGCCAGCTCGGCGTCGAACAACTCCAGCGCAGGGTCCGGTCCGACGTCCAGGGCCAGCGCCCGGCCGACCAGCGCGGCGGCGGTGTCCAGCGCGTGCAGCTCGTACGCCCGGCGGGCCGCCCGGTGCAGCGCGGCCCGCGCCGCCGGGGCGTAGGGGGCGGTGTCCAGCCCGACGGTCCGGGCGATCTCGTGTGCCGCCCAGCGGTGGTTGGCCAGCACCTCGGCCAGGTCGTGCTGTCGGCCGTCGGCGAGCTGCGCCATCCAGTCGGCGGTGCGCTGGTGGCGCAGCACCCGTTCGGCCCTGGGCAGCCGCTGGTAGCAGACATCCCGCACCAGGATGTGCCGGAACCGGTACTCGGACTGGCCGGGCATCGTCGACGTGCTCTGCTCGTACACCAGGTCGCGACGTTGCAGGCGGTCCAGCGCACGCTCCACCCACTCCACCGGCCGCCCCAACGCCATCGCCACCGGCGCGGCCCAGAACACCACCCCGACCACGGCGGCGGCCTGGAGCACCGCCCGGTCGGCCGGGTCCAGCAGGTCGAGCCGGTTGGCGATGACCGCCTGCACGGTGCGGGGCATCTCCGCGCCACCGTCGAGGTCGGGGCGGGCGGCCGAACCGACCGCGTCGAGCAGGCCGCCGTCCAGCAGCATCCGGGCGTACTCCTGGGCGTAGAGCGGGTTGCCGTCGGCGAACTCGATCAGCGGGGTACGCGAGCTGGAGGGCAGCGTCGCCTGCCCGAGGAGCAGGGAGTAGAGCGTGTCGATGTCGGTGTCGTGCATCGGCGGCACCGAGATGGACATCGCACCGCTGATCGTGCCGGTCCACGCCGGGTGCCGTTCCCGCAGCTCCGGCCGGGCGGTCGCGACGACCAGCAGCGGTACGCCGCGCGCCGTCGCGCCCAACTGCTCGACGAAGGCGAGCATCGCCTGGTCCGCCCAGTGCATGTCCTCGAAGGCCAGCACGGTCGGACCGGTGCCAGCCACGGCGAGCAGGAACCGCCGCCAGGCGGCCTCGGTCTCGCCGGGGGTGAGTCGCTCGCCGGGTACGCCGATCAGCGGCCCGAGCGCCTCGGCCAGTCGGATCGCGTGCGGATCGGCGAGCTGCCCCAGCCGGGCCCGCAGCCGTTCGCGCAGGGCGGCCGGGTCGTCGACCTCCGGCACGCCCACCCAGGTTTTCACGATGTCCGCCAACGCGGCCCAGGTGACGTTCTCCCCGAATGGCGGGCACTGCCCGACGAGCCAGGTGATCGGTGGTCCCGGCAGGCTGCTGGCGTGCCGTGCCAGCTCGCGCAGCAGCCGACTCTTGCCCTGACCGGCCGGGCCGAACACCGTCACCAACTGGGAGGTCCGCTCGGTCACCATCCGGTGCAGCGCGTTGACCAGCAGGCCGCGTTCGTGCTCGCGGTCCACCATCGGAGTCAGCTCGGAGGCACTCGGATCCCGGTGCGGCCGGACCTGAACGGCCAGCCAGATCCGGCTCACCGCAGATCGGCCGCGCAGCGTGACGGTTGGTTGGTCGGCGTACTCCATCTCGTGCCGGGTGGCCGACCAGGTGCTCTCGTCGACGACGACACCACCCGGCGGGGCGAACGCCTGCAACCGGGACGCCGTGTTGACCACGTCTCCGGTGACGAAGGCCTGACCGCCGTCACGGGTGGCCGAGAGGTCGACCAGGGCCTCGCCGGTCGCGATGCCGACCCGGAAGCCGAGCGGTGGCTGCGGGCCGGTGGGCTGGCGGGCCAGGCTGCGTTGCAGCTCCAAGCCGGCGCGAACACACCGCAGCGCATCGTTGTCGGTGGCGACCGGCGCGCCGAACAGCGCCATCACCGCGTCGCCGATGTACTTCTCGACCACCCCGCCGTACTGGTGCACGATCCGTCGCACCGTGCCGAAGTAGGTCTGTTGCAGACCGTGGGCCTGTTCCGGGTCGGCCCGCTCCGCGTACCGGGTGAAGTCGACGATGTCGATGAAGAGCACGCTGACCTGGCGCCGGTCCTCCTGCACCACGACGACGTGGTCGCGCAGCGGTTGACCGCAGCTGGTGCAGAAGTTGACCTCGGTGCTGTTGGCGTGCCCGCAGTGCGCGCAGTTGACCGCGAGCGGCTGGCCACACCCGCCGCAGAAGCGGTCGTCCGGCCCGGCCGCGCGTGCGCAGTGTCCACACCTGAGGTCGATGTTCAGCTCCGTGGGCGAGAGAGGACAGTATCGCGTCCGGTTGGCCAGTCGGGTACCCGACGTGCGGACGGGCGACGTCATCGATCGGTCGGGGTTAGTGTTCCGTACCAGGAAGTTTCATGTCAGGGAGAGTGCCGTGCAGGTGCGACTGTCCGCCTCGTGGACCGATCCGGGTGGCACGCTGTGGGCTCCGGGCGACACGATCGACGTCGATGCGGTCACTCTCGCCGAGCTGGAGGAGCAGGGCATGGTGGAAGAGCCTGAAGGCCAGTCGGGCGGGTCGGGGGAGACCACGACCACCTCGTCGGGCACGTCCTCGGCTGGTAAGCCGACCGACCCGAAGAAGATCGGTCCGGGGCCGGGCGCGCCGCCGGCCGACACCACGGACAACTGATCGGCCGGGTGCGGTCGGCGGGCCTGTTGGTCCGCCGGCCGCACCCTTTTGGCACCTCATCCGTTGGCCGGCGCCAACCGACCCCGCGTCGGCAGCCGTAGCCCCAGGGCCCTGGTGAGCAGAGGTGCGATGAGGCCCAGGGTGGCCAGGACGCCCAACCCCGAGATGACCAGCACCCACCGTGGTCCGACCGCCGCCAGCAGCGGTGCGCCGACGGCGTAGGCCATTGCCTCCGCCCCGTACGGGAACATGTAGACGGTGCCGAACACCACGCCCAACCGGTCGGCGGGCACGTTCTGCTGGAGGAGGGTGTCGGCGGCCACGTTGTGCCAGCCCGCACCGACACCGGCCACCGCCTGACCGGCTATCACGAGCGCGATCACCGGGCTGAGGCCGGTGACCAGCGTTCCGGCGCCCAGCGCGAGCAACGCGCCGTAGAGGACCAGGTCCATTCGGATGCGGACGCCGGTTCGGGCGAGGCACATCGGTCCGAGCACCATGCCGACGCCGTAGGCCGTGGCCAGGAGACCGATCGTCACCTCGCTCGCGCCCAGTTCGGAGCGTCCGAGGGGGACGATCGCGAGATTGTCCAGCGCGGCGAACGTCACCATCATCAGGAAACCGACCGAGATGGCGCGGACGACGCCGTGCCCTCGGACCACCCGGAGGCCGTCGCGCAGCACGTGGTGGAGTGGCTCGGACCGGCGCTTGACCCCGGTTGCCGACAGTGTGCGGACCCCGCTGATCAGCAACGCGGAGAGTACGAAGGTCGCCGCGTCGACGAGCAGCGTGGTGGTCAGCCCGAGGGTGGCCAGTAGTAGGCCGCCGATCGCCGGCCCGGCCGCGATCCCGATGTTGACGCCGGTCGCGAGCTGTGCGTTCGCCGCCGGCAGGTGCTCGCGTTCGACCAGGCGGGGCAGCAGACTGCGACCGGCCGGGGTGAACGCGGTGGCGGCCGTGGTGGCTGCGGCGATCAGCGCCAGTAGTACAGGCAGGGGTGGCGCGAGCAGCGCAACGGCGAGGTAGGTCAACGCCTGGGCGGTGTCGCAGCCGACCATGAGCCGGCGTTGGTCGAACCGGTCGGCCAAGGCACCGAGCAACGGTCCGAGCAGCCGGGGCACCGTCGACGCCAGGAGCAGCAGGGCAACCGCGCCGCCGCCGTGCCGGTCGTAGACGGCGATCAGCAGCGCCGTCCGGGCCAGCTGGTCGCCGGCGTACGACACCAGGCGCGCGGACCAGTACCGACGAAAGCCGACATTGCTGCGGAGTAGTGACATGACTGGTGGCTCCTCACTGCTGCTGATATGTCGGCAGGGGCCCTGAGATGCGAACGGGCGCGGCAACCTTGTCAGCGCGGCAGGAGGGCGAACAACCACCCTTCAGCCAGTGATTCATGTCGATTTGTCCCATTTTGTACCACTGCTTCGCGCCGTAGCGTCCTCGGCAGACAGGCACCGCACATCGACCAGGGAGGCGACATGGAAACCACGACCACGACCACGACCACGAGCGGCTGGGCAGGGCCGGGCTTCTGGGCGGGACCCGGCTTCTGGGCGGGACCGGGTTTCTGGGCGGGACCGGGTTTCTGGGCCGGCCCCGGCTATCAGCCGGGCGCGAGCCGCTGAATCGGCCCGACCCGCTGAGCCCGACGCGCTGACCCGCGAAAACGGTTACGCCGGCTGCCTTCGGTAGCCGGCGCAGCCGTGCGTGCGGTCGTGGGGGACGGGTCGGCCGGCAAGTCCGGGCACCCGCGGCGCGTGCCGCGTTGGCGGCGGACCCGGGACGGGTCGGGATTGGTCAGCGGTCGTTCATGCCGGCGCGGCGGCGCAGCGCGGCCACGTCGGTCACCACGATCCGACGCCCCTCGGTACGCAGCCAGCCACGGCTGGCGAACGAGCCGATCGCCTGGTTGACGCTCTGCCGGGAACCACCGGCCATCTCGGCCAGTTGACTCTGGTTGAGCTCGATCGTGATCATCGGTGCCTGGCTCTCGCCCGCCAACCGGACCAGCGTCTTGGCGACCCGACCGGGCAGGTCGAGGAAGACGTGGTCGGCGTTCTGCTCGGTCAGCCGGCGGATCAGCCCGCCCAGCGAGCGCATCACCGCGTCCAGGATGCGAGGGTTGGAGTGCACCAGCTCCATGAACGCGCCCCGGGAGAGTGCGAGCGCCGCGCAGTCCTCGATGGCCTCCGCGGAGGCGGACCGGGTGGACGCGTCGAGCAGGGAGACCTCGCCGAGCACGTCCGGTGGACGGATTACCGACAGCACGGCCCGTTCGCCGGTGGGTGCGGTGCGAAAGACGGCCACCGCGCCGCGGCGCAGCACGATCAGCGACTCGCCCGGGTCGTTCTCCACGAAGAGCAACTGACCCTTGCGGTAGGTGCGCGGGACGGCTGCGGCGATGACCCGCTGCCGCACCTCAGGCTCCAACCCGGCGAACATCTCGACACCCGTGAGCGCGTCACCCGGCTCCGGCAGGCGAACCTCCACGGCCCAACCCCTCCCCGGTCATGGACCACAAACTCGCTCACCGGGCGAACCTGATGGGCCCCGACAAGGTGAACTGACACCGATTCGGCGTCCGGTAGCGGTACACATCAGATCATGACGGTCCGGTCGCTTGCTGTACACCCCTCGAAGCACTTCCGTGACCGTCGCGAGCTGCGGCGTACCGTTCTGCGGGTGTCCGTCCCGGTCGGCGTGCGGGTCATCGCTGGCCCGGGCCGGTGCCGTCCCGCCGGCCCCCGCCGGTCACCGCCGCGCGGCGGTGGGCGAGGATGGGCGGAATGGTCTACCGCTACTTCTACGACTGCGAGTTCATCGAGGACGGCACCACCGTCGACCTCGTCTCGATCGGTGTCGTCGACGAGTACGGCCGCGAGTTCTACGCGGTCTCCACCGAGTTCGACGATTCCCGCGCCGTGCCCTGGGTCCGTCGCAACGTGCTGGACAAGCTGCCCTCCCCGGCGGACCGGGCCTGGCGGTCGCGCGAGCGCATCCGCGACGACCTGTTCGACTTCCTGGTCGAGCCGATCCGCGACCGGCCGGGCGAGCAACTGGAGCTGTGGGCATGGTTCGCCGCGTACGACCATGTGGTGCTCGCCCAGCTCTGGGGTGCGATGCCGGCGCTGCCCCGGGAGATTCCCCGCTACACCAAGGAGCTGCGGCAGCTCTGGGACGACCGTGGTCGGCCGACCTTGCCCGACGCGGACGCGGCCCGGCACGACGCACTGGTCGACGCGCGGCACAATCTGGCCCGGTGGCGGGCGATGACGAGCCGCTGAATGCGGTCGCACCGTCGTAGGTTTGACCGGTTCTGTCCCGGGCATCGGTTCGACCAGCCGAGCCGAGGGAGAGTGCCATGAGCAACCAGCCGACCAGCGCCGACGAGGCCCGCGCCCGGGTCACCGAACTGGCCCGGGCCGCGCGGATCTGCATGCTCACCACGATCGCTTTGGACGGGCGGCAGGTGAGCCGGCCGATGGGGCTCCAGGAGGCCGAGTTCGACGGCGAGTTGTGGTTCTTCGCCTCCGCCGACTCGGCCAAGGTCCGCCAGCTCCGGGTCAACCCGGAGGTCAACGTCGCCTTCTCCGACCAGAAGCACAATGCCTGGGTGTCGATCTCCGGCACCGCCACCGAGGGCTTCGATCGAGCCCGGGCCGAGCGGCTGTGGAGCCCGTTGCTCAAGGCGTGGTTCCCTGACGGGCTGGACACCCCCAGCCTCACGCTGATCAAGGTGCACGCCAGTTCCGCCGAGTACTGGGACTCGGCGAGCAGCGCCATGGTCAACCTGCTCGGCTTCGCGAAGGCCGCGGTCACGGGACACCCGCCGAAGGCCGGCGAGAACCGCGAGGTGACCTTCTGAGCAGCGGTCATCGGGCGGGTAGCCCCGGGGCGCGCTGTCGTCGCACAGGCAGGCCGACTACAGTGCGCAGTGACGGCCCGCCCCGGGCCGGCAACGGCGCCGATGGTCTGACCTGACACATATCCTGGGGCAAATCGGGCTTTACCTGATGCTCCAGGAGGATGAGCGGATCATGCGTATCGGCGTGCTCACCGGCGGCGGCGACTGCCCAGGTCTCAATGCGGTCATCCGGGCGGTGGTCCGCAAGGGCGTCGCCACTTACGGTCACGAGTTCGTGGGCTTCCGGGACGGCTGGAAGGGCCCGCTGGAGGGTCTCTCCCGGCCCCTGGACATCGCCGACGTCCGCGGCATCCTGCCCCGCGGCGGCACCATCCTCGGCTCGTCCCGGACCAACCCGTTCAAGATCGAAAACGGCGTCGAGCGGATCAAGGACAACCTCGCCGCACAGGGCGTGGACGCGCTGATCGCGATCGGCGGCGAGGACACCCTCGGCGTGGCCACCAAGCTCTACGAGCTGGGTGTGCACGTGGTCGGCGTGCCGAAGACGATCGACAACGACCTCGGTGCCACCGACTACACCTTCGGCTTCGACACCGCGGTCAACATCGCGATGGAGGCCATCGACCGCCTGCACACCACCGCGGAGAGCCACCACCGCACCCTGGTCGTCGAGGTGATGGGCCGGCACGCCGGTTGGATCGCCCTGCACGCCGGCCTGGCCGGCGGCGCCAACGTGATCCTGCTGCCCGAGCGGCAGTTCGACGTCGAGCAGGTGGCCGGCTACGTCGAGAAGCGCTTCCAGCACCAGTACGCCCCGATCGTGGTGGTCGCCGAGGGCGCCCAGCCGCTGGACGGCCAGATGGTCCTCGCCAATCAGGAGCTGGACTCGTTCGGCCACGTCCGCCTCGGCGGCATCGGCCAGTGGCTCGCCGAGCAGCTGGAGGCCAAGACCGGCAAGGAGGCCCGCACCGTGGTGCTGGGCCACATCCAGCGCGGTGGCACCCCGACCGCCTTCGACCGGGTGCTCGCCACCCGCCTGGGCCTGCAGGCCATCGACGCGGTCAACGACGGCGACTGGGGCAAGATGGTCGCGATGCAGAGCACCGACATCGTCCGGGTGCCCCTCGCGGAGGCCACCCGCGAGCTGAAGACCGTACCGCTGGAGCGGTACGCCGAGGCCGAAGTCTTCTTCGGCAGCTGACCGACGGTCGCCGGCGCGGCGCCGCGCCGCGCGCCGCGCCGGCCCCGCGGGCCCGCCGCGCCGCGCCGCGCCGCCCACCGCCCGTCGATCTAGGGCATATCGCTGTTTCGGGAGATCAACTAACGACGATCCGCCCTAGATCGGCGGGGTGAGGGAGGGGTGCGGGCGACATGGCAGCTGGGGTGCACACCGTTGCGGTGATCGGCGCGGGCAAGATTGGTGAGCTGATGCTCTCCGGGCTGCTGCGCTCGGGATGGCCGGTGGACCGACTGCTGGCCACCGCCCGCCGGCCAGCCCGCGCCGAGGAGTTGACCGCCCGCTACGGCGTACGGGTGGTCGACAACCTGACGGCGGTGGACGAGGCGGCGGTGCTCGCGGTCTCCGTGAAGCCGCAGGACGCCGCCGCGCTGCTCGACGAGATCGGCCCCAAGGTGCCGGCCGACAAGCTCGTCATTTCGCTCTGCGCCGGTCTGCCCACCAGTTTCTTCAGCCGCCGGCTGCCCGATGGCACCCCGGTGGTCCGGGTGATGACCAATACCCCGGCGCTGGTCGACGAGGCGATGACCGCGATCTCGGCAGGCGCGTACGCCACCGGGGCGCACCTCGCGTTGGCCGAGGAGATGTTCAAGCCCCTCGGTCAGACGATCCGGGTGCCCGAGTCACAACAGGACGCGGTCACCGCGCTCTCCGGCTCCGGTCCGGCCTACTTCTACCTGCTGGTCGAGGCCATGATCGACGCGGGGATCCTGCTCGGGCTACCCCGGCAGGTGGCACACGAGCTGATCGTGCAGACCGCGATCGGTTCGGCGGTGATGCTGCGCGATTCCGGCGAGCACCCGGTCAAGCTGCGCGAGGCGGTCACCTCGCCGGCCGGCACCACCATCTCCGCGATCCGTGAGCTGGAGAAGCACGGCGTACGGGCGGCGATGCTCGCCGCACTGGAGGCTGCCCGGGATCGCGCCCGCGAGCTGGCGGCCCAGGCCGACTGAGCGTTCGGGGCGCTTCGCGGGGCCGTGCGTGCCGCATACTGGCCCGGTGTTCACACTCGCCCAGGCCCGGCACCTGGTGGCCACCCTGCAGCCGCGTGTCGACGAGCTGATCCGGGTCCGGGCCGACCTGGCCGAGCTGCGCGCCGACCTGGCCGACCACGGCGTGAGCGCGCTCGGCGGGCTGGCTGAGGTAAAGGCGCTGGAGGCCCGGCTGCATGCCGTCGTCGACGAGCTGCACCAGCACGACATCCAGGTCAAGGGCATCGCCCCGGTGCTGCTCGACTTCCCCGGCGAGCGGGCCGGCCGCGCCGTGCTCTGGTGCTGGCTGGAGGGCGACTCCGATGTGCGCTGGTACCACCGGGCCGAGTGCGGCTTCGCCGGCCGCCGCCCGCTCTGACGCCGATGCTGGCGTCGGTCGTGAGGCTAACCCGATGATCCACTCGCGATCCCGGAAACCGGTGCATGCGGCGAGCCGGACACCCCGACTTCCTTGAACCCGAGGTGATCAGCCCGCGGCCTCGGTCACCGCGAAAACCACCACGTTGTCCCGGTAGTGCCCGCTCCGCCGGTCGAAGTCGCCGCCGCAGGTGACCAGGCGCAGCTCCGCGCCGGGCGTCGGCCCGTAGACCACGGCTGTCGGGAACTGATCCTTGCGGGTACGCAGCGACCCGGTCACCCGGAACGACAACCGCTGTCCGCCGCGCCACACCTCGACCCGGTCGCCGGGCCGCAGCTCACCGAGCCGGGCGAAGACCGCCGGACCGCGCCGCGAATCCAGGTGCCCGGCGAGCACGGCCGGGCCGGTGTCGCCGGGGGCCGGGCCACCGCCGTACCAGCCAGCCGTGTCGAAGTCGGTCGGCGGGATCAGCGCACCGGCGCGGTCCAGGCCCAGCACCGTGAGCGTGGAGTCGAGGCCGATGCGCGGTACGCGTACCCGAGTGGGTGGTCCCTGTGGCGCGGGCGCGGCGGCCGTCGACGGGCAGTCGTCGGCGCAGCCGGGGTGCCAGCTCGCCGCCGGCGGCGCGGCACCGGTGGTGGCGAGCCCGACCCCGGTGCCGGCGGCCAGGCAGACCGCCGCGCCTGCCGCGACCAGCGCGACCAGCGGCACCCGGCGGTCGCGGTGCCGCCGGATCGACGGGTCGGGCCCGGTGTTCACCAGGTGGTGCGCCGCCGTCGGCGCCACAACAGCAGGGTGACCGCGACGGCCGCCGCGGCCAAACCGCCGGCCATCAGGGGGTACGCGCCGAGCCCGGCCCTCGCGGTGCCGCCAGCGCCGGTGTCCACCCCGCCGACGGGGACGACGGTGCCGCCCTCGGCGTCGCGGCGCAGTTCGGCGGTGAGCCCGCCCTGCTTCGCGTCGAGCACCAGCAGTGAGTAGACCGCGCCGCCGCTGAGCCGCACCTCGGCGTCGGTGCTCGGCCCGCCGGCACCCGTCAACCGGAGCCGCCAGCTGCCCGGCTCGACCTCCTGGTATTCGGTCGTCGTCGCGAACTGCACGCCGTCGGCGATCATCGGGCCGTCGGCGGCGGCCACGTCGAGCACGGGGGTACGCACGGATGCCTGCACGACACGCACCTTGGCGCGGCCCTGCGTGGGCGTGCTGAGGTCATCGTTGAGCACCCGCAGCCCCAGGTCTGCGTACCGGCCGACACCGGCCACCGTGTACGCCTCGCCGCTGGTCACCGCGACCTCGGTGGTGAGCACCGGGGGATCGCTGGCGGGAGCGCCGGCCTCGCGCATCGCCACCGCGTATCGGCCGGGTGCCAGTTCCAGGTAGTCCGAGACCACGCCGTAGCCGACCCCGGGGAAGACCCTCGGCTTCGCGGCGCCCGGCGCGGCCAGATAGACGTCGACGGCCGGGGTGTCCGGGGAGAGGTGGGCGAGCCGGACGTATCCGACGGTGCCCGCGCCGGTCGCGGCACTGGCCGGAACCGGGGCGCCGGCGGCGGCGAGGGCGGTGGTGAGCAGGAGCGCGCCGGAGCCGGCCAGCAGCCGGCGGGGCGCGGTACGGAGCGTGTGCATGTCGCCTCCGGAAGCACTTTCGGTGAGCGGGCGGCAACCCAGAGAACAGGGTCCCGTGTACGGGACTGCGGCGCAAGTTGCCGAGGCGATGTTTTTCCCGCCGCTCCGCTGCTGTCGCCGCCCGCCCTCACCCCGTCCGAGGACGAAATCGCCGCCGCCCTCCGCGCGAGCGCCCGGTAGGCGATCGCAGGGAGGGCAGCGGCGTTGCTCAGCGGGTCGCGGCGGCCAGGGCGGCGCGTACCTTCTCGGCGTCGCCCTGGGCCGGGTGCTCCCAGTTGGTCGGGTCGGAGGAGTAGAGCGTGCCGTACGCCGGGGTGTCCGGCTGGTAGCGCCACCCCTCGGCCAGCGACCCGACGTCGACCGCGTCGTAGCCGATCCGGTCCAGGAAGGCCGTCACCTCGGCCTTCGCGGCGGCGTCGTCGCCCGCGATCGCGAGGGCGCTGCGGTCGGCCGCGCCGGACGGCCGGGGGAGCGCGGCCAGGTGCTTGAAGTAGATGTTGTTGAAGACCTTGACCACCCGGGCGCCCGGCAGGTGCCGCTGGAGCAGTTCGCTGCTGGTGGTCTCGTTGGAGTCCAACTCGGGGAAGGTCCCGTCACGCTGCGGGTAGTAGTTGTTGGTGTCGATGACGACCTTGCCGGCCAGTGGCTCCACGGGCACCGCGCGGTACGCCTTCAACGGCACGGTGACCACCACCAGATCGCCGACCGCCGCCGCGTCCTGTGCCGTGCCGGCGCTGGCGTGCTCGCCCAACTCGTCGACGAGGTCCTTCAGCGTCTCCGGGCCGCGCGAGTTGCTCAGCACCACGTCGTAGCCGGCGTCCACCGCCAGTCGGGCCAACGCGCTGCCGATGTTGCCACTGCCGATCAGTCCCACAGTTGTCATGTTCGTTCCCAACTCCGTCCATCCGCGACGAATTCCCGACCGACGTGGTGGGTTATTCCGGTTGCCGGGGCGCTGGCCGTGAACGAGGACCGGTGCCGTGCGCTGCCGCACCGAGGATCTCGCGGCCTTCGTCGCGGGCGCCGACACCTGGCTGTGCCGCGAGCCGGTCCTGCACAACGTACTGCGCACGCTGGTCGTCGACCGGCTCTCCAGCGACGTGCCACTCTCCGGTGAGGAGCGGTTCGTCCGGGTGGTCGACGATCATGTTGACGCGTTGATCAAGAGGTTTGCGTCTGGAGCGGGCCTTCGGCTGACGCAAACCTCTTGATCAACACGCCTCGGGGTGAGCCTCAGGCGGTGGTGGTGGGGAGCGCCTTTTCGATGGCGACGCGCAGCTCGTCGGCGGCGGGCTCGACCGTCGGGGCGAAGCGCGCGGCGACCGTGCCGTCCGGGGCCACCAGGAACTTCTCGAAGTTCCACCGGACGTCTCCGGTGTGCCCGTCGGCGTCCGGGGCGTCCACCAGCGCGGTGTAGAGCGGGTGTCGCTCGGGGCCGTTGACGTCGACCTTCTCGGTCAGCGGGAAGGTCACGCCGTAGTTGACCTGGCAGAAGTCGCTGATTTCGGCGCTACTGCCCGGCTCCTGCCCAGCGAACTGGTTGCAGGGGACGCCGAGCACCACCAGGCCACGGTCGGCGTAGGAGTCCGCGAGCGTCTGGAGGCCGGCGTACTGGGGGGTGAGGCCGCAGCGGGAAGCCACGTTGACGACCAGCAGCGCCTTGCCGCGGTAGCGGGCCAGCTCGGCAGGGCCGCCGTTGAGGGCGCCGATCGGGATGTCGAAGACGGTCATGGACCGAGGCTACGCGCCGGTTGGGCGGGGTTTCGGGGGCGGGCGGGCCTCGCGCACAAGATGCACCAGAAGAAATCGAAACATGGACATCTTGACGAAGTGATGACGGCGTGAGTACCGTCTCACCATCGCTTTTGGAAAGTTTCCTAACAGTTCGGGAGACGCCTTATGAAAAGATCGCTCCGCCGGGCCCTCTGGGCCGGTGCCGTGGTCGCCGTGACCGTCGCCGCGGTGCCGATGACCACCGCGTTCGGCGCCGGCACGGTCACCACCACGTTCACCAAGGCGCAGGACTGGGGGACCGGTCACGAAACGAAGGTGACCGTCACCAACGGGTCGAGTGCCACGGTCAACACCTGGCGCATCGAGTTCGACCTGCCCTCGGGCACCACCATCAGCAGCGCCTGGGACGCCGACGTGACCAGCAGCGGCAACCACTACGTCGCGGTCAAGAAGAGCTGGGCCGGCGGGCTCGCCCCGGGTGCCTCGTTCAACTGGGGCTACAACGGCACCGGCGCCTTCAAGGCACCGCTGAACTGCACCGTCAACGGCGCACCGTGCGGCGGCGGCACCCCGACCACCCCGCCGACCACGACGCCGCCGACCACCACCCCGCCCACTACGACGCCACCCACCACCACCCCGCCCACCACGCCACCGCCGACCACCACACCGCCGAACCCGGGTGGCAAGAAGGTCGTCGGTTACTTCGCCGAGTGGGGCGTCTACGCCCGCAACTACCACGTCAAGAACATCCAGACCAGCGGCTCCGCCGCCAAGCTGACCCACATCCTGTACGCCTTCGGCAACACCACCGGTGGCCGCTGCTCCATCGGCGACAGCTACGCCGACTTCGAGAAGGCGTACACGGCGGCGGACAGCGTGGACGGCGTCGCCGACACCTGGGACCAGCCGCTACGGGGCAGCTTCAACCAGCTGCGCAAGCTCAAGCAGATGAACCCGCACCTCAAGGTGATCTGGTCGTTCGGCGGTTGGACCTGGTCCGGCGGCTTCACCCAGGCCGCGCAGAACCCGGCCGCGTTCGCCGAGAGCTGCTACAACCTGGTCGAGGACCCGCGCTGGTCGGACGTCTTCGACGGCATCGACGTCGACTGGGAGTACCCGAACGCCTGCGGCCTGAGCTGTGACACCAGCGGTCCGAACGCGTTCAAGAACGTGGTCGGCGCGCTGCGGTCGAAGTTCGGCTCCAACGCCCTGGTCACCGCCGCGATCACCGCGGACGGCAGCAACGGCGGCAAGATCGACGCCACCGACTACGCCGGGGCCATGGGCAGCCTCAACTGGCTGATGCCGATGACGTACGACTACTTCGGCGCCTTCGCCGCCCAGGGCCCGACGGCACCGCACTCGCCGCTCACCTCGTACACCGGCATTCCGCAGCAGGGCTTCAACTCGGACGCGGCGATCCAGAAGCTCAAGAGCAAGGGCGTACCGGCCAACAAGCTGCTGCTCGGCATCGGCTTCTACGGCCGGGGCTGGACCGGGGTCACCCAGGCCGCCCCGGGTGGCAGCGCCACCGGCGCGGCACCGGGCACCTACGAGGCGGGCATCGAGGACTACAAGGTCCTCAAGAACACCTGCCCGGCCACCGGGACGGTCGGCGGCACCGCGTACGCCAAGTGCGGCAGCAACTGGTGGAGCTACGACACCCCGTCGACCATCAACGGCAAGATGACGTACGCGAACAACCAGGGCCTCGGTGGCGCGTTCTTCTGGGAGCTCTCCGGTGACACCGGCAACGGCGAGCTCATTGGCGCCATCAAGGGCGGTCTCGGCTGAGCCGAAGGCCGACGCACCACCCACACGGCGGGGAGGGGCCGCACCGTCCCTCCCCGCCCGTGACGACCCCGGCCCGGCCGACGCCCAGCGTCGGCCGGGCCGCCGTCGTTGGGCTGGGCCAGCGGGATGTGGCAGACTCGCGGCTCGGCACGTCTCGATCTCACCGTCGACGGAGGTGGTCATGCGCCCGACCCACCGCAGGCTGGCGGCGACCGCCGCCGGGCTGGTGCTGCTGCCGGTCGCCCTGGTCGGCTGCGGAATCGGCGGCGATGCCAAGGATGAGCCCGCCGCCAAGCCCCAGCGAGCCCCCGCCGAGGAGGCCGCCACCCGCTCCCGCGAGCGCGTGCAGGCGTACCTCGACGCGATGACCGCCAAGGACGTCGCCGCCGGCCGTAGCCAGCTCTGCGCTCTGCTGCACGACGGCTTCGACCTGGGTGCCACCGGCCCCAACGGCGACTTCGCCGATCACTTCCAGGTGCCCGAGGCGGCCATCACCGACATCCGGTCCGGTCCGCTCGGGCAGGAGGTCAGCGTCTCGGTCTCGGTCACCGCCGGCAAACGGACCGTCGCCCGGCCGCTGGTGTTCACCGTCACTCGCGACGGAAGCGACTGGTGCATCGCCGGGGAGGCACCGGGCGGCACGCCCGCCGCCCCGACGCCGACCGGCGTCGTCCCCACCCGCGCGTCCTGACCAGCGCCCGGCTCTTGATCTCCCACCTGCCGGAACCGTCCCCCTCGCCGCCCGGGCACACCCCCGGTCGCCGTACGCTTTCTGTCATGCGCCATGAGTGGCATCAGCTGAGCCATCCCGCGGTGGGCAGCCCGGGCCTGCAGACCAGCCGTCCGACCGTCGACTCCGCCGAGGACGCCGCCCTCGGCCTGGACCGCTGGCGGGAGTTGCCCCGCGAGCAGATCCCGCCGTGGTCCGACCCTGCGGCCGTCGCCGAGGTGTGCAAGGTGCTCGACACCGTGCCGTCGGTCGTCGCGCCCTACGAGGTGGACCAACTCCGGCAGAAGCTCGCCCTGGTCTGCGAGGGCAAGGCGTTCCTGCTCCAGGGCGGCGACTGCGCCGAGACCTTCGTCGACAACACCGAGAGCCACCTGCTGGCCAACGCCCGCACCCTGCTCCAGATGGCGATCGTGCTCACCTACGGCGCGTCGCTGCCGGTGGTCAAGGTCGCCCGGGTCGCCGGCCAGTACACGAAGCCCCGGTCACTGCCCACCGACGCCCGCGGCCTGCCCGCCTACCGCGGCGACCTGATCAACTCGCTGGAGGCCGACCCGGCCGCCCGGGTCGCCGACCCGCAGCGCATGATCCGGGCGTACGCCAACTCGGCGGCGGCGATGAACATGCTCCGGGCGTACCTCGCCGGCGGGCTCGCCGACCTGCACGCCGTGCACGACTGGAACAAGGGCTTCGTGAAGAACTCCCCGGCGGGGGAGCGCTACGAGGCGATCGCCCGGGAGATCGACCGGGCGCTGGCCTTCATCCGGGCCTGTGGGATGACCGACGACGAGGCGCTGCGTACCGTCACGCTCTACTGCTCCCACGAGGCCCTCGCCCTGGAGTACGACCGGGCGCTCACCCGGGTCTCCGACCGCCGGGCGTACGGGCTCTCCGGGCACTTCCTCTGGATCGGCGAGCGCACCCGGCAGATCAGCGGCGCGCACATCGACTTCATCTCCCGGATCGCCAACCCGATCGGCGTCAAGCTCGGCCCGACCACCTCCCCGGACGAGGCGATCGAGCTGTGCGAGAAGCTCAACCCGGACAACATCCCCGGCCGGCTCACCCTGATCAGCCGGATGGGTAACCACCGGGTGCGCGACGCCCTGCCGCCGATCGTCGCCAAGGTCACCGCCTCCGGCGCCAAGGTGGTCTGGCAGTGCGACCCGATGCACGGCAACACGCACGAGTCGTCCAACGGCTACAAGACCCGGCATTTCGACCGCATCGTCGACGAGGTGCTGGGCTACTTCGAGGTGCACCGGGGGCTGGACACTCACCCCGGTGGCCTGCACGTCGAGTTGACCGGCGAGGACGTCACCGAATGCCTCGGCGGCGCCCAGGGCATCGAGGATCTGGACCTGCCCGACCGGTACGAAACCGCCTGCGACCCGCGATTGAACACCCAGCAGTCGTTGGAGTTGGCTTTCCTCGTAGCCGAGATGCTCCGTGGCTGACGCGAGGAGTGAGCTTGCGAGCCCCGCAGTCGGCAGCCGAAGGAATGATTGTGGCTGACGCGAGGAGTGAGCTTGCGAGCCCCGCAGTCGGTAGCCGAAGGAATGATTGTGGCTGACGCGAGGAGTGAGCTTGCGAGCCCCGCAGTCGGCACTGGAAAGGATGATTGTGACTGACCTGTTCGTGGACCTGAGGTCCGACACGGTGACCCGACCCACCGCCGGGATGCGGGAGGCGATGGCCACCGCCGAGGTCGGTGACGACGTCTACGGCGAGGATCCGACCGTCAACGCGTTGGAGGCCGAGGTCGCCACGCTGTTCGGGCACGAGGCGGCGCTGTTCGCCCCGAGCGGGTCGATGGCCAACCAGATCGCCCTGCAACTGCTGGTGTCGCCCGGCGACGAGCTGCTCTGCGACGCCGACGCGCACGTGGTCACGTACGAGATTGGTGCCGCGGCCGCGTACGGCGGGATTTCCTCGCGGACCTGGCCTGCGGTGGGCGCGGACATCGACCCGGAGACGGTGGCCGGGATGATCCGGCCGGACGGCTACTTCGCCGTCCCCACCCGTGCGATCGCCGTCGAGCAGACCCACAATCGCGGCGGCGGCGGGGTGATTCCGCTGGCCACCCTGCGGGATCTGCGCGGGGTCGCCGACGACGCGGGCGTCGCTCTGCACTGCGACGGCGCCCGGATCTGGCACGCGCACGTCGCGGACGGGGTGCCCCTGATCGAGTACGGGCGGCTCTTCGACACGCTGTCGGTATGCCTCTCCAAGGGCCTCGGCGCGCCGGTGGGCTCGCTGGTGGTGGGCAGCGCGGAGAAGATCGAACGGGCTCGGATGATCCGCAAGCGGATGGGCGGCGGCATGCGTCAGGCCGGCATCCTCGCCGCCGCCGGCCGGTACGCGCTCGCGCACCAGGTCGACCGGCTGGCTGACGACCACGCCCGGGCGGCCCGGCTCGCCGAGGTGGTCGCGCCGTTCGGCGTGCTGGCCACCACGGTCCGCACCAACCTGGTCGCGCTGGACCTCACCAAGCACGCCCTGGACGCGCGTGCCCTGGCCGCCGCCGCGCGGGCCGAGGGCGTACTGATCTCGGTGCTCGGCCCCCGTACCGCCCGACTGGTCACCCACCTGGGCCTCACCGACGCGGACATCGACCGCGCCGCCGCAGCCCTACCCCGAATCCTCGCCGCGGCCTAACCCCACCCCCGCCCCGCCCCCGCCCCCGCCCCTCCACCCCCTCTGCGAGCCCGGTGATCAAGAGGTTTGCGTCATCCGGAGACCGGAATCTGACGCAAACCTCTTGATCACCGGAGGTGGGGGACGTGCATGGGGGCAGGGGGGCGGGGTTAGGCAGGTGGGGTTAGGCGGGTGAGGGTGGTGATGTCGGTGGCGTGGCCGACGTGCTTTTCGCTCGGGGTTTCCACGACCATCGGGACGCCGGCGGTGGCGGGGTGGGCCATCAGCTCGGCGAAGGCGGGCTCCCCGATGGTGCCCTTGCCGATGTTCTCGTGCCGGTCCCGGGTCGAGCCGCACAGATCCTTCGAGTCGTTGGCGTGGATCAGCCGCAGCCGGTCCGCGCCGACCGTGTCGATCAGGGTGTCCAGGGTCGCCGTCATGCCGCCCTCGGCCGCCAGGTCGTGGCCGGCCGCCCAGGCGTGGCAGGTGTCGAAGCAGACTCCGAGCATGGGGTGCCGGTCCACCGCGTCCAGGTAGGGCCCGAGCTGCTCCACCCGGGAGGCGAGTGACCGGCCACCGCCCGCGCTCGGCTCGACCAGCAGCATCGGTCCGCCGGCGTCGGCGGCCCAGTCGAGCAGCGGCAGCAACTCCTGGCGGACCTGTCGCATCGCCGCCTCGGCGTGCCCCTCGTCCACTGAGCTGCCCGCGTGGAACACCACCGCCTGCGCGCCGATCGCCACGCCCCGACGCAGCGCGTGCGCCAGCGTCTGCGCCGACTTCTCGACCGTGGCCGGGGTGGGCGAGCCGAGGTTGACCAGCAGCGAGGCGTGGATGAACGCCGGAATGCCCCGCTCGGCGCAGCCGTCGCGGAACAGGGCGTCCTGTACGGGGTCACCGCTGGGCAGCGCCCAGCCCCGCGAGTTGGAGACGTAGACCTGAACGACCTGGGCGCCGGTCGCGTCGGCGTACGGCAGGGCGGCTTTCGCCAGCCCACCGGAGGTCGAAGTGTGCGCGCCAACCGGCCGCGAGTTGATCGCCGGCATCAGAAGCACGTGATGGCGACCGGGGTGCCCGGCGGCACCTGCGAGTTCTCGCCCGGGACCTGGATCCGGACCACGGCGTTCGGGTTGAGCGCAATGGTCACCGGGAAGCCCTGGCTCTCCAACACCTGCTTGGCCTGCTGGCAGGGCAGGTCGATCACCCGGGGCATGACGGTCAGCGGTGGGCCCTTGCTGACGTCCAGCTTGACCTGGGTGCCCTTCTCCACGCCGGCGCCGTCGGCCGGGCTCTGGCCGAGGATCTCGTCCCTGGGCTTGTCGGAGTCCTTGTAGGTCTCCGCCAGCACCAGGTTGCGCTGGGCCAGGATGGTCCGGGCCTCGGTCAGGCTCTTGCCGACCAGGTTCGGCACCGTCACCGGCGCTCGACCCCGGCTCAGAATGAGGGTGATCTTGGCACCCGGTTTGACCTCGGTGCCCACCTTGGGGGAGCTGTCCACCACGACCCCGGCCGGCAGGCTGTCGTCGTAGCGGGCGGCACCCCTGGCCACCACCAGCTTCACGTTGACCAGGTCGGCTTCGGCGAGCTCGAACTCCTTGCCGATCACGTCCGGCACGGGGAAACGCTCCGGGCCGAGAGAGAGGGTCAGGGTGATCGTGCCACCCTTGACGATCTTGGTGGCGGACGCCGGGCTCTGCCCCAGCACGCTGTCCTTCGGGGCCTTCTCGTCGAAGCGCGGCTCACCGTACTTCAGGACGAGCCCGGCGCGGTCGGCCAGCGCCTGCGCCTCGGCCTTGTTCAGGCTCACCAGCTGCGGAGCGTCCGTGTAACGGCCGGCGCCAAACCACCAACCCCCGACGGCGGCCACCAGGCCCAGCGTCACCACCACGGCCGCGACGGCCAGTCGATTGCGCGGGTTGCTCAGCATCGTGGTGCGCAGCGCGGCGAGCCGGGCCCCCAGGCCCTCCGCCGGCTCCGGAGCGGCCCGACGCCGACCCGGCCCCTGGCTGCTGCCCCCTCGGGCAGCCGCGCCCAGGCCGGACGGTTGGACGGGCGGACCGTCGCGACCACCATGGTCGGCTGGGAGAGCGGTGCGTCGTCGGTCACCGGGCGGAGCACTGCGGTGCGGGTGTTGTCGTCGCCCAGGCGATCCCGGGCCACCTGAACCTCGGCCAGCAGTGCGCCGGCGTCGGCGGGCCGCGCGCCGGGATTGCGCCGAGTGGCCCGCTGCACCAGATCGTCGAGGACCGGCGGAAGGCCGGGCACCAGCGTCGAGGGCACCGGTACGTCCCGGTCGACGTGCTGCCAGGCGACGTCCACCGGGCGGTCCCCGTCGTACGGCACACGGCCGGTGAGCATCTCGAACAGCACGATGCCGGCCGAGTAGACGTCGGTGCGCGGGTCGGCACGGCCCTCGGTGACCAGTTCCGGGGCGACGTACGCCACGGTGGCCATGAGCTGGTTGCCCTGCTCCTCGTCGGCGCTAGCCTCGACCGCCCGGGCCAGCCCGAAGTCGGCCACCTTGACGACGCTGTCGACAAGGTTGGTGACGCCACCGGTAGGCGCCTCGGCGACAAGTACGTTTTCCGGCTTGACGTCGCGGTGCACGAGACCGGCCCGGTGCGCGGCGGCGATCGCGGCGAGCATCTGCTCGGCGATGGCCAGCGCCTCGTCCGGGTTGAGACGGCGTCGCTCGGCGAGCACGTCGCGCAGCGTGCGGCCGCGGACGTACTCCATCACCAGGTACGGCAGACCGGCGTGCGTGCCCTGGTCGTAGACCGCCACCACGTTTGGGTGGGTCAGCCGGGCGATGGTCTTCGCCTCGTCGGTGAACCGGGCCACGAAGTTGGCGATCCGGGCTCGAGCCTCGGGCGCCTGGGTCGGGTGGATGATCTTGACAGCGACGGTGCGCTCAAGGCGTTCGTCGGTGGCGGTGTATACGGTCGCCATGCCACCACGGGCCACGCGACCGCGAATGCGGTAGCGCCCGTCGATCAGCGAGCCCAGCAACGTGTCGGCGACCTGTGTGTCCATCGGCAGGGAGTCTATGTGTCCAAGGGGTGAAGGTTGAACAGGATGCTACAGCCGTACGCCGAATTGGTCGGTCCTGCTGCGCTTGCCGCCCCTCATCCGCTGGTCAGCGGCGATCACGAGAGTGGGCCGCGATCGATCGTCCGGGGTGCCGGTGTCTCGTCGCGGTGGCGGCGTGGCAGGGTGGTCGGGTGACCGAACCCGTACCCGACCAGGCCGCGCCCGGCCTGGAGCCCGCCGGACCCACCGACCCGGCCGGCTGGCTGGCCCTGCCCGACGTCGCCGAGCGCCTCGACGTGTCGATCAGCAAGGTGCACCAGATGATCCGTGACCGGGAGTTGCTGGCGGTCCGCCGCGACGGCATCCGCCGGATCCCGATGGACCTGGTTGCCAACCAGACCGTGCTCAAGCACCTGCCCGGCGTGCTCAACCTGCTCGCCGACAATGGCTACGACGACGAGGCTGCCCTGCGCTGGCTCTACGAGCCGGATGAAACCCTTCCCGGCGCCACCCCAGCCGCGGCCCTGTCCGGCGACCAGGCCCGAGAGGTAAAGCGCCGAGCCCAAGCCCTGGGCTTCTAACCACCCCGGCCCCCCTTTCCCCCGTCGATCATGAAGTTATTGCCAGCTTGCTCGGCGTGTCGTGGCAATAACTTCATGATCAACGCGGGGGCCGGGGGTGGGGTTGGGGGTTAGTCGGCTCGGCGGGTTGCGGCTATGGCCAGGTCTACCAGGGCTTGGCGGGCCTCGGTGTCGAGGTCGACGGCGGTCAGTGCCGCCAGGGCGGCATCGGTGAGCGTGACGATCCGCTGCTCGGTGCGGGCCAGCGCCCCGCTCGCGGAGATCAACTCGCGCAGTCGGGTCACCCCCTGTTCGTCCAGCTCCGGGTCGCCGAGCCGGCTGAGCAGCAGCTCGCGGCCCGCGTCGTCGGTGGCCTCCACGGCCGCCGCCACCAGGTAGGTGCGCTTGCCCTCGCGTAGGTCGTCCCCGGCCGGCTTACCGGTCAGCGCCGGGTCACCGAAGACCCCCAGCACGTCGTCGCGGAGCTGGAACGCCTCGCCGAGCGGCAGCCCGTACGCCGAGTAGGCCGTCCGCACGTCGGCCGTCGCGTCGGCCAGCGCGGCCCCGAGCAGCATCGGACGCTCGACGGTGTACTTCGCGGACTTGTACCGGGCGACCTTGCTGGCCCGTTCCACGGAGGTGTCGCCGGTGACCTGCGTCAGCACGTCGAGATATTGCCCGACGGTGACCTCGGTGCGCATCTCGTCGAAGACCGGCCGGGCCCGGGCCAACGACCACAGGTCCAGTCCCGAGGAGTGCAGCAGCTCGTCGGACCAGACCAGACAGAGGTCGCCGAGCAGGATGGCCGCGGCGTCGCCGAAGCCGTCCGGGTCACCGCCCCAGCCGGCCTCCCGGTGCCGCGTGGCGAACCGCCGGTGCACCGCGGGCTCGCCGCGGCGGGTGTCGGAGCGGTCCATCAGGTCGTCGTGGATCAGGGCACTGGCCTGTACGAACTCCAGTGCGGCCAGGGCCGTGAGCACCTGGTCGCCGTCCACCCCACCGGCGCCCCGGAACCCCCAGTACGCGAATGCCGGACGCAGCCGCTTGCCGCCGCCGAGCACGAATGCCTCGATCGCCTCGGCCACCGGGATCAGGGCGTCGTCCACGGCGGCGAGCCGGACACGTTGGCCGGCCAGGAACTCGGTGAGGGCTTTGTCGACCCGCTGCCGCAGGCCGGCACGGTCGACGGGAGACACGGGAGCAGCGTGGGTCACGCCTCGACGCTAGCGGGTCGCCGAAGCCCGCGCGCTACCGCCACGCGTAGTCCCACCGGTGCGGCCGGGGCCGGTCCGCCCGGCCGGTCGGGTGCCGGCCACCGGGACGCGGCCCGGTCCGGTGGCTCGCGTCGCGCCGGCCCGACGGGTGGCCGCGGCGGCCTCGGCGAGCGCCACCAGCGGCACGTCCAGGACGACGGCGAGCCAGCCGAGCCAGAACCCGCCGGGCACGCGTCGCTGTCGTTCCCACCGGGACACCTCGTGCCGGCTCAGCGTCGGCACCCCGGCGGCGGCACACAACTCGGCGGCGGCGCGCTGCTGGCTCCAGCCACGGGCCAGCCGGCGCCGGGCCAGCAGCGGCCCGAGCTGCGCTGGGCGTGGCGATGCGGGCGGGGTCATGGGTCCTCCTGGCGGGCGTCGGCGCGGTGACGACCCACCCGCCCGACCGGGCGGGGCCGGCGTCACCGCTCGGTTGCTGACCCCCGCGCGGGACCCGGGCCGCCCCCGCCGCCCCTCCCACACCACCCATTCCTACCCCGGGGGTACGACGCCTTTCCGCCGGCCGGGCCTGGGCGCGTAGGGCGACATCGGCCGCCGGGGTGGGAAGCGTCTGGGTCATGGTGGCGTTGCCCGCTAGAGTCGGGTCGTGGCGCTCGGTCTCCCCTCGGTACTCCCCAATCCGCAGCCGGCGATCGGGGAGCTCATCCGTGAGCGCCAACCGACCTTCTCGTTCGAGTTCTTTCCGCCCAAGACCGAGGCGGGGGAGCGGCTGCTCTGGCAGGCCATCCGCGAGTTGGAGTCGCTGCGCCCGTCGTTCGTGTCGATCACGTATGGCGCTGGCGGCTCGACCCGGGACACCACCGTGGCGGTGACCGAGCGGATCGCCACCGAGACCACCCTGCTGCCGATGGCCCACCTGACCGCGGTCAACCACTCCGTCGCCGAGCTGCGCCACGTGGTCGGCCGGCTCGCCGGGGTGGGAGTGCGTAACGTGCTGGCCGTCCGCGGCGACCCGCCGGGCGACCCGGGCGGTGAGTGGATCCGCCACCCCGACGGTGTGGACTACGCCGAGGACCTGGTCCGCCTGGTGCGCGATGCCGGCGACTTCAGCGTCGGCGTGGCGGCCTTCCCGTACAAGCACCCCCGCTCGCCCGACGTGGCCAGCGACACCGCGCAGTTCGTTCGCAAGTGCCGTGCCGGCGCCGAGTTCGCGGTCACGCAGATGTTCTTCGACGCCGACGACTACCTGCGGCTGCGTGATCGGGTGGCCGCCGCCGGCTGCGACACCCCGATCCTGGCCGGGGTCATGCCGGTGACCCAGATCGGCACCATCGAGCGGTCCGTGCAGCTGTCCGGTGCGCCGTTCCCACCGGCGTTGGCGGCCCGCTTCGAACGCGTCGCCGACGACCCGGAGGCCGTCCGCCTGCTCGGCATCGAGCAGGCCAGTGAGATGTGCCGCCGACTGCTGGACGAGGGTGTGCCGGGGATCCACTTCATCACCCTCAACCGGTCCACCGCGACCCGCGAGGTCTGGCAGAACCTGAAGGCCGGCGCGCGGGTGTGAACGTTGAGCCTGCGACACCTGATGCCCGGCATGACGGTTGATCCGTGGTGGGCACACAGCTGAACTGGGATCAGTACGCCACGGCGTGGGCGCGGTTGCACGGCGGGTTCGACCCCCGGGTCGCCGCGCCGGTGGTGCGCGCCTGGCTGCGGTTCGCGTACCACGTCGGGTATGTGCTGGGCCGGCTGCGGGTCAGCCCCACGGCGGTCACCGTGGCCGGGGTGCTGCTCTGCTTCTGCGTACCGTTGCTGGTGACCCGGCCGGGGAACGGACCGTTCCTCGGTGCGCTGTTCGTGCTGCTCGCCGCCGTGGCGGACAGCGTGGACGGCGCGGTGGCGGTCGCCACCGGCCGCACCACCCGGCTCGGCTACGTCTACGACTCGGTCGCCGACCGGCTCGGTGAGGTGGCGTGGTTGCTGGCGTTCTGGCTGGTGGGCGCGCCGGGTGCGCTGGTCGTCGCGGGCGGCGCGCTGTCCTGGCTGCACGAGTACGTCCGAGCCCGGGCGGTCGCCGCCGGCATGCGCGACATCGGTGCGGTGACCGTGGGTGAACGCCCCACCCGGGTCTCGGTGGCGCTGGTCGGGTTGCTGGTCGCCGGGTTGGCCGGGCTGATCGAGCCGGACCTGGCCGCCGGCACCATCACCATGGCGACCGCGGTGTGGGTGCTGCTGGCCGGTTTCGGCCTGGGGCAACTGCTCTCCAGCATCCGGCGCGCCCTGATCGACGCCGGCTGAGCGTCCGTGCCCTGTTGAGCGGCCCGCCCTACCAGGCGGGGCCGATCTCGTCGGCGACGATCTGCGCGGAGAGGGTCACCATCGGCAACCCGCCGCCCGGGTGGGTGGAGCCGCCCACCAGCCACAGCCCGTTCACCGGGCCCCGGTTGGCGGGGCGGAGCAGCCCGCCGGCGGTGCCGTAGATAGAGCCACCTGGCGCCCCGGTCGCCGCGTCCAGGTCGGCCGGGGTGCGGATCTCGCGGAACAGCAGCCGGTCGCGCACGTCCACGCCGCGCCGTGCCAGCACGTCCAGGATCCGGTCGGCGTACGCGTCGGCCAGCCCTGGGCGTCGCCAGTCGACCGCACCTGCCGCGGTGCCCTGCCGAGGGGCGTTGACCAGCACGAACCACGCCTCATGTCCGGCCGGGCGGACCATCGGGTCGTCGGCCACGGTGACGAACACCGTCGGGTCGGCTGCCGGCCGGGCCCGTACGCCACGCCCGGGGTCGCCGAAGATCGCGTCGAACTCCGCGTCGTAGTCGTCCGGGAAGAAGACGTTGTGGTGGGCCAGCCCGGTGTCGCCGGAGACGCCGAGCAGCAGCACGAAGCCGGCGAGGCTGCGGTCGGTCAGCCCGGCCAGCCGACGGGGGTGCGGCAGCAGGTCACGGTAGACGGTGAGCGCGTCCACGTTGGCCACGACCACGTCGGCGGGCACCGGCGCGGTGACGCCGGCGAGGCGTACCCCGTGCACGCGACCGCCGGTGGCGTCGATCCGGGTGACCGTGGCGTCGGTCTGCACGACCACGCCGAGGTCCAGGCAGCGCGTCAGCAGCGCGTCGGCGAGGGTGCCCAACCCGCCGCGCAGATACCAGCCGCCGAAGGTCAGCTCGGCGTACGGGACCGCGACCAGCGCCGCCGGCGCCCGGCGTGGGTCGGCGCCGGTGTAGGTGGCGTACCGGTCCAGCAGCATCCGCAGCCGCGGGTCGGACAGGTGTCGACGGCCCAATCCGCGCAGGGTGCGGCCCGGGGCGATGGCGGCCAGGTCGCCGACGCGCCAGGCCAGCGACGCGAGGTCGCGGGGGGAGTCGACGGTACGGCGCAGGATGTCCCGCTCAGAGGCGTGCCACACCCGCGCGGCCCGACGCCACAGCCGCTGCCAGTCGGCTGCCGCCCGGTCACCGAAGGCGGCCCCGATCCGGGCGGCGAACTCCACCGGGTCGGCGCACGAGTCCAGCGTCGGGCCACCGCCGGGGAAGACGTGCCGGACGATCGGGTCCAGCGGGACCAGGTCCAGGTATTCGTCGAGCTTCGCCCCCGTGGCCTCGAACAGGTCTTGGAAGACCTCGGGCAGGGTGAGCAGGCTCGGCCCGGTGTCGAAGTGGAACGACCCGGCCGGGGTGTCGTGCGCGTACCGGCCGAGCTTGCCACCGACCGTGTCGGCCCGCTCGAAGACGGTCACCTGGTGCCCGGTGGAGGCCAGCCGGGCGGCGGTGGCGAGGCCACCCACCCCGGCGCCGACGACCACGATCCGCGCCATGCCGCGCCTCCTAGCTGACCGGGCGGCCCCGCCAGGTCAGGCGGCGCCGCTTTCGCAGATGGTACGACCGTAGGGTCAACCAACCGAGGACCACGACCGACACGGGGTGTGCGAGTGCGTCGGGCCACCACCGGCCCCCGGTCGCTCGTGCGGTGAGCACCCGCCCGGCCACCCCGAGCAGGTATGCGATGAGCGCAACCATTGACACCCGGGGAGCTGTCGATGCGAACCCCAGCGCGATCAGCGGCGGGGCGGTGTAGAGCAGCAGCAGCGACGCCAGCACGGCCGCTGCGGCGCCCGGGTGCCCGAACGACGCCCAGAGCGACTTCGAGTATCCGTCGCGCAGTTGCGGCCAGTCGTCGTACATCCGGCAGGTGGCCAGCCGGGAGCCGTCGGCCAGGGCGATCCGCCCACCGGCCCGTTTGACCGCCCGGGCCAGCTCGACGTCCTCCAGGATCTTGTCGGCGACCGCGGCGTGCCCGCCGGCGGCGGTGTAGCCGGCCCGGTCCACCACCAGGAACTGCCCGCCCGCCGCGGCCAGCGACGGCCGCGGCGAGCGCTCCATCGCGCGCAGCGGCAGGAAGGTCAGCCAGAGCCACTGCAGCAGCGGCTGCACCAGCCGGTCGGCCGCCGTCGCCACCACGATCCGGGGTACGGCGACAGCAGTGTCGCGCGGGCGGCGCGCAGCTCGGTGACGGCCGCGCCACGGCGTGCGGGGCGAGCACCACGTCGGCATCGACGAAGACCAGCGCGGTGGCGTCCGGGTCGGCCCGGTTGGCCAGTTGCCAACAGGCGTGCGGCTTGCCCAGCCAGCCCGGCGGCGGGGCGACCCCGGTGAGCAGCGTGACCCGGGGGTCCTCACCGACCACCGCGCGGACCACGTCGGCGGTGCCGTCGGTGGAGCCGTCGTCGAGGACGACGACGCGCAGGCCGGGCACGCCGCGCTGGGCGAGCAGGGCGCGCAGGCAGGGAGTGACCCGGGCGGCCTCGTCGCGCAGCGGCAGCAGCACGGCGACCGGCTCGTCGACCTCGTCGGGCTGGTCCGTGGGCCGGCGCAGCCAACGGGCGGCGTTGACCCAGGTGTGCCCGGTCAACGCGGCGACGGCGATCAGCAGGGCGAGCAGGACGATCATCGGGTCGCGTCGACGCCGGGGCGGTGCGGCTGGTGGTCCGCCCGAACGGAGTCACGGCCCCGGCGGGCACGCAGCAGGGCCACCGCCAGCGGCACGGCGGTCACCGACATGCCGGCCGCGCCCCAGAGCGCCGAGGCGGGTAGGTCGAGGAAGACCGCGTGGGCCAGGATGCTGGAGAAGTACGTCCACAGGTAGAGCGCGATCATCGGGTGGTCCCGCCGATCGGTGTGCTCGGCGGCCGGCCCGGCCAGCGGGCGCAGCGCGCTCATCATCAGCACCGCGAAGAGCAGCCAGCCCAGATAGTTGCTGACCGGGATGCCGGGCAGGCCGGGCAACGCCGGGGTGGCGTCCCGCCAGACCCAGTAGCCCTCAGCCACCATCTGCGGATCGAGGAAGAGGTCCCAGGCGGCCAGCCCCACCGTGGCCAGCGCGATCCTCCCCACCCATCGACCGACCGGTGACCCGCTGCCGACCGGCGAGCCGGTGCCGCCGGTCAGCCGGACCGCCGCCAGCCAGGCCGGCCAGGCCATCCAGGTCCAGGCCAGCGGAATGATCAGCGGCACTCCGGCCAGCTTGGGGCCCAGCTCGCCGGAGTAGTCGTAGCTGCCGAACGGCACACCGGTGGCCACCCCGATCGCCTCGATCGCGAACCCGCCGCCGGTGGCCACCGCGACCAGCGCCGCCGCGACGCGCGGACCCCGGCTGAGCAGCGCGTGGCCGACCGAGAGCAGCCAACCGAGAACGACGGTGGCCACGGTGAGCCCGGCCCGGGTGGCGCCGGTGGTGAGCGGGTAGCAGATCTGGGCGAGCACCAGGACGGCGAGCAGCGTCCAGGAGATCCGCCGGGTCATGACGCGGGTGGCTCGAGCGGCAGGTCCCGACCGAGTACGCCGAATGGACGCTCGTCGCCGGGGAAGTGGAAGCTGCGCAGCACGTCGACGAAGCCGAATCGCCGGTACAACCGCCAGGCCCGGGAGGTCTGCTCGTCGGCCTCCGGGGTGGACAGCAGCGTGGTGTCGCCCTCGGCCATGCCGAGCAGCGCGCGCAGCTGGCCGGTGCCCAGGCCGTGCCCCTGCGCCGGTGGCCGGACATGCAGCTCGACCACCTCGAAGCAGTGGGTGAGCCAGCGCGTACGGGCCGGAGCGTCCAATGCTCGGTGCACCTGGTCGTGCCACCACTGGCCGGAGGCGCCCAGGTAGCCGTAGCCGAATCCGGCGAGGTGACCCTCACTGGTCAGGCTGGCGACCGCCCGGAAACCCGGCCGGCGGACATGGGTGGCGATGTAGCCGCGACGGGCCTCCAGCAGGTCGGTGCGGTATCCCATCGCCTCGCCGTAGACGGCCACCACGTCGTCCAGCCGCCGGACGAGATCGTCCGGCGTCCAGCGCACCAACCTCATGCCCCTCCACCCTTCACCGTTTCCGGGCCGCCGTCGGCGACCCACCCGAGCACAGTCCGGTCGCCGACCACGTCGCGCACCTCGAACCGAGCGAACAACTCCTCGGCGTACCAGCCCGCGGTGGGGGTTCGCATGATCGCCGCCCGGTGCTCCGGGTGACGGTACGCGAACGCCACCAGGTCCGTCGGATCGCGCCACACGCTCACCGTGCCCTGCCAACCCAGCGGCGCCTCCCCGACCCCGAACCGGGCCAGCAGCCCGGGCGCGTCGCGCAGGGCGGCGGCCACCGGGGGGATCGCCCGCCAGAAGGTGGCTGCCCGGCGGGCCCGCAGCCGAGCCCGGGTCAGCGCCAGCACCGGGCCGGTGACCCGGCCGCCCGACGGGTCGCCGAACGGCCGCTGGCCGGACCACTCGCCCCGGCTGGTCAGCGGGCGCAGGTCGATCCGGACCTGGGCGCGGGCGATGCGTGCCCAGGCGCGCCCGACCGACGAGTCGTCGAAGCCGGCCGCCGCGGCGGGGAGTCCCAGACGGTCAGCGCCGCCCACCGGGTCAGGTCGGCGTCCCTCGGCCCGAAGTCGGTGCCGGTCCCGGTGCCCAGCAGCTTGCCGAACCGGACGCCCGGGAGGGCGCGCAACCGGCGTGGGTCCACCGCCATCCGGGTCAGCGCCCGGGGCAGCGCGCCGCGAGAGGTCCGCCACACGTGCAGCGTGACCAGCTCCGGAGCCGTGCTCACGCCACCTCGGCCGGGCTGCCGGCGGTGACCCGCAGCAGCTCGGCGTAGGTGGTCGGGAAGACCGCCTGCGGTACGCCACCCGCGGCCCAGATCTCGGGGTACGCCGCCAGCGCCGTGTCCACCAGGGTGCGCAGCGGGTGCGGGTGCCCGAGCGGGGCGACCCCGCCGATCGGCTGCCCGGTGTGCGCTCGGACGAACTCCGGGGTGGCCCGGCGCAGCCGGGTGACCCCGGTCGACGCCGCCAGGCCGGCGGTGTCGACCCGGTGTGCGCCGGAGGTGAGCACGAGCAGCGGCGTGTCGTCCGCGTCGAAGATCAGCGAGTTGGCGATCTGGCCGACCTCGACGCCGAGCGCCTCGGCGGCCACCGCAGCGGTGTGCACCGCGTCGGGCAGCAGGCGGACCGTGCTGGGCTCACCGGCGCCGTCGAGCGTGCCGGCGGCGGTGAGCGCGTCCTGCACCGCTCGTACGTTCGGGTGTGGCTGCATGGTCGTCATTCTTCCCGGTCCGCCGGTGTCGGTTCACCCAGGTTCACCCGGCCGGCGAGCCCAGCGCGTCACACGTTGCATTTTCGTCGGAGGGGAGGTGTACTGTCAGCAGCAGTTAGAACGAGTGTTCGATTGCCTCGAACGCCCGTTCCAACCAGCCGGAGCGCGGCGTTTCGCGGCGCCAGCTCCGGGCGGTGTGGCTCCGCGGGCCGCACCTGGGTTTCCGGGCAGTCGCGAGCCTGGTCCCGACAGGCAGGAGCGTCGTCCGCCGCCCACGACCCCCGGGCGGCGGGCGACGACCCCGCCGGTACGCCGGCCGGGTGTGGTGTGGGGAAGCATCCACACCCGGCCGGCCACACCCGGTGCGTCTTCCTCCGCACCACCCGACCTCGGCGTCTCATCGGCGGCACCAGCGCGCCGAGTCGACGCCCGGCCACGTGGAGGAGACATCCATGCCGACCAACCCGGCTCAGGCACCGACGGTGCCGGCGCACGTGCTGCCACATCGCACCCCCGCCCAGCTCCTCACGTTGGCCCGGCGCGGGCTGGTCGAGGCCGGCCAGACCCGACCTGACGGTCTGCGCTACGCGGCTGCCCACCTGGCGGCGCTGCGCGCGGCGGCCGCCCTGCTCGCCGCCCGCGCCCGGCCCGCGCCGAGTCGGCGCAACCGGATCACCAGCGTCTGGGTCCTCCTCTGCGCCGTCGCTCCGGAGCTCGACGAGTGGTCCCGGTTCTTCGCCGCCGGGGCCAGTAAGCGCGCCGCCGCCGAGGCCGGCATCCCCCGTGTGGTCAGCGCCCGGGAGGCCGACGATCTGCTCCGCGCTGCCGAACAGTTCGTCACGGTGGTGGAGACCGCGCTCGGCGTGGCCCACCAACCGGCCCTGGACGGCCTCGCCGCATGATCCCGCCGTGCCACCGGCCGCCCCGCGGGGAGCCGGGCGGCCGGTGGCACGGCGTGCCGGTCCTGATCTGAACCACAGCAACGACGGGGGGTTGGTCCGATGGCGGGCCGCATGGTGGTCGGTTCCGCCGCACTGGCCGATCTGGTGCGCCCGGCGAGTGCACCCGACCCGGTCGGCGGCCACCGGGTGCTGCCGGTGGTGCCCGAGCTGACCGGTCTGTTGCCCAACCGGGGCCTGCGCCGGGGCAGCACCATCGCGGTTGCCGCCGGCCAGTCCCAGCGCAGCGGTGGCACCTCGCTGATGCTGGCCCTGCTCGCCGAGGCGTCCCGGGCCGGCTCGTGGTGTGCGGTGGTCGGTGTGCCGACGTTCGGTGCGGGCGCGGCCGCCGAGCTGGGCATCGCCCTGGACCGGCTGGCCCTGGTGCCGAATCCCGGCCCCGAATGGGCCACCGTGGTCGCCGCGCTGATCGACGGGGTGGACGTCGTGGTCACCACCGTGCCGGCCTCGGTCTCCGCCTCGGTCGCCACCCGGTTGGCCGCCCGGGCCCGGCAGCGCGGCAGCGTGCTCGTCCCGTACGGCCGGTGGGACGGCGCGGACGTGACACTGCAGGTGGTCCGTGGAGTCTGGGAAGGGCTCGGGCAGGGCCGGGGGCGGCTGCGTCGCCGGGAGGTCACCGTCTCGGCGCGCGGGCGCGGGGCGGCCGCCCGACCCAAGGAGATCAAGGTCTGGCTCCCGGGTGACGAGCTGACCCGGGTGATCCCCCGCATGGTGCCGTCGACCGTGGGCCGCCCGGCCGCGCCGCTCGCCGGCCGGCCCCGTCCGGTGCCACCAGCCGGTGACCGGGCCCGCACCGACACCGCCCGCCAGAGCGCACTCACCCTGGTCGGTCCGGCGTGACATCGGCGGTCAGGTGCGAGTCCGGCCCGGGTGGGCTGCGGTGACCGGCTCGCCGGCACGGGCTCTGCTGCTGTGGTGCCCGGACTGGCCGGTGCTCGCCGCCGAGATCGTCGACGGGGTGCCGGCGACCGGCCCGGTCGCCGTGCTGCACGCCAACCGGGTGGTCGCCTGCTCCGAGCGGGCCCGCGCCGAGGGGGTGCGTCGAGGGCTGCGCAAGCGGGAGGCGCAGGGCGCTGCCCGCAGCTCACCGTCGTGGAGTACGACCCAGGCCGGGACGCCCGCGCGTTCGAGCCGGTGGTCGCCGCGGTGGAGGAGTTGGTCGCCGGCGTCGAGGTGGTCCGTCCGGGCGCCTGCGCGGTGGCCGCCCGGGGGCCGAGCCGCTACCTCGGCGGCGAGGAGGCGGCCGCCGAGCGGATCATCGAGCACGTCGCCCAGTCGTGCCTGGTGGAGAGTCAGGTCGGCATCGCCGACGGGGTGTTCGCGGCCGGGTTGGCCGCCCGCGCCGGTCGGGTGGTGGCACCGGGCGGGACACCGGAGTTCCTGGCCGGGCTGCCGGTCGAGGCGCTCGGCCGGTCGGCGTTGGCCGACCTGCTGCGCCGGCTGGGTGTGCGTACCCTCGGCGACTTCGCCGCGTTGCCGGCTGGCGACGTGCTGGCCCGGTTCGGGTTCGACGGTGCACTGGCCCATCGGCTGGCCGCCGGGCGGGACCACCGCCCACTCGCCGTCCGGCAGCCGCCGGCCGACCTGACGGTGACCGCCGAGCACGACGAGCCGATCGACCGGGTCGACGCGGCGGCGTTCGTGGCCCGGGCACTGGCTGAGCAGCTACACGAACGACTGGCCGGGCACGGGCTGGCCTGCACCCGGCTCGGCATCGAGGCGGTCACCGAGCACGGGCAGGAGCTGCACCGGGTGTGGCGGCACGATGGCCTGCTCACCGCCGCGGCCATCGCCGACCGGGTGCGCTGGCAGCTCGACGGTTGGCTCTCCGGCAGCAACGGCCGCACCGGCGCCCGACCGGCCCGACCGACGGCCGGCATCATCCGGCTGCGACTGATCCCGGACGGGGTGATCGCCCAGGCCGGCCTACAAGCCGGCCTGTGGGGGGAGACCGGCGAGGAGCGGGAACGAGCGCACCGGGCGTTGAGCCGCGTGCAGGGCATCCTCGGCCCGGAAGCGGTGGTCACCGCGGTGCTCGGGGGTGGGCGCTCCCCGGCCGACCAGGTGCGACTGGTGCCGTGGGGCGACGAACGCCTCCCCGCCCGCCCCGGCCCACCACCGCTGCCCGGCGAGCCGATCACCAGCGGCGCCGACCGGGCCGTCAGCGCTGGCCGGGCTTCCGGCACCGGCCGGGCTGCCGGCGGCGACCGGGCTGTGGGCGGCGGCCGGGCTGCCGGCGGCGGCCGGGCTGCCAGCGGCGACCGGGCTGCGGGCGCTGACCGGGCTGGCAGCGCTGACCGTGCTGCCGGCGGCGGCCGGGCGGTGGGCGGCGACCGGGCTGTCGGTGCCGGTCGGCCTGCGGGCACCGGTCAGCCTGCTGGCCGCAGTGGGGGCGAAGTTCCGCCGTGGCCGGGTCGGCTGCCGCGCCCGCACCGGCGGTGGTGCTGCCCAGCCCGCTCGCCGCGACCGTGCACGACGCCGCTGGCGAGGCGGTGGTGATCAGCGCGCGGTTGGCGGTGAGTGCTCCGCCCGCCCGGCTGGTGGTCGGCACCGGCCGGCCGGCGGAGATCGTCGGCTGGGTCGGTCCGTGGCCGGTGGACGAGCGGTGGTGGGCCCCCGCCGAGGCTCGGCGGCGGGCCCGGTTCCAGGTCTGCCTGGCCGATGGCACCGCCCTGCTGCTCGCCGTCGAGGCCGGGCAGTGGCTGGTGGAGGCGATCTATGACTGAGTGTTCAGCCGGGTGCCGCCCTGGCCATGATCGACTCGACATTCCGGAAGTCGGGGTATCCCACCTCCTCGGACAGCCCGACTTTCATGATGTCGAGTGGATCAAGCCGGTTGTGGTCGGTCCGGGGGCGGGCTGGTGAGCTTCCACAACCCGAAGATGCCCTGGTCGGAGCTGGAACGGGTGCTCTCCGGACGGCCTGGCGACGACTGGGGGAGCCGCGACGATCGGGGGAGCCGGGGCGAGCGGCACCTGCACGTGGTGGACCCACTCGCCGTGGACGCCGACGGTGGGGACTCGCCGGCCTGGACCCGTCGGCGCGAGCAGTACCAGCCGCCGGAGCTGACCCGTCCCGACGGTGTGGTGCCCTACGCGGAGCTGCACGCGCACACCAACTTCAGCTTCCTCGACGGTGCCAGCCACCCCGAGGAGTTGGCCGAGGAGGCGGCCCGGCTGGGGCTCACCGCGCTCGCCGTCACCGACCACGACGGCTTCTACGGGGTGGTCCGCTTCGCCGAGGCGGCTCGTACGCTGGGCCTGCCGACCATCTTCGGCGCGGAGCTCTCCCTCGGGCTGCCCGGCCCGCAGAACGGCGAACCCGACCCGCACGGCGCGCACCTGCTGGTGCTCGCGCACGGCCATGAGGGGTACGCCCGGCTGGCCACCACCATCGCTCGCGCCCAGCTGCGCGGTGGGGAGAAGGGCCGCCCGGTCTACGGGGAGCTGGAAGAGGTCGCCGAGGAGCTCCGCGACCATGTGCTGGTGCTGACCGGCTGCCGCAAGGGGCACGTGCCGGGGGCGCTGCTCACCGAGGGGGTGGACGCGGCGGCCCGCGAGTTGGACCGGCTGACCGCGCTCTTCGGTGCGGAGACGGTGGCGGTGGAGCTGACCGACCATGGTCACCCGGTCGACGCCGACCGCAACGACGCGCTCGCCGAGTTGGCCGCCGCTGCCGGGCTGCCGACGGTGGCCAGCAACAACGTGCACTACGCCAGCCCTGGCCGGCGTCGGCTGGCCACCACTGTCGCCGCCGTCCGGGCCCGACGCAGCCTGGACGAGATCGACGGCTGGCTGCCCGCGGCGGCCACCGCCCACCTGCGCAGCGGCGTGGAGATGGCGGCCCGGTTCGCCGCGTACCCGGGGGCGGTGGCGCGGGCCGCGGAGTTCGGCGCCGAGTTGGCCTTCGACCTCCAACTGGTCGCGCCGCAGCTACCGGCGTACCCGGTGCCGCCGGGGCACACGGAGATGAGCTGGCTGCGGAAGCTGACCGCCGACGGGGCGCGGGAGCGCTACGGGCCGCCGCAGGCGCACCCGACGGCGTACGCGCAACTCGACCACGAGCTGAACATGATCGAGGAGCTGGGTTTCCCCGGCTACTTCCTGGTGGTCTACGACATCGTCACGTTCTGCCGTGACCAGGACATCTACTGCCAGGGTCGGGGTTCGGCGGCCAACTCGGCGGTCTGCTACGCGTTGCGGATCACCAATGTGGACGCGGTCCGGCACCGGCTGCTCTTCGAGCGGTTCCTCGCACCGGAGCGGGACGGCCCACCGGACATCGACGTGGACATCGAGTCCGACCGTCGGGAGGAGGTGATCCAGCACGTCTACACCCGCTACGGCCGGGAGCACGCCGCCCAGGTCGCCAACGTCATCTCCTACCGGCCCCGGTCGGCGGTGCGGGACGTGGCCAAGGCGTTCGGCTACTCGCCGGGGCAGCAGGACGCCTGGAGCAAGCAGATCGACCGGTGGGGCTCGGTCGCCACGGTCGACGTCGAGAACATCCCCGAGCAGGTGGTGGAGTACGCCAACGAGTTGCAGACGTTCCCACGGCACCTGGGTATCCACTCCGGCGGCATGGTGATCTGCGACCGGCCGGTGATCGAGGTCTGCCCGGTGGAGTGGGGGCGGATGCCCGGGCGCAGCGTGCTCCAGTGGGACAAGGACGACTGCGCCGCGGTGGGCCTGGTCAAGTTCGACCTGCTCGGCCTCGGCATGCTCTCCGCCCTGCACTACGGCTACGACATGATCGGGTCCAGGCTCGACCTGGGTGACATGACCCTGGACGACCCGGAGGTCTACGACATGCTCTGCCGGGCCGACTCGGTCGGGGTGTTCCAGGTGGAGAGCCGTGCCCAGATGGCCACCCTGCCCCGGCTCAAGCCCCGCGAGTTCTACGACCTGGTGGTCGAGGTGGCGTTGATCCGGCCCGGCCCGATCCAGGGCGGTTCGGTGCACCCGTTCATCCGGCGCAAGAACGGCCAGGAGCCGGTGACCTTCGCGCACCCGCTGATGCGCAACGCCCTGGAGAAGACCCTGGGTGTGCCGCTGTTCCAGGAGCAGTTGATGCAGCTCGCCATCGACCTGGCCGGCTTCGACGCCGCCGAGGCCGACCAGCTGCGCCGGGCGATGGGCGCCAAACGGTCGGTCGAGCGGATGACCCGCATCGCCGACCGGCTCTACGTCGGGATGGCCGAGCGGGGCATCACCGGCGAGCTGGCCGACGACGTCTACCGCAAGCTCACCGCGTTCGCCAGCTACGGCTTCCCGGAGAGCCACGCGATGAGCTTCGCCTACCTGGTCTACGCCAGTTCCTGGCTCAAGCGCTACCACCCGGCGCCGTTCCTGGCCGCGTTGCTCAACGCCCAGCCGATGGGCTTCTACTCACCGCAGACCCTGGTCGACGACGCCCGCCGGCACGGGGTGGAGGTGCGCCGGCCGGACATCAACGCCAGCGGGGCCAAGGCGGTGTTGGAGTCCACCCCGGACACCCGGTGGGGCAGCGGGCCGGGGGAGCCGCCGCACGCCTGGGGGCTGGGCGGGCCGGTCGTCCGACTCGGGCTGTCCGGCGTGCGTACCCTCGGCCCTGACGTGGCCGAGCGGATCGAGGCCGAACGCGCCGCCGGTGGGCCGTACCGGGACATGCCTGATCTGGCCCGGCGGGTCGGTCTCACCGCCGCGCAACTGGAGGCACTGGCCACCGCGGACGCCTTCGCCTGTTTCGGGCTGACCCGGCGGCAGGCGCTCTGGGCCGCCGGTGCGGCCGCCCAGGACCGGCCGGGCCGGCTGCCCGGCACGGTGACCGGCGCGGCGGCGCCCACGCTGCCCGGAATGGAGGCGGTGGACCGTTTGGTCGCCGACGTGTGGGCCACCGGGCTGTCGCCGGAGAGCCACCCAGCCCGGTTCATCCGGGGTCAGCTCGACGTGCTCGACGCGGTGCCGATCGCCCGGCTCGGCCGGGTGGAGCCCGGGCAACGGATCCGGGTCGGCGGCATCGTCACCCACCGGCAGCGCCCGGCGACCGCGGGTGGGGTCACCTTCCTCAACCTGGAGGACGAGACGGGGATGCTCAACGTCACCTGTTCGCCGGGGCTGTGGCAGCGCTACCGGCGGGTCGCCCGGACCAGCGCCGCACTGGTGGTCCGGGGGCGGCTGCAGCGGCACGAGGGAGTGACCAACCTCGTCGCCGATCGGCTGGACGCCATCGAGCCACCGGTCAGTCCCGCCTCCCGTGACTTCCGCTGAGAGAGTGATCCACATTACGGTTTCCTGCGGCGTTGGGCGGGAGACTCGTCCCGAGCGGGCAGAGCGGCCCGTGATTCGTTTTAGGGGGAATGACAGTGATGGGGAATCACGCGTACACCGGTGGAATCGCCAACGCCCGACGGACCCGGTTGGGTGCCGGTTGGGTGCCGTCGCACCTCGCCGACCCCCGCGAGTACGAGGTGACCAACGGTCCGGTGGCCAACGAGCGCCGGTCCCGGGCGGAGGACGAGGTCGAGGGCACCGAGTCCTGACCGACCGCGTCACCGCGCGCCGATCGAACGGGTGGCGGGTACGCCCGCCACACGCCCGCACGATGGATGGACCGGGTGACTAGGCTCGACGGGTGGAGCAGACCCGAGGCCGGTTCGCCGGGCCCCCGCTGACACCCCGCACCGCCGTGATCTGGTCGGTGCTCCGCGCCGAGTTGGACCGGCGCGGCGGCGACGAGCTGACCGTGCTGGACGTGGGCGGCGGCACCGGCGGTTTCGCCGTCCCGCTGGCCCGCGCCGGGCATCGGGTCACCGTGGTCGACGCCAGCCCCGACGCGCTGGCCGCACTCACCCGCCGGGCCGCCGAGGCCGGGGTGGCCGACCGGATCGCCGCCGTCCAGGGCGACGGCGACGCCCTCGCGGGCCTGGTCGAGCCGGCCGGCGTCGACCTGGTGCTGTGCCACGCCGTGCTGGAAGTGGTCGACGACCCGACGCCGGTGGTGGCCGCGCTGGCCACCGCGCTGCGTCCCGGCGGCGCGGTCAGTGTGCTGGTGGCCGGCCGGGCCGCCGCCGTGCTGGGCCGCGCGATGAACGGGCACCTGGACGTCGCTGCCGCCCTCGCCGCCGATCCGGATGGCACCGCCGGGCCGCGGGACACTCTGCGCCGGCGTTACGACGCCCCCGGCGCCGCCGCGCTGCTCGGCGCCGCCGGGCTCGTGGTCGAGGAGATCCACGGGGTACGCGTGCTGGCCGACCTGCTGCCGGCCGCGGTCGCCGATGGGCAGTCCGCCGCCCTGGTCGAGTTGGAACGTGCGCTGGCCGCCCAACCGCCGTACCGGGACCTGGCCGCCCAACTGCACCTGTTCGCCCGCCGGCCGGCATGATCGCCGAGCCGGGGGTGCGCCAGCGCCGCTGGAGGTCCTCGGGCCGGACCACGGCGGCGGCCGTCTCGCCGACGTGCTGCCCAGCGCGCTCGCCGTTCTGGGCGTACCCGGATCCGCCGACCCGCTCGGGCTCGTCCCCGCGTTGGCCGGGGTGCGCCGGATCGCCGTACTGCTGGTCGACGGGCTCGGTTGGTACCAGTTGCCGACCGCCGCGCCGTACGCGCCGACCCTCGCCGGGCTCGCAGCGACGGTGGCCCGGCCGCTCATCGCCGGTTTCCCGTCCACCACCCCGACCAGTCTGGTGTCGCTGGGCACCGGCGTCGCGCCGGGCGCGCACGGGGTGCTCGGCTTCACCGTGCGGGTGCCCGGCACCGACCGGGTGCTCACCCACACCGACTGGGCCGCCGACCCGTCGCCACTGCGCTGGCAGCCGGTGCGCACCCAGTTGGAGCGGGCCCGCGCCGCCGGCGTGACGGTGACCGTGGTGAGTCGGCCGGAGTTCGGCGGCAGTGGGCTGACCCTGGCCGCCAACCGGGGCGGCGACTTCCGGGGCGCCGCCGGCGGGGACGCGGTGGCCACCGCCATGCTGGCCGCGCTGGCCGCCGGCTCCGGGCCGACCCTGGTCTCCGGCTACCACGCCGACCTGGACCGGCACGGCCACGTCAGCGGCGTCGACTCGGCGCCCTGGCGGATCGCCGCCACCGAGGTGGACACGCTGCTCGCCCGGCTGGTCGACGGGCTGCCCCCGGACGCGGCACTGCTGGTGACCGCCGACCACGGCCAGCTCGACATTCCCGCCGCGCACCGCTTCGACCTGGACACCGATCCGCGACTGCGCGCCGGTGTGCGGCTGGTGGCCGGTGAGGCCCGGGTGCGCTACCTGCACGTCGAGCCGGGCGCGGTCGACGACGTGCTGACTGCCTGGTCGGAGGTGCTGGGTGCCGCGGCGCGGGTACGCACCCGCGACGAGGTGGTGGCCACCGGCTGGTTCGGGTCGGTGCCCGAGGAGCACCTGGGGCGGATCGGCGACGTGGTGGTGACCTGCAACGACACGTACGCGGTCATGGCCAGTCGCACCGAGCGGCCGATGGCGTCGCGACTGGTGGCGTACCACGGGTCGGACACCGCCGCCGAGCTGACCGTGCCGCTGCTGGTCGTGCGCGGCTGACCGGCGTACGGTCCGGCCCGTCGACGGCTGGTGGTGTCGTACCCCCGGGTTAATCTGCCGGGATGGGCCGCAGTCAGTCGTTGCCCCGGGGCGACGATCCGCGCTTCGGGCCCGACGCCGACGACTCCGGCAGCCCGATCCTGCACGTCGACATGGACGCGTTCTTCGCCGCCGTCGAGGTGCGCCGCCGACCCGAGCTGCGCGGCCGGCCGGTGGTCGTCGGCGGCGTCGGGCCGCGCGGGGTGGTCAGCTCGGCCAGCTACGAGGCCCGCCGGTACGGCGTGCGCAGCGCGATGCCGACCAGTCAGGCCCGGGCCCGCTGCCCGCACGCGGTCTACCTGCCACCGGATTTCACCGCGTACACGGCCGCCTCCCGGGCGATCATGCAGATTTTCCAGGACGTCACCCCGCTGGTCGAGCCGCTCTCCCTCGACGAGGCGTTCCTCGACGTGACCGGTGCCCGCCGACTCTTCGGCTCCCCGGCCACCATCGCGCGGCTCATCCGCCGCCGGGTCGCCGACGAGCAGGCGCTGACCTGCTCGGTCGGGGTGGCGCCGAGCAAGTTCGTGGCCAAGCTGGGTTCCACCCGGGCCAAGCCGGACGGCCTGCTGGTCGTGCCCCCGGGGCAGGTGCTCGACTTCCTGCACCCGCTGCCGGTGGACGCGCTGTGGGGGGTGGGGGAGCGCGCCGCCGAAGCGCTGCGCCGGCTCGGCCTGACCACCGTCGGCGACCTCGCCGAGGCGCCGGTGGGCATGCTCCGCCGAGCGGTCGGTGCCGCCTCGGCGACGCACCTGCACGAGCTGGCCTGGGGACGGGACCCGCGCCGGGTCAGCTCCGAGCACGTCGACAAGTCGATCGGCGCCGAGGTGACCTTCGACGTCGACGTGGCCGACCCGCTGGAGATCCGCCGAACGCTGCTCGCGCTCAGCGCGAAGGTCGGCGTCCGGCTGCGAGGCTCCGGGCAGGTCGGTCGCACGGTCGCACTGAAGGTCCGGCTGGCCGACTTCCGCACCGTCAGCCGCTCCCGCACCCTCGACGTGCCCACCGATACCGCCCGCGAGATGTTCGACACGGTCTGGGCGCTTTACACCGCTTTGGACCCCGGCGAGCGGATCCGACTCGTCGGTGTCCGGGTGGAAGGGCTCGCCCCGTCGCAGGGCGCCCACCGCCAACTCACCCTCGGCGCGCCCGAGCGTGGCTGGCGCGAAGCGGAAGCTGCCTCGGACGCCGCTGCTGCCCGTTTCGGGCGGTCCGTCATAGGTCCGGCCAGTCTGATGGGCGACCGTGACCCCCGTAGAAATGAAAATCCACCCCACCCGTAGGTCGTCCCGCTTTCCGACGCGCGACCCCCCTCGTAGACTTGCGGGTAAGCAGCCGGTTGGCTGCCACGGTCTGTCGGCCCGAGTGGGCCCGACCAACGTGACCGGGGAGGAGTGCCGTGCCGCTCTCGGAGCACGAGCAGCGGCTGTTCGAGCAGATCGAGCGGTCGCTTGCCGAGGACCCCAAATTCGCCTCGGCCGTGCGCGCCAGCGATCCGCGCTTCCATGCGCGGCGTCGCCTGCTCGTCGCCGCCGGCGTCATAATCGCTGGCTTGGCTCTACTGGTCTATGGCGCGGTGATCAAGACTCCACCGCTGGCGGTGGCGGGCTTCGTCGTCATGCTGGCGTCGGCCGCGTTCGCGGTGCAGTCGCACCGGCGGGCGCAGTCACCCGACCTGCACGTGGTGGGCGGCACGACGAGTCGTCGCCGTCCCCGCGGTGGCCGGTCCGGTCGCCGGTCGTCAATCCTGGACCGCATGGAGGACAGGTGGCGGCAGCGCCCGGAGGGGCACCGCTGAGCCGGTCCCGCCCCTGAGGCGGGACCGTACGCCGCGACGAGCGGGTCGCCGGGCACAGCCCCGGGCGACCTCCGTCGTATCCGCGCGCCCTCTCCCGCCGCCACCCGGCCCGCGCTTGTGGTGCAGCCGCGCCTCCATGATCAGGCGATGAGAAGTAGTCATGGCCAGCCGCTCAGACCTGCCAAGCATCACTTGATCCAGGCGTACGCCGGCCGGACCGGCCGGGCGGGGCGGCGGTCGGTGGACCGCCGCCCCGAAACCTGGACGAGCGTTGGTCAGCGGGCCGCCCGATCGGCCAGCAGCCGTCGGGGGTTCCAGCGCAGCAGCCTGTACCGGGTCCGCCCGGTCAGCGCCACCATTCGACTGGACGTGTCCGCCAGGGTGGTCCTCCACCGCAGCAGCACCGACGGCGGCAACACGGCGGCGAGCAGGCGGGTCCGCCGGTCCGCCCGCGCGGCGAGCGCCCCACGGACCGCCCGTAGCGCCGGAAGCAACCGCTCACCGGTCAGCGGATCCCGCGCGTAGCGGGCCCGTTCCTCCGCCCGGCCGAGCAGCCGCGCCGACCCGATCGCTGCGGTGTCGTCGGTGAGGGTGTCCCGGACAAGCCGGTCCGCGGTCGCCCTGGGCGTCTCGGTCGGATCGACCGGGACCCGGAAGTCCACAAGTGTGTCGAGCAGCTCCGCCCAGGCGGCGTGCGCGTCCGCGCGGGCACGGTTGGCGTCCGCGCCAACCACCACCAGTCGGGTTCCTGGCTCGCTGGCGTCATCGACGGTGGCGGCGGCCACTGCGGCGCTCGGCACCTGGCCACCTCGTCGGCGGCGCAGCGCGAGCCGGCGCAGAGCGGGTACGGCGAGCAGTATCAGCAGGGCCAACAGGCCCGCCGTCCACCAGGGCCAGACCGGCGGCTGCTCGTCCGGCGTCGTTCCACCGAGGGAGAGCCCGTCGTCGATGTCACGGTCGGCGTTGTCCGGACCGGCCGGACCAGCCGACTCTTCGGTGCCCGCCGGGCTGTCCGTGACGCCGGTGCCCGGCGTGGACGGCTCCGGCGCGTCAGTGTCCGGCGCCCAGGCCGACCGGGTGGACCCCGGCACCCCGTACGCCGGGGTGGCGTCGAACGGCACCCAGCCGACCCCGTCGAAGTAGACCTCGGTCCAGGCGTGCAGGTTGAGGTTGGTCAGCGTGAAGGTGTCACCGTCACGCTTGCTGCCGTTGGTGAAACCGAACGCCACCCGGGCCGGAATGCCGGCCGAGCGGACCAGCCAGGCCATCGCGGCGGCGTACTGCTGGCAGTAGCCGACCTTGTTGGTCAGGAAGTTGACGATGTCCTGCCCGCTGCTGCCGCTCTCGGTGCTGAGCCGGTAGCTGAACCCGTTGTCCGCCGAGAAGTGCTGGTAGATCGCCAACACCCGGTCGTAGTCGGTGCGCTTGTCCTGGACCAACCCCTTGACCAACTCCTCCACCTCGGGCACCGCCCCGGGGGTGGCGGTCATCTGCCGGCGTACCGGGTGGTCGGCCGGCAGCGGTTGCGCGGCCCGCAGCGCCGCCGGAGAGTATGTCGAGCGCATGTAGTCGAAGGAGTACTTCCGGCCCCGGGAGTTTTCCCGGTTGGAGAAGACGACCTGCTGGTTGGGGTCGTAGAGCCAGTTGCCGTTGAGGTCCTCCGTGCGTACCGGCTCGGCGTACACCGGCATCAGCGACATGCTCAGGCCCTTGGTGACCTCGACGGTCGCCCGGTAGGTGGTCTGCTGCACGCCCCGGCCGGTCCGCTCGGCCGGGTTCGGCAGGTCCCGGTTGGCCGGCCGGCCGCTCGGGTTGCGGGCCTGGAAACCACTCGGGCGCAGCTCGTCCGCGACCGCGTAGCGCAGGTAGAACGGGTTCGGCTCGGACGTGGTCACCTTGACCAGGTCGGCAACCTCGGACTGGTTGAGCTGGCCGGCGAGCGAGGCGAACAGGTCGATGCGACCGGACGTGCCGCCCGAGCCGGACCCGTTGCCGCTGCCGTTGCCCGGCGAGCGGCTGAGGGAGTCGAGGAGCCCGCCGGTCATGCCGGGCACCGCCAGCGGAAGCACCACCGCCAGGGCCACCCCGACCACCGCGAGCCTGCGGCCGGCGGAGGCCAGCGGCGAAGCCTCCCACACGTCGACGTCGCGGCCGTCACCGGTGAACCGGCGTCCGAATCGGCGCACCCGGTCGACGTTGTCGGTGACCAGCAGCCAGAGGTAACCGGAGGCGCCCACCACGAACGGCGTCGCGGGGACGCTGTCCACGTAGACGGCGACCGGCACCGAGTAGATGGCGAGCATCGGCAGCCCCGCCAGCGCGGGCCGGCGCAGGCCCACGGCCAGTACGTCCACCAGCACGGCGACCCCGCCGACGCCGAGCACGGCGATGAACAGCAGCGGGTCGGTGTCCGGGACCTCGACTCCGTACGAGCGCATGTCCTGCATGGAGCCGGCCAGCAGATCCGCGAAGTGCGCGAGCGTGCCCGGCGTGGGCAGGACGGCGAGCAGTTCCTCGCCGCTGGGGAACAACCAGGTCAGGGCGAACGCCAGGCCGGCCAGCATGCCCAGCACCTGACCCCACAGTGGTGCCCGGGCGAGCCGGGTCAGCGCGGCCACCCCGGCCACCACGGCGACCGCGATGACGGACTCGATCAACCAGGTCCAGCTCTGGAAGATGGCTGACAGCGGCGCGGCGGCCAGCAGCGTGGCCGCAGCCGCCACCAGGCCGATGTTCCGACTGGCGTTCATGAGGGGAACCTTCCGTTCATCGCACGCCGCCGGCGACCGTCTCGGCCAGCGCGGCGCGCAGGGCGAAGCCCTGGGAGCCCCGGCCGGCCTGCGGCCACAGCGCTGGCAGTCGAGCCCCGTGGTCGACGCCGACCACGCGCCAGCCGCTCTGCAGCATGGAGAGGACTGCCGCGCCGTGCGCCTGCTCCGCCTCGGCCCGGGCCTTCTCCGGCAGGCTGAGCCAGGTGGAGCTGTTCAGCAGGAAGCCGATGCAGGTGGCGCCGTTGCCCCGCAGCCCGGCCAACAGCTCGGCCTCGGCCGCGCCCACCGTGCCGAACAAAGCGATGATCAAACCGCCGTCGGAGCGCTGGCGGACCCGCTGCACGAGGTCGGTCACCTCAGCGCGCTTATCCAGCCGGACCTCCGCGAGGTGGTCGAGTAGCGCCCCGTCGCCGCCGGCCTCCGAGGCGTCCACATCGACCCCCGAGCCGGTGACCAGGCGCAACTTGTAACCGGCCTGCCGCAGGTGGACGGCGATGCTCGCGGCGGCGGAGACGGCCCACTCGAAACTGGCCGTCGGACCCTCGCCACGGTGGCCGTACGCCCGGGTGTCCAGAACGACCGTGGCCCGGCTCTCCCACGGCTGCTCCTCGCGGCGCACCATCAGCTCGCCGGTACGTGCGGTGGACTTCCAGTGCACCCGGCGCAGGTCGTCTCCGCGCCGGTATTCCCGGGTCGCCGCGTCGTCCTCACCGTGCACCGCCACCGAGCGGGCCCGACTGTCGCCGCTGCCCGCGTACTCCCCGGGGAGCCGGACCGACGGCAGTGGGGTGACCTGCGGGATGACCGTCAGGTGGTCGGTGCTGGGGAAGGACCGGGTGAGCTCGCACAGGCCGAACGGGTCGGTCATCCGGACCACCAGCGGGCCCACGTCGTAGCGGCCCCGCACGTCGGCCCGCACGGTGTACGCCACGGACGTCGCCTGGTGCGCGCCGAGCCGCTCCAACACCACCCGGGGTCGGCTGCCCAGCGCGTAGGGCAGCCGGTCCTCCAGGAGGAGGGTGCCGGTCGGCAGCCGGGAGAGGTTCTGCAGGCGCAGCACCACCCGGGAGTTGGCGCCGACCGGAACCCGGTGCGGGTCCAGTGAACGGTTGCAGGCCAGCTTGTAGCGGCTGCGCCCGACGTAGGCCGCGGCCAACAACGGCAGGATGGCCAACAGCACAGCCACCCGGAGCAGGTCCTTCTCGCCGAGGATGCCGGCCGAGATCGCCGCCGCGACCGCCGCGGCGAGGAAGGAGCGCCCGCGGGTGGTCAGCCCGCGCAGCCCGGCACGCACGTCATGGCCTCCGCGGCTCGTAGGGGGCGCGGCCGTTGCCGTTGCCGGTGGCGGGCCGAGTGTCGTACGGGTTGCGCTGCCGGTCGTGTGGCAGCGGCAGGCGGTGCACCAGCTCGGAGACGATCGCGTCGGTGGTGCGTCGGGCGAGCTGCGCGTCCGCGGTCGGGATGATCCGGTGCGCGAGCACCGGCACCGCCAGGGCCTGCAGATCGTCGGGGAGGACGTAGTCGCGGCCCTCCAGGGCGGCGACCGCGCGGGCGGTGCGCAGCAGTTGCAGGGTCGCCCGGGGGGAAGCGCCGAGCCGCAGGTCGGGTGCCTCGCGGGTGGCGGTGACCAGGTCGATCGCGTACTGCTTGACCGCGTCCGCGACGTGCACCTGCCGGACGGTGGCGATGAGCTGCCGGACGATCGCGGCGTCGGAGACCGCGCGCAGCTCGTGCAGAGGGTCGGTGGCGCCGTGCCCGTCGAGCATGGCCAACTCGGCGTTGGCGTCCGGGTAACCCATCGCGATGCGGGCCGTGAACCTGTCGCGCTGCGCCTCGGGCAGCGGGTAGGTCCCCTCCATCTCGATCGGGTTCTGGGTGGCGATGACCATGAATGGCGTCTGCAGCTGGTACGTCACGCCGTCGACGGTGACCTGCCGCTCCTCCATGCACTCCAGCAACGCCGACTGGGTCTTCGGCGAGGCCCGGTTGATCTCGTCGCCGACCACCAGGTTGGCGAACACGGCGCCGGGACGGAACTCGAAGTCGTGCGTCTCCTGGTTGTAGACGCTGACCCCGGTGACGTCGCTGGGCAGTAGGTCGGGGGTGAACTGGATCCGCCGCACCGTGCAGTCGATGGACCGCGCGAGGGCCTTGGCCAGCTTGGTCTTGCCGACACCCGGGACGTCTTCGATCAGGAGGTGGCCCTCGGCGAGCAGGACGGCCAGGGCGAGCCGCACGGTGGCGGTCTTACCCTCGATGACCTGCTCGATGTTGGTCACGATGGCCTCGCTGGCGGCGCGGAACTCGTCGTGCGGCAGTAGGCCGCCCACCTCGTCCCAGGTCTGTTGTGTCACGGGCCTCCTCCTCGTCGCCAATACGGCAGCTCTCTAAAGAGCACCTGGACCCGCCGTTGGGTTCGCGACGTCGAGCCTCGTATGCCGCAGGAATCTCACTGGTCTCTCAGGCTAACCATGTTTGTCGTTATCGCCGACCCCCGCAGGTAGTCCGTCGGTTACGCACCGATATTCGCCAGGTCGGGGGACCGGGTTCGACCATCGCGGGGGTCGGTGGGCCGGGGCCGCCGACGGGGTACACTGCCGAACATGGCCGGAGTCTTCCTGCTTCTTACCGGGCCGTGCTGATGCGCTGAACGCGCGACAGCACGGCGGCCCCTCCTGCGCGAGGGGCTTTTTTGTGCCCGCCGCCGGCCCGGCCCGGTGGTGCCGAGACGAAGCGAAGCGAGCGAGGAGAGACGATGAGTGAGGCAGCCGCACCGGCGGGCGACATTCCCCCGTTCCGGTACACCGCGGCCCTGGCCGACGAGATCGAGAATCGTTGGCAGGACATCTGGGCGCGCGAGGGCACCTTCCACGCACCGAACCCGACCGGCCCGCTGGCCGACCCGACCCACCCCCGCGCCGGCGCGGAAAAGCTGTACGTGCTGGACATGTTCCCGTACCCGTCCGGCGCCGGCCTGCACGTCGGCCACCCGCTGGGCTACATCGGCACCGACTGCTACGCCCGCTACCAGCGGATGGCCGGTCGCAACGTGCTGCACGCGATGGGCTTCGACGCGTTCGGCCTGCCCGCCGAGCAGTACGCGGTGCAGACCGGCACCCACCCCAGGACCACGACCGAGCAGAACATCGAGCGGTACAAGGTGCAGCTGCGCCGGCTGGGCCTGGCGCACGACGAGCGCCGCTCGGTGGCCACCATCGACACCGACTTCTACCGCTGGACCCAGTGGATCTTCCTGCAGATCTTCAACTCCTGGTACGACCGCGACGCGGGCCGGGCCCGCCCGATCGCCGAGCTGATCGCCGAGTTCGAGGGCGGTAACCGACCCACCCCGGACGGCCGCGCCTGGGCCGAGCTGAGTGTCGCCGAGCGCCGCCAGGTCGTCGACGACCACCGATTGGCGTACGTCTCCGAGGCCCCGGTGAACTGGTGCCCGGGGCTGGGCACCGTGCTGGCCAACGAGGAGGTCACCGCCGACGGTCGCTCCGACCGGGGCAACTTCCCGGTCTTCAAGCGCAACCTGAAGCAGTGGATGATGCGGATCACCGCGTACGGCGACCGGCTGATCGAGGACCTGGACGCCCTGGACTGGCCCGAGCCGATCAAGCTGATGCAGCGCAACTGGATCGGCCGCTCCACCGGCGCCCACATCGACTTCCCGACCGCCCTGGAGCCGGTGCGGGTGTTCACGACCCGACCGGACACCGTCTTCGGTGCCACCTACATGGTGCTGGCGCCCGAGCACGCGCTGGTCGACGCGCTGGCGCCGGCCACCTGGCCGGACGAGACGAGGGACGCCTGGACCGGCGGGCACGCCAGCCCCCGGGAGGCCGTCGAGGCGTACCGCAAGGCCGCGGCCGCCAAGACCGACGTCGAGCGGCAGTCCGACACCAAGGAGAAGACCGGCGTCTTCATCGGCGCGTACGCCACCAACCCGGTCACCGGCGGTCAGATCCCGATCTTCATCGCCGACTACGTGCTGGCCGGCTACGGCACCGGCGCGATCATGGCGGTGCCGGCGCAGGACGAGCGGGACTGGGCGTTCGCCGAGGTCTTCGAGCTGCCCATCCTGCGTACCGTGCAGCCGGCGGAGGGCTTCGACGGCAAGGCGTACACCGGGGACGGCCCGGCGATCAACAGCGCCGCGCCCGAGCGCGGCCTGGACCTGAACGGCCTGGGGGTCACCGAGGCCAAGGCGACGATCATCGCCTGGCTGGAGGCGAACGGGCACGGCACCGGCGCGGTGACCTACCGGCTGCGCGACTGGCTGTTCTCCCGCCAGCGCTACTGGGGTGAGCCGTTCCCGATCGTCTACGACGAGACCGGCGCGGCCATCGCCCTGCCCGAGGAGATGCTGCCGGTCGAGCTGCCGGAGGTGGACGACTTCTCCCCGAAGACGTTCGACTCCGACGACGCGAACAGCAACCCGGAGACCCCGCTGTCCCGGCGGCGCGACTGGGTCGAGGTCGAGCTGGACCTGGGTGACGGGCCGAAGCGCTACACCCGGGAAACCAACGTGATGCCGCAGTGGGCCGGCTCCTGCTGGTACGAGCTGCGCTACCTGGACCCGACCAACAGCGAGCGGTTCGTCGACGCGGAGAACGAGCGGTACTGGATGGGCCCGCGCGGCGAGGGAGACTGCGGGGGCACCGACCTGTACGTCGGCGGTGCTGAGCACGCCGTGCTGCACCTGCTGTACGCGCGGTTCTGGCACAAGGTGCTGTTCGACCTGGGGCACGTGTCGTCGTTCGAGCCGTTCCGCAAGCTGTTCAACCAGGGCATGATCCAGGCGTACGCGTACACCGACTCGCGCGGCAGCTACGTGCAGGCCGAGGAGGTCTTCGAGCGCGACGGCGCCTACTACCTGGGCGACCTGGCGGTCAACCGCGAGTACGGCAAGATGGGCAAGTCACTGAAGAACGTGGTGACCCCCGACGACATGTGCGCCGCGTACGGTGCGGACACCTTCCGGGTGTACGAGATGTCGATGGGCCCGCTGGAGGTGTCCCGCCCCTGGGAGACCAGGGCGGTGGTCGGCTCGTACCGGTTCCTGCAGCGGGTCTGGCGGGCCGTCGTCGACGAGCAGACCGGGGCGCTGCGGGTCACCGAGGACCCGGCCGACGAGGCGACCCGCCGGCTGCTGCACAAGGTGATCGACGGGGTCCGTGGCGACATGGACGCCATCCGGTTCAACACCGCGATCGCCAAGCTGATCGAGCTGACCAACGGGCTGACCCGGCTGTCGGCCACGCCCCGCGAGGTGGCCGAGCCGCTGGTGCTGATGGTGGCGCCGTTCGCCCCGCACGTGGCCGAGGAGCTGTGGCGCCTGCTGGGCCACGACACCTCGCTGACGTACGCGGACTTCCCGACCGCCGACCCGGCGCTGCTGGTGGCCGACACGGTGACCTACCCGGTGCAGGTCAACGGCAAGGTCCGTGGCCGCATCGAGGTTCCCGCCGACGCCTCCGAGGAGACCGTCCGCGCGGCGGCCCTGGACGCGGTGGCCGCCGCCCTGGCCGGCAAGGACCCCCGCAAGGTCATCGTCGTGAAGGGCCGGATGGTCTCCGTCGTCCTCTGACCCCCGCTCGCCCTTGTTAGCGTCGATCATGGAGTTGTGGTGCCCGGTTCGCCCCTCGACAGGGGTTTGATCCCCCACCACAACTCCATGATCGACCCGGGCGGGGGTGCGGGGTGCGGGGCCGGCCCAGCTCGGCCGGATCGGCACCCTCGCCCAACGCCGCCCAGTGCCAGCCCGCGAAGGCTATGTCCTCGATCCGGCGGCCCGGCGCGGCCAGGTCCCAGTCGAGGAAGGCCACCGGCAAGTGGCCCGGCAGGGAAGTCCCGAACACCGTGTTCTTTGGCGACAGGCGCGGGGTCGGCGAAGAACGCCGGATCCTCCCGATCCCGCCACGGCACCCGCCCCGCGACGTAGCCGAGCATCTGCCGTCCGCGTGCGTCGACGCCCAGGTGGCGGGGCGCGAGGTCCGCGCCCACCCCGGCCAAGTGGTGCAGCAACGCGCCGACGAAGTCCAGGTTGGCGGGCGGGGTACGTCGTACCGTGTCGCCGACCCGAACCACGTCGGCGATGAAACCGCCGGTGAGTGGCACCTCGGCGGGGCCGTCGGTCGGCTCGGGCACGGTCAGACCGGCAGCCGACGGCGGCGGCGCTCGGCGCGCCACCACTGGTGTACGAGCACCAGGCTGGCGATCAGGCCGAAGCTGGCCGGGGCGGCGGCGTACCAGTTGATGTGGCCGGGGGAGCTGACCGCCGCGCCGATCGCCGCATAGCCGAAGGCGGTCGGCGCGGACGCGATCACGCTGCCGGTCAGGAACGGCAGCACCCGTGCGCCGGTCGTGCCGTAGCCGTAGCTGACCAGCCCGAAGCCGGCGATCGGCAGCAGCCGGACGGTGATCACGCCGAGCACGCTCTGCCGGGCGAACCAGCCATCGAGGCGGGCCAGGCGACCACGGACCCGTTCGGCGACGAACTCCCGGCCGAGCAGCCGGCCGACCGTGAACCCGATCGCCGCGGCCACGAGTGCGGCGCCCAGGGCGTACGCGGCGCCCTCCAGCGGGCCGAAGATCGCGCCCGCCGCGAGTGTGATGAAGGTCCGGGGGACCAGCGCGACCAGCAGCAACGCGCCGCCGAGGATCGCCGCCACCGGGGCGAGGTCGCCCAGTCGGTCGGCCAACAACGGCAGCTGATCCGGATCCGGCCGGGGTGCCAGGAGCAGCAGCAGCCCGCAGCAGCCGATCAGCAGCACGAGCAGGGCGAACCGGGCGACCGACGGCTGCTGGCGCAGCCGCCGGACGGCTCGGGTCATGCCCGGGCGGCGGCCACTGCGGAGCGGCGCTCGTTGCGGAGCCGGTCCGACCAGGTGTCGTCCAGCGGCGGGAGCTGGTGTGCCCCGGTGGCCCAGCGCAGCAGCAGGTCGGCAAGGGCCGGGTTGCGGGCCAGCGCCGGACCGTGCGAGTAGGTGCCCAGCAGCTTGCCGCGCCACGCGCCCTCGGTGGCGCCGTCGTTGCCCACCCCGGCGGTGACCCGGGCCAGCGGGGAGACCTCCGGACCGAGGTGGGTGCGGCCGCCGTGGTTCTCGAAACCGGTCAGCGGGGGCAGGCCCAGCCGGGGGTCGATCTCACCGGCCAACTCGCCGACGGCCCGGCTCTCGCCCCGGTCGGACTGGAGGTCGAGCAGCTCCAGGCCGCGGCACTGCACGCCCTTGGCGAAGAAGGAGGTGCCGAGCAGCTGGTAGCCGGCGCAGACGCCGAACACCACCGAACCCTGGGCGACCGCCCGGTGCAGACCGCCGTCGGCGAGCAGGCGCTGGGCGCCCAGCGCCTGCGGGCCGTCCTCGCCGCCGCCGACCAGGTAGATGTCGGCGGTCGCGGGCAGTTGCTGGTCGGAGCGGACCTCCAGCACCTCCACCGGCATGCCGCGTTGGCGCGCCCGACGGGCGAGGATCAGGGCGTTGCCCCGGTCGCCGTAGGTGGAGAGCAGGTCGGGGTAGATCCAGACGATGCGCAGGCTCTCAGATGACACGGTCCAACTCCGCTCGGATGTCCTGGAACGCGGTGTAGTTCGCGATGACCTCCAACCGCCCTGGCGGGACCGACCGGAGCGCATCGTCGAAGGTGCGTACGTGCTGGAACGGCACGTCGTTGACGTCCAGCCGGACCGCCAGGTCGTATGCCCGGTCACCGGTGATCAACACCTGCCGGCCGCGGAGCGGGGCGAAGTCGACGTCGTAGAGCCAGGAGGTGTCCAGACCGTCGGGGTCGCGCGCGTTGATGGAGAGCAGGGTCGGCGCGTCGTCGGCCATGTCGAACGCCTCCAGCCAGCTGGCCGGGTTCTTGGCCAGCAGCAGCCGGATGTTGCGCCCGTCCTTGTCGACCTGCGCGTAGCGGCCGGCCACCGAGGTGACGATGCCGAGGCGGGACACCGCGTCGACCGGGCGGACGCCGAACTCGGCGGCCACCGCCAGCGCGGTCGCCGCGTTGCCGAGGTTGACCTTGCCTGGCAGTTGGAGGGAGACCTTGTGCCAGGCGCCGGTGGGGTCGAGCACCCCTTCGTCCTCGACGACCCAGTGCGGCTCCGGTCGGCGCAGCGGGCAGCCGGTGCACCACCACTGCTCGCCGGAGCGCTGGATCGTGGAGCCGCACTCCGGGCAGACCCAGGAGTCGTCGTGCCAGCGCTGGCCGGCACTGAACCACGTCACGTGCGGCGGGTTGATGCCCCGGGCGGGGTCGCCCGGCGGGGTGGCGGCCCACACCACCAGCGGGTCGTCGGCGTTGGCCACCACCCGCACGTTGGTGTGCCGGACCAGCGCCGCGCGCCAGAGCTGCGCCATCATGGCGACCTCCTTGGCGCGGTCGAGCTGGTCGCGGGAGAGGTTCAGCAGCGCGACCACGTGTGGCTCGGTCGCCTCCAGCACCTGAGCGAGGTAGTGCTCGTCCACCTCCAGCACCGCGTACGGGGTGCTGCCGGCCTTGGCCAGCGCCGAGGTGTGCCCGCTGGGCATGTTGGCGCCGAACGAGTTGGTGGCGACCCGGCCGAGCACGCCGACTGCGGCGGAGGTCAACCGGGTGGTGGTGGTCTTGCCGTTGGTGCCGGAGACGAGCGCGATCGCACGCCCGGCCGACAGGTGGGCCAGCAGGTCCGGGTCGATCTTCAGGCCGATCCACCCGCCGATCACCGAACCGTCGCCACGGCCGGCCGCTCGGGAGAGCGCCGCGGCGGTCCGGGACACGGAGCTGGCCACCTTGGCCCGTAGGGGCATTTTCGCGTCCGTCACGCGAGCGAGGTTACCGGACCGCCCGCCCCACCAGATCGCCGCCGACGGTGAACCGTTCGGCCGTGGTGCCTGCGCGGGTGGCTGGGTGGACGTCCCCCGGACGGAGTCGATCTATGTCGGAAAGCGGACCACGCCGGAGGGGCGCCCTGGCCCTCCACTCCACTCCACCCCTTGTGACGTGCGGTTTTGCCCTCGCATCGGACGCGCCACGCGGGCGAATCTGGTTGCGGGTGGAGGGAAGTGGAGTAGAGTGGGGACCAATGGTGAGGCCGGGAGGGCTCACCGGCCCGGGGGGTCAGCGGCGCCGCGAACGCCGCTCAAGGGCGAGGGGGTAGGGCCGATGTTTCTCGGCACCCACACTCCGCGCCTGGACGAAAAGGGCCGGTTGATCCTTCCGGCCAAGTTCCGGGATGAGCTGGCGGGGGGTGTCGTGGTCACCAAAGGACAGGAGCGCTGTCTCTACGTTTTCCCGACCCCTGAGTTCCAGCGGATCGCGGAGCAGTTGCGCGCGCAGCCGATGACGCACAAGGCGGCCCGGGCCTACAGCCGGGTCTTCTTCGCCAGCGCGCACGACGAGGTTCCGGACAAGCAGGGTCGGGTGACAATTCCTGCCCACCTGCGGGCGTACGCCGCGCTGGACCGCGAGTTGGTGGTCATCGGCGCGAGCACGCGGGTGGAGATCTGGGACAAGGTCGCCTGGGAGACCTACCTCGCCGAGAGCGAAGACGACTTCGCCGACATCGAGGAGGGGGTGCTGCCCGGCGGTCTGTAGGGCGGAACGGCGCCCGACGTACTGCGAGATCTCCAGCCGCTTTCGAGTTCCTGGCATCCCTTCCCCGGTGCCAGGCGCACGATCCGGTCATCGGGCGAGAGTTCGGTGTCAGGCGGGAGCGGATGGGGATCTGGCAGTACGACGGCAGCGCCGTCTGACGACAGGCGCACAACGAGAACGGACGTTTCAACCAGTGGGGGTCAACATGGGGGAGTTGCGCGGCACGCACGTGCCGGTGCTGCTCGAGCGATGTCTCGAGCTACTGGCCCCCGCGCTGGGTCGAGGCGGCCGGACGGTCCACGTCGACGCGACGCTCGGTCTGGCCGGGCACGCCGAGGCGGTGCTGGAGGCGCACCCGGAGACGGTCCTGATCGGGCTCGACCGGGACACCGAGGCGCTCGCTCACGCACGGGTCCGGCTGGCCCGGTTCGCCGACCGGGTGCACCTGGAGCACGCCGTCTACGACGAGCTGCCCGACGTGTTGGACCGGCTGGGCTATCCGGGCATCGACGGGATCCTGTTCGACCTGGGTGTCTCGTCGCTGCAGTTGGACGCGCCCGACCGCGGGTTCGCGTACGCCCAGGACGCACCACTGGACATGCGGATGGACCAGACCCGGGGGGTGACCGCCGAAGAGGTGGTCAACACGTACGCACATCCGGACCTGGCCCGGGTGCTGCGGGTCTACGGCGAGGAGAAGTTCGCAGGCCGGATCGCCTCGGCGATCATCCGGGAGCGGGAACGCGCTCGGATCACGTCGTCCGCGTTGTTGGCGGAGCTCGTTCGGGACTCCATCCCGGCACCGGCCCGACGAACGGGCGGGCACCCGGCAAAGAGAACGTTTCAGGCTTTACGGATCGAGGTAAACAAAGAGCTGGCAGCGCTGGAGACGGCGCTGCCGTCCGCACTCGACGCACTGACCGTGGGCGGTCGCATGGTGGTCCTGTCCTACCACTCCTTGGAGGACAAGCTCACCAAGGCGGCGCTCGCGGACCGGGTCCGCAACAAGGGCCCGATCGACCTCCCGGTCGAACTACCCGGGTCCGGTCCGACGTTCCGGCTACTCAGCCGGGGCGCCGAACTGCCCGGGGAGGCGGAGGTCGCCACGAACCCGCGCGCCGCCTCGGTGCGGCTGCGGGCCGCGGAGCGACTCGACCCGAACGCGACAGAGCAAGGGCGGACCGACCGCGAACGGTCTCGCCGACGGGTGAAGGGAATGCACCAACCGGGCACGGGGTCCGCCTGATCCGTGGGGGGTCAGGGGCGCCGGGACGGCAGAGGGACGGATGTTGAGGGGGAGGGACATGAACATTGACAAGCGCGACCGCCGGGACGTAACCGGCGGCGGGCAGCGCACACCGCGGTCGGGGGGCCGGACCGCGGCGGAGCGGGCTCCGCGCCTCGGGAACGGTACGCCACGCATCGATCGAGTGAACCGGCAGGGGGAGACTCGCGCCCGGGGGCGCGCGAGTTCCCGACCCAGGGCACCGCTGCGCTGCGGCCGGTGGAGAAGGCTGGCACCGCGACCAGCGCCCGCCCGCCTCGGCTGCGGGTGGCGCCGCCACCGCCGGTGTCGGTGCCGCGCGCGCCGTTCGCGGCGCTGATCGTGGTGCTGGTGGTCGGTGGGGTGCTGGGCATCCTGGCGGTCAACACCAAGATCAATGAGAACGCGTTCCGGCTCGAGCGGTTGCAGCAGCAGCAGGCTCGACTGGACCTGGAGAAGCAGCAGTTGGACAAGCAGATCGCCGAGTCCGAGGCGCCGGGCAACCTGACCGCCGAGGCGCGGCGGCTGGGCCTGGTGGATGCCGGCGAGCCGGGTTACATCCGGCTGCCGGACGGCAAGACCATCGGCGTGCCGCAGCCGGCGACCGGCCAGCCGTCGGTGACGAGCCAGGGTGCGGGAGGCTGACCGGTGCCACCAAGGTCGGACGAGCCGCGCCGGGACCCCACGGGGTCCCGGCGCGGTTCTTCGCGTGACGCCGGCCCCACGGACGGGGAGCCGCGCACCGGCGAGTCGGGCATCGGGGGCATCTCCGGCGCCCGGGCGTACACCCCGAGGGGCCGGACCGTCCGCGAGGAGCGCGGCGCACCGGCCCGGAGCGGGGTGCCGAGCAGCGGCGTACGCCGCGCAGCACCCGGTCCGGCGATCCGTTCCGGCCGGCGTTGCAGGTGCTCGACGGAGGTCGGGCCGCCGCCCGGTCCGGCCGACGCGACGCTCCGGCCGCCGGACGCGGAGGCGTGGTGCGCACCGTCGCGCCGCGTACCCCTCGTGGCCCGGGGGTCGACGAGCCGCCGCCGCGCCGCCGGACCACACCGCGCGCGCCGCGCCGCGCCGACCGCCCTGCGGCCCGCCGGCCGTCCCGCAAGCCACCGCGCCCGCCGAAGCTGGCCGACTCGCGGCTGCGCCTGCGACTGGGCACCGCGCTCGCCCTGCTGCTCTTTGTCAGCATCGGGATCCGGCTGATCTTCCTCCAGGCGGTCGATGCCCCGGCGTACGCCGGTGGCGGCACCGCCGACCGCCTCCGCACGGTCGAGCTGCCGGCGCCGCGGGGCGCGATCTACGACAGCACCGGCGCGCCGCTGGCCCGTAGTGTCGAGGCGCGGTACGTCTTCGCCGACCCGACCGAGGTGAAGGACCCGCCCGGCGTCGCCAAGGCGCTCTCTCCGCTGCTCGGCATCCCGGCGTCGAAGCTCGTCGAGCTGATGAAGCCCCGCAAGCTGGAGAACGGCAAGGATTCCACGTTCGCCTACCTGGCCCGGGGGGTGGAGATCGCGACCGCCAAGCGGGTGCAGGCGCTGGAGCTGCCCGGCATCGGGGTGCACCGCGACGAGAGCCGTGACGTGCCCGGCGGCGACCTGGCGGCCAACCTGATCGGCTTCACCAGCCAGGACATGGACGGGCTGGAGGGGTTGGAGGCCCGCTACGACGACCTGCTCGCCGGGCAGGACGGCAAGCGGGTGTACGAGGCTGGCCTCGGTGACCTCGCCGCACCGATCCCGGGCGGCTACAGCCGGACCACGCCCGCCAAGCCGGGCAGCTCGCTGACCCTCACCATCAATCGCGACCTGCAGTTCCGGACGCAGCAGATCCTCAGCGCCGGCATGGCCCAGCAGCCGGGCGGCACCGGCGTCGCCGTGATCATCGAGATTCCCTCCGGTGCGGTGCTGGCCCAGGCCAGCAATCCCACCTACAACGCGGCGAAGCCAACGCCCAGCGACCCGGTCGCCCGGGAAGACGCGGCGACCAGCTTCGTCGTCGACCCCGGCTCGATCCACAAGGCGATCACCTACGGCGCGGCGTTGCAGGAGGGCGTGATCACGCCGGACACCACGCTGCCCATCGCCAACAGCATCAAGATGGGCGACACCTGGTTCTCCGACACGCACCCGGCCGACGGCAAGCGAATGAGCGTGCCGGGGATGCTCGCCTACTCGTCGAACGTCGGCACCATCACCATCGCCGAACAGCTCGGCCGGGACCGGCTGATCGACTACCAGAAGCGGTTCGGGCTGGGTAAGCCCACCGGCGAGGGGATGCCGGGGGAGGCCAGCGGGCGACTGCTGCCGGCCGACGAGTGGAGCGGGTCGTCGCACGGGTCGGTGCCGATCGGGCACAGCGTCGACGCCACCCCACTGCAGATGGCCGCCGCGTACGCCGCCATCGCCAACAACGGCACGTACGTGCAGCCCCACCTGGTCAAGGAGGTGATCGGCCCGGACGGCAAGCGCACCCCCACACCGGCCCCGGTGACCCGGTCGGTGCTCAGCCCGCAGAACGCCGTGGCCCTCCGTACGATGCTGGAGGCGGTCACCAGCGTCGACCATGCCACCGGCCTGACCGCCGCGGTCCCCGGTTACCGGGTCGCCGGCAAGACCGGCACCGGGTGGCGGCTGGTGAACGGCAAGAAGCAGCCCGGTGAGGTGTCCTCGTTCATCGGGATGGCCCCCGCCGAGAACCCCCGATACGTGATCGCCGTCTTCGTCTACGCGCCGAACGGCGGGGGCGCGGCGATCGCCAATCCCGCGTTCCGGGACATGATGCAGTTCACTCTGCGTCACTACCGCGTACCGCCTTCCACGGGCGGTTCGGCCCCCAAGTTCGTGGTCTATCCGCGCTGAGCAGCGAGGGCGGGACATCATCGGTGAGTGCCGACGAACCACCGGGGCGGCTGTGCGGCCGGAACCGGACGACCGGGTAGGGTCTGACGCCGTGCCCGGCAATCCACGTCCACGTACCGTGACCGGAGTCCGGCTCGGTGATCTCGCCGTCCGACTCGCCGTCGACCTCCCGGCGGATGCCGCCGCGGTGGTCGTCACCGGGGCCACCCACGCCAGCCAGGAGGTTCGCCCCGGCGACCTCTACGCGGCGCTGCCCGGTGCCCGTCGGCACGGCGCGGAGTTCGCCGCCGCCGCCGCCGAGGCGGGTGCCGTGGCCCTGCTGACCGACCCCGCGGGTGCGGAGCTGGCGGCGGGGAGCGGTCTGCCCGCCCTGGTGGTGCCCGACCCGCGCGCCGTGCTCGGCGAGCTGTCCTCGGCCGTGTACGGGGACCCGACCGCCGATCTCATCATGATCGGGGTGACCGGCACCGCCGGAAAGACCTCCACCGCGTACCTCGTCGAGTCGGGGCTGCGGGCCGCCGGGCACACCACCGGGTTGATCGGCACCGTGGAGACCCGGCTCGGGGACCTGGTGATCGACAGTGTGCGCACCACCCCCGAGGCGACCGACCTGCACGCCATGCTGGCCACCGCCCGCGAGCGTGGGGTCACCGCCGTGGTCATGGAGGTTTCCAGTCACGCCCTGGCCATGGGCCGGGTGGGCGGTGTCCGGTTCGCCGTCGGCGGTTACACCAACTTCGGCTCCGACCACCTGGACTTCCACGCCGACAGCGACGACTACTTCGCCGCGAAGGCCCAGCTCTTCGACGGGCGCTGCGCGGTCGAGGTGCTCAACCACGACGACCCGGCACTGCAGCCGCTGCACAAGCCGGCGACGGTCACCTACTCGGCGGCCGGTGACCAGGGCGCGACCTGGTGGGCCGACGGCGTGGGCGGCGAGGGGTACGCCCAGCGGTTCACCGCGCACGGCCCGAACGGCGCGGTCCTGTCCGCCGGGGTGGCGCTGCCCGGACGGCACAACGTGGCCAACGCGCTGCTGGCCATCGCCGCGCTGGTCGCCGCCGGTGTGGACCCGGCGACCGCGGCGGCGGGCGTGGCTGCCTGCGGTGGCGTACCGGGTCGGCTGGAGCTGGTCGACGTCGCCGCGCCGGTGCGCGGGATCGTCGACTACGCGCACAAGTCGGACGCGATCGTGGCAGCGCTGGCCGCGTTGCGCGAGCTGAGCGCCGGCCGGTTGATCTGCGTGATCGGCGCCGGCGGGGACCGGGACCGGGGCAAGCGGCCGGTGATGGGCGCCGCCGCGGCGGAGGGGGCCAACGTGGTGCTGGTGACCGACGACAATCCGCGTACCGAGGATCCGGCGGAAATCCGCGCCGAGGTGCTCGCCGGGGCGTACCGGGCTGGCACGGCCGCCCGGATCATCGAGGTGGCGGGTCGCCGCGCCGCGATCGACGAGGCGGTTCGACTGGCCGAGCCGGGCGACGTGATCGCGCTGCTCGGTAAGGGGCACGAGCGGGGCCAGGAGGTGGCGGGCGAGGTGTTTCCGTTCGACGACACCATCGAGCTGGCCGACGCGCTGCGGGCCCGCTTCGGGGACCTGGCGGGTCAGCGGTGATCGCGCTGACCCTGGCCGAGGTGGCTGCCGCGGTCGACGGGCGGCTGGTGGCCGCCGACCCGGCCGCCACCGTCACCGGTTCCGTGGAGTTCGACTCGCGGAAGGTGGGGCCCGGTTCGCTCTTCGTGGCCTTCCCGGGGGAGAAGGTCGACGGGCACGACTACGCGGCGACGGCGATCCAGGCCGGCGCGGTGGCGGTGCTCGGCAGCCGTGAGGTGCCCGGGGTGCCGATGGTGCTGGTCGACGACGCCCTGGCCGCGATGGGCCGGCTGGCGCGCGCGGCGGTGGACCGGCTGCCCGGGCTGACCGTGATCGGCGTGACCGGCTCCTCCGGCAAGACCACCACGAAGGACCTGATCGGTCAGCTCACCGCCCGACTCGGGGCCACGGTGGCGCCGCCCGGCTCGTTCAACAACGAGCTGGGGCACCCGCACACCGCCCTGCGGGCCGGGCCGGACACCCGCTACCTGGTGATGGAGAAGGGCGCGCGCGGGGTCGGGCACGTGCGTTACCTCTGTGAGCTGGTGCCGCCCCGGATCTCCGTGGTGCTCAACGTCGGCACCTCGCACATCGGCGAGTTCGGCTCGCAGGAGGCGATCGCCCTGGCCAAGGGCGAACTGGTCGAGGCGCTGCCGGCGGACGGGCTGGCCGTGCTGAACGCCGACGACCCCCGGGTGGACGCGATGGCGAGCCGCACCCGGGCCCGGGTGGTCCGCTACGGCGAGGCGCCGGACGCCGACGTGCGCGCCGAGGACGTCACCCTGGACGAGCGGGGGCACCCGTCGTACACCCTGGTCACCCCGGAGGGGCGCGCGCCGGTCCGGCTCGGGCTGACGGGCCGTCACCAGGTCTGGAACACGCTCGCGGCGGCGGCGGTAGCCCGGGAACTGGGCATGCCGCTGGCCGAACTGGCCACGGCCCTCGGCGAGTTGGGGCTGGTCTCGACCCGCCGGATGGACGTCTTCGACCGCCCCGACGGGGTGACCGTCATCGACGACTCGTACAACGCCAACCCGGCCTCGATGGCGGTTGCGGTGCGGGCGCTGATCAGCATCGGCCAGGGTCGGCGTACCGTCGCGGTGCTCGGTTACATGGCCGAGCTGGGCCCGTTCGAGTCCGACGGCCACGCCGAGGTCGGCCAACTGGCGGCCGAGCTGGGTGTGGACCGGCTGCTCGTGGTGGGTGAGCCGGCGGCGCCGATCCACGAAGGCGCGACAGCGGTAGCGAACTGGGGAGGAGAGTCGGTGCTGCTCACCGATCAGGCGGCGGCCGTCGAGGTGCTGCGGAGCGAGCTACGACCGGGCGATGTCGTCCTGGTCAAGGGCTCCCGGTACCGGACGTGGGAGGTGGCCGACGCCCTGCGCGCCGAGGCCGGTGGGGACTCCACGCGGAGCGCGGGGAGTGAGCTTGCGAGCCCCGCAGTCCCGACCGAAGGTGGCACCGAATGAGGGCGGTCATCGTCGCCATCGGCGTGGCCTTCCTCGTCTCGCTCTTCTGCACGCCCATCGCGATAAAGGTGTTCACCCGACTCAAGGCCGGCCAGCCGATCCGATCCGACGGCCCGGCCATGCACCAGGGCAAGAAGGGCACGCCCACGATGGGTGGCGTGGTCTTCATCCTGGCCACGGTGATCGCGTACGTGGCCGGGCACCTGGCCCTGACCACCCTGCCGGACCAGCAGATCGCGCAGGTGGAGCCGACCATCACCGCGTTGGTGCTGCTGGGGCTGATGGTCTTCTCCGGCGCGGTGGGTTTCCTCGACGACTTCCTCAAGGTGCGCAAGCGCAACAGCGCCGGGCTCAACAAACGCGGCAAGCTGCTCGGCCAGATCCTGGTCGGTGCGGTCTTCGGCGTGGTCGCGCTGTACTTCCCGAGCACGATGACCGACGCGACGGGCTTGGCGACCAACACCGAGACGGTGGGCAGCACCACGCTGAGCTTCATCCGGGACATCAACGTCCTGGAGGTCAGCAAGGTCGGCGCGGTGATCATCTTCATCTTCGTGGTGATGGGCGCGACGAACGGCGTCAACCTCACCGACGGCCTGGACGGTCTGGCCACCGGCGCCTCGGTGATGGTGCTCGCCGCGTACGCGTTGATCGCGTTCTGGCAGTACCGCCACTGGTGCGCCGACCCGAGCTACACGCAGGACTACTGCTACGCCGTCCGGGACCCGTTGGAGATCGCCCTGATAGCCGGGGCGGCGGCCGGAGCCTGTGTGGGCTTCCTGTGGTGGAACACGTCCCCTGCGCGGATCTTCATGGGTGACACCGGCGCGCTGGGGCTGGGCGGTCTGATCGCCGGCATGGCGATGTCCACCCGCACCATCCTGCTGCTGCCGATCATCGGTGGGCTCTTCGTGATCATCACGATGTCCGTGGTGATCCAGATCATCTCCTTCAAGACCACCGGTAAACGTGTGTTCCGGATGTCGCCCCTGCAGCACCACTTCGAGTTGGCCGGCTGGAGCGAGGTCAACATCGTGGTGCGCTTCTGGATCATCGCCGGCATCGGCGTAGCCATCGCCCTAGGCCTCTTCTACAGCGAGTTCCTCGCCAACATGACCTAGCCCGCGCCCTCGCGATCTTGCACTTTCGGCCCCTGGAATGCCCCGTTCTGCGGCTTCCGTCGGGGCCGAAAGTGCAAGATCAGCGGGAAGGTCGGGGGCTCGACACGCCCGAGGTGCCGTTGTGGGCGTGCGCGGCGCGTCCAGCGGTGATGATGTCGGGGTGGGGGAGGATTCAGGCACCGACGACAGGACAGCCGGTCGGCCGCGACGGTCACCGGGCGCGGCGCGTACCGCGGAGGCCGGCCCGCCGCCGGACGACGCGCGGGCCCGAGAACCGAATGCGGCACCGCGCGAGGCGGAACCAGCGCCGTCCGTTCCGCTGCGCGGGTTGGACGCGGCCGGCGGGCTCGCCGCGCTGCGGGGCCTACTGGACCGGCCGCTGGCGTCCTACTACCTGCTGTTGTCCTGCTCCGGTCTGCTGCTGCTGATCGGGCTGACCATGGTCTTCTCGGCGACCAGCGTCAAGGACTACGCCGAGGACGGCAACGCCTCGGCCTCGGTGACCAAGCAGGCCATCTTCGCGGTGATCGGCATCGGGGCGTTCTGGGCCTGTCAGCGCCTGCCCGCCAGCACCTACCGGTCCCTGGGCCGGCCGCTGCTGTTCACCTCGATGGGGCTCCTGCTGCTGCTCAACCTGCTGCTGGCCTACGCTCGGCTCAGCGGCCAGAAATCGGCGCAGATCGGCCCGATCGAGGCACGGCTGCTCTGGCTGTTCATCGGCGGGGTCCAGGTGCAGCCCTCGGAGTTGGCAAAGTTCGCGCTGGTGCTGTGGGGCGCGCACCTGATCGCCCGTAAGGGCGCCGCGCTGGGGTGGTGGCGGGAACTGGCCACCCCGCTCTTCCCGGTGATGGGCCTGCTCTTCGTCCTGGTCGGCTACAACGACGTGGGCACGATGCTCTGCCTGCTGGCCCTGGTGGTGGGCCTGCTCTGGGCCGCCGGCGTACGGATGCGGGTCTTCGGCGCGCTCACGGTGGTCGGTCTGCTCGGCGTCGGCCTGCTCGTCGCGGTGGCCTCGCTCGGCGCTGGCTCCGGCGAGAGCGGCGAGGAAAACTACCGCTTCGCCCGGCTGGCCATGTTCTTCAATCCACCGGACCCGGAGACGTGCAAGCTCGACGACTGCCTCCAGTTCTACCAGGGGCGACTGGCCATCGAGCACGGCGGCTGGTTCGGTGTCGGGCTGGGCAAGGGCAGCCTGAAGTGGGACTGGCTGCCCGAGGCGCACAACGACTTCATCTTCGCCATCGTCGCCGAGGAATTGGGCGTGATCGGGTGCGTCGTGGTGCTCACCCTGTTCGCGGTCCTCGCGTACACCGGGTTGCGGATCGCCCGGCGGGTCGACGACCCGTTCCGCCGGCTCGCCGCCGCCGCCGTGACCACCTGGCTGGCCAGCCAGGCCGTGATCAACATCGGTGGTGTGGTCGGGCTGCTGCCGATCACCGGCCTGCCGCTGCCGTTCATCTCCGACGGCGGAAGTGCCCTGGTCGTGACGTTGGCCGGGATCGGAATGCTGGCGTCCTTCGCCCGCGCCGAACCCGATGCGGCCAGAGCACTGCATGCCCGTCCGCCGGCCCGGTGGGTCCGACTACTCTGGGCCCCGTTGCCGCCGCTTCCCGGCCGGCGCCGCCGACCGGCGACGCCGCCTGCTGGCCGAGGGTCCGTGCCCCGGTCCCGCGAGCGGCGCCATGACGATCAGGCCGCGCCGCGCGGGGTCCGACAGGACCGGAGCCGCGGGGGTACGGCGAGCGAGAGGAGACGCTGATGGGTCCGCTGCGTTCGGTGGTGCTCGCGGGAGGTGGCACCGGGGGGCACGTCTACCCGCTGCTCGCCTTCGCCGACTGCCTGCGCCGACACGACCCGGGCGTCCGGATCACCTGCCTCGGCACACCACGCGGCATGGAGAACGACCTGATCCCGCCGCAGGGCTACGACCTGCGGCAGATCCCGGCGTACCAACTGCCCCGGTCGGTCAACATGAACCTGGTCCGTACTCCGGGCCGGATGTGGACCGCGGCGCGCGCCGCGGGCAAGGTGATCGACGAGGTGCGCGCCGACGTGGTCGTCGGCTTCGGTGGGTACGTCTCGGTGCCGGCCTACCTCGCCGCCTGGCGTCGGGAGATGCCCATGGTGATCCATGAGGTGAACGTGCCCCCGGGCGTGGCCAACCGGCTGGGCATGAAGTTCACCAAGAACATCGCCGTCGGCTTCCCGCACCAGCCGAGCCAGGCCGAGTCGCTGCGCGACGCCACCGTGGTCGGGGTGCCGCTGCGCCGCGCCATCGCCGGGCTGGACCGGTACGCGCTGCGTAACGCCGCCCGCGCCCACTTCGGGCTCCGCCCGGACCTGCCGGTGCTCTTCGTCTCCGGCGGCTCGTCGGGTGCCCGCTCGATCAACCTGGCGGTCTCCGGGGCGGCCAAGGAGTTGGCCCGCAACGGCGTGCAGGTGCTGCACGTGATGGGTGCCCGCAACGAGCCGGTGCCGATCCCCACCGACCTGCCGGTGCCGTACGTGACGCTGCCGTACCTGTCCGAGATGGAGCTGGGCTACGCCGCCGCCGACCTGATGCTGGCCCGGGGCGGTGCGATGACCGTGGCCGAGGTGGCCGCGATCGGGCTGCCCACGATCTACGTGCCGTACCCGCACAGCAACCAGGAGCAGCGGCGCAACGCGCTGCCCGTGGTGGAGGCCGGCGGCGGGCTCCTGGTCGACGACGCCGAACTCACCCCGGACTGGTTGGAGCGCACCGTCATTCCACTGATCCGCGACCCACAGCGGTTGTACGCGATGGGCGCCGCCGCAGGAGCGTACGGGCGGCGCGACGGTGACGAGGCGCTGCGTTCCTTCGTCATCGAGGCGGTGGCCCGATGACCGCGCAGTTCACCCCGGCCGGCACGCTCACCGCCGAGGATCTGGGCGCCGTCCACCTGATCGGGGTGGGTGGGGTGGGCATGCTCGGCGTGGCCCGGCTGCTCCTCACCCGTGGCATCCGGGTCTCCGGCAGCGACCTGCGGGAGTGGCCCTCGCTGGCGGGCCTGCGGGCGCTCGGCGGCACCATCCACCTCAGTCACGAGGTGAGCAACCTCGACGGTGTGGACACCGTCGTCTACTCGTCGGCGATTCCGCAGGACCACCTGGAGTTGGTCGAGGCGCGTCGGCGTGGCCTGCGGGTGCTGCACCGCTCGGAGGCGCTCGCTGCGGCGATGACCGGCCGTCGGGCGGTGGCGGTCGCCGGCACACATGGCAAGACCACCACCACCTCGATGGTGACGATGGTGCTCCAGCAGGCCGGTGTGGACCCGTCCTTCGTGATCGGTGGGGAGATCTCCGAGGTCGGCTCGGGTGCCCACCACGGCACCGGCGAGCACTTCGTGGTCGAGGCGGACGAGAGCGACCGCTCGTTCCTCATCTACCGCCCGTACGTCTCGATCATCACCAACGTCGAGGCGGACCACCTCAACACCTACGGCGACTACGCGACGCTGGAGGCGGCGTTCGTGGAGTTCGCCCGCCTCACCGACCCGGACGGGTTCATCATCACCTGCGCAGACGATCCGGGCGGTCGCCGGCTGGCCGAGAGCCTGCGCGCCGAGGGGCGGCGGGTGTTCACCTACGGCGAGGCGGCCGATGCCGACCTGCGGTTGACCGAGGTCGTCTCCTCGGCGCGTGGCGTGCGCTACCTGGCCTCGATCGACGGCCGGTCGCTGGGGGAGTTCCGGCTGCCGGTGCCGGGGCGGCACATGGGACTGAACAGCGCTGCCGCGGTGCTGGCCACGTACCTGCTGCAACTGCCGTTGGAGGCGGCGGAGGCCGCGCTGGCGGTGTTCCCCGGCGTGCGACGACGCTTCGAGCGCAAGGGCATCGCGGACGGCGTGCTGGTCTACGACGAGTACGCCTACCACCCGACCTCGATGACGTTGGCGATGCAGACGCTGCGCGAGGTGGCCGGCGACGGGCGGTTGATCGTCGTCTTCCAGCCGTACCGGCTGTACCGCACCCGCGACTCCCAGGCGGAGATCGCCGAGGCGCTGGCCATCGCCGACGAGGTGGTGCTGTTGGAGGTCTTCGGGCCGGGTGAGCTGCGCCAGCCCGGCGAGGGTTCGGCGGCGCTGATCGCGGCGGTGGCGCTGCCCGCCGACCGCAAGGTCTTCGTCGACTCGTGGGAGGCCGCGCCGGTCGAGGTGGCCCGTCGGGCCCGCTCGGGTGACGTGGTGGTGACCATGGGTGCCCCGCCGATCTCGCTGATGGGTGACGAGCTGCTGGCCGCGCTGGGTGAGCGCAGCGCCGGCTCCGCGCCGACCGCGACCGTCGACCCGGTGGCCATCGCCCCGGCGATCGGTGATCCGGTGCCGGGTGGGGCCACTGCCGGGGGCGACGGGGCGGCCCTCGGTCGCACCGCCGCACCCGGCGGCACGGCGCCCACGGCCGGATGAGTCCCGGCCCGGCCCGGGGCGGACCAGCGCCGCCGACGGCGGCGCCCGCGCCGCGGTCCGGCCCGGCGTTGGCAGCTGGTCCGGGCGGGCCGTGACGCGGTGCCCCCTCGACCCGCCGGTTCATGGCCCGTGCCCGGCAGCGTCGCATGCGTGCGGCGCTGCCGTGGGCGGTGGCTGCCGGGGTGTTCGCGCTGGGTGGCCTGGTCGCCTGGGCGGTGCTCGGCACCGGGCTGTTCGGTGTCCGGGAGGTCCGGGTGGAGGGCGCCGACCTGGTCACCCAGGTCCAGGTGCACGACGCGGTCGGAGTGCCGGACGGGGTGCCGCTGGCCCGGGTGGACCTGGCCGCCGCCGCCCGCCGGGTTGGCGCGCTGCCCCCGGTGGAGCGGGCCACGGTGTCCCGGGACTGGCCTGGCACGTTGGTGGTGCGGGTGACCGAGCGGTCCCCGGTGGCGGTGGTGCCGCAGGGCGAGGTGTTCGCCGTGATCGACCGGAGCGGGGTGGCGTTCCGGACGGTGGACCGACGCCCCGCCGAGCTGCCGCAGGTGACGGTGGCCCACCCGGCCGCCGACGACCCGGGCACCAAGGCCGCGCTGGAGGTGCTCGTCGCGCTGACCCCGCAGCTGCGCGCGGAGCTGGTGGACGTGAGCGTGGAGGGGTTGGCCCGGATCAGCCTGCGGTTGCGGGGCGATCGGACGGTGGTCTGGGGCGACGCGACCCGGGGTACGGACAAGGCCCGGGTGGCCACCGCGCTGCTCGATCAGGACACCGACCGGATCGACGTGAGCGCGCCGGACGTGGTGACCTTTCGGTGACCTGGGAGCGTGCGCGGAGGTGACCCGTCACGCTCCGCGCGGCGACACGCCGCTCGGGTCCTTGGCTCATCGGGCGGTGGCGCTTACGTTGCCCCGAAGAGGATCAGTGGTTGACATAACTGTAAGCCTCTAGTAGAGGGTTAAGGTTCACCTCTGATCCTCGCTGGTGACAGCTGTCGTCGGCCGCTGGTCTGGCCACGCCGTACCCGGTCGGCCGAAGCCAATCTCGAAGGAAAGGACCGGAGATGACACCTCCGCACAACTACCTGGCGGTCATCAAGGTCGTCGGCATCGGGGGCGGCGGCGTCAACGCCGTCAACCGGATGATCGAGGTTGGGCTCAAGGGCGTCGAGTTCATCGCGATCAACACCGATGCGCAGGCGCTGCTGATGAGTGACGCCGACGTCAAGCTCGACGTCGGGCGGGAGCTGACCCGCGGCCTGGGTGCCGGCGCCAACCCGGACGTCGGCAAGAACGCCGCCGAGGACCACCGCGACGAGATCGAGGAGGTGCTCAAGGGCGCCGACATGGTCTTCGTGACCTGCGGTGAGGGCGGCGGCACCGGCACCGGCGGCGCGCCCGTCGTGGCGAACATCGCCCGCAAGCTCGGCGCGCTCACCATCGGCGTGGTGACCCGTCCGTTCTCCTTCGAGGGCAAGCGCCGCCAGGTGCAGGCCGAGACGGGAATAGACGAACTCCGCAACCAGTGCGACACCCTGATCGTCATCCCGAACGACCGGCTGCTGGCCCTGGGTGACCGCAACATCAGCATGATGGACGCGTTCCGCACGGCCGACCAGGTGCTGCTCTCGGGTGTGCAGGGCATCACCGACCTGATCACCACCCCGGGTCTGATCAACCTGGACTTCGCCGACGTCAAGAGCGTGATGAGCGGCGCCGGCAGCGCGTTGATGGGCATCGGCAGCGCCCGCGGGGAAAATCGCGCGGTCGAGGCGGCCGAGGCGGCCATCTCCAGCCCGCTGCTGGAGCAGAGCATGGACGGCGCGCGCGGCGTGCTGCTCTCCATCGCCGGCGGGTCCGACCTGGGCCTGTTCGAGATCAACGACGCTGCCCAGCTGGTCACTGACGCGGCTCACCCGGACGCCAACATCATCTTCGGCGCGGTCATCGACGACGCGCTCGGCGACGAGGTGCGGGTGACGGTCATCGCGGCTGGCTTCGACGGCGGCACGCCCGCGTACAAGGCGGCCGAGCCGACCCGCAAGACCAACACCAACCAGCCGGCGCCGCAGAGCACCCCGGTGCCGGCACCGGCCACCAACCCGGCTCCGGCCCAGTCGCCGCGCCGAGTGCTCTTCGACGACGTGGACGTTCCCGACTTCCTCAAGAACGGGTCCTGAGCACCGCCGATGACCGACAGCTCAGCTACGGTGCGGCCGGACCGGCACGCCGAACTCGAGGCCGGCCTGGCCCAGGTCCGATCCCGGATCGCCGACGCCTGCGCGGAGGCCGGCCGGGACCGCGCCGAGGTCACGATGATCGCGGTGACGAAGACCTACCCGGCCAGCGACGTGGTGGCGCTGGCCGGGCTCGGCGTGACCGACATGGGGGAGAACCGCGACCAGGAGGCAGCCGGTAAGGCCGCCGAGGTGGCTGCGGCCGGGGTACGTCCCCGTTGGCACTTCATCGGCCAGCTGCAGCGCAACAAGGCCCGCTCGGTGGTCCGGTACGCCGACGTGGTGCAGTCCGTCGACAGTGTCCGGCTGGCCCGGGCGCTGGCCACCGCGGCCGCCGACCGGGAGGTGCCGCTCGACGCCATGATCCAGGTGAGCATCGACGGCGACGCGGCCCGGGGCGGAGCGCTGCCCGGTTCGGCCGATCCGGGTGCCGGGCTGGAACCGGTGGCCGAGGCGGTCGCCGAAGCGCCAGGCCTGCGTCTGGTGGGTCTCATGGCGGTGGCGCCGCTGGGGTGGGAGCCGGACCGGGCCTTTGCCCGACTCGCCGAGGTTGCCGGCGTGTTTCGGGCAGTCCATCCGGGAGCGACTGACCTCTCCGCGGGAATGAGCGGAGATTTCGACATCGCGATCCGATACGGCGCGACACATGTCCGCGTCGGTAGCGCGTTGCTCGGAATGCGTCCCACGCTGCGGTAGCCTGACCGCGAGACATGCAAATTACATCAGTGTTGTTTCAGGGGTGGCGTCTCCTAGTCGGGGGTCGTGGCGTGCGACGCGAATCGCGCGCCGGGGGATTGCCATCCCGGTCCGATGGGCATGGTTGTCCACTCGCGACGGGCGACATGGCACGGGGGCGCGTGCCGCACGGCGGACGGAAGGGCGCGGGATGGGTGCACTGCGCAAGGCGGGGGTCTGGCTCGGTCTGGTCGAAGAAGACGACGAGCGGGCCTACGACGACGGTGGCTACGACAAGGGTGGCTACCGCGACTCGCGTTACCGGCAGAGCCGGTACGCCGAGGAGTTCGCCGACGAGGATGAGGACGACACCGAGGAGCCGCCGGCTCCCCGGCCGCGTGCCAGTGAGCGGGGTCGACTCTCCGAGCGTGCGAGCGGGCGGTTGAGCGAGTCCGAGCGTGGTGACGTCGAGCGTCCGGAGCGGGTCGAGCGGGCCAGCGTCCGATCGATCACCCGGTCGTCGGCGGGCGAGACCTCCGGCGCGCTGACCTACCACACCCGGGACAATCTGGCCCTCGCGCCGCAGGTCACGTCGCGGGAGCGGGCGCTGCCCGAGGAGGAGCAGCGCTACCAGATCACGACCCTGCACCCGACCACCTACCGGGAGGCGCGCACGATCGGTGAGCACTTCCGCGACGGTGTTCCAGTGATCATCAATCTCACCGAGATGGATGAGGCCGATGCCCGCCGTCTGGTGGACTTCGCCGCCGGTCTGGCGTTCGGCCTGCGCGGTACGATCGAGCGCGTGACCAATCGGGTGTTCCTGCTCTCACCGGCTAATGTCCAGGTCACCGCTGAGGACAAGGCCAAGATCGCTGAGGGCGGTTTTTTCAGTCTGAGTTGACCCCGCCCGACCCGAGGGACGTCGCTGACCGTGTTGTCGATCTTACTGCAAGTGCTGTACCTGATCCTTTATGTCTTCCTGCTCCTTCTTCTGTCCCGGTTCGTGTTGAGCGCCGTCCTGCAGTACGGCCGCCGCTGGCAACCGGGGCGTGGCGCATCGGCAGGATTGGAATCCGTGTGGAGCGTCACTGATCCCCCTCTCAACGCGTTGAGGCGTGTGATCCCTCCGCTGCGAATTGGTACCGTGAGCATCGACCTGGCCTCCCTTGTGCTCCTGGTTATCCTGTTCGTGCTGATGGAGTTCGTGTTAGGGCCGTCGATCAGGGCATCTGCCTGATGACCGACGCGCTTTCGCGGCCGCAACTGACCCGAGGAGTTTCGATGCCGCTGACCCCGGCCGACGTCCACAACGTCGCCTTCAAAAAGCCGCCGATCGGCAAACGGGGGTATGACGAGGAGGAGGTCGACGCCTTCCTGGACGAGGTCGAGCGCGAGCTCGCCCGTCTCATCGAGGAAAACAACGAGCTGCGCGCCCAGGTGGAGCGCGGCGGCCGTGGCGGTGCCCCCGCAGGCCCCGGCGGCGACGCCCGACTTGCGGCGGAGCTCAACGACGTCAAGGCCCAACTGGACCGGGTGCAGCGCGACAAGTCGGCAGCCGAGCAGGCGGCCCGCGCGATGCAGTCCGAGCTGGAGCAGGTCCGCGCGACCGGCGGCCCGGCCGGCGGCGTCACCGGTGACGGTGAGCAGCAGGCCCTGCGCGTGCTGATGATGGCCCAGCGCACCGCCGACGACCACGTGTCCGACGCTCGTCGCGAGGCCGACCAGCTGCTGTCCGAGGCCCGTGGCAAGGCCGAGGAGGTGACCCGGGAGGCGCGCGCGAAGGCTGACGCCCTCGAGCGGGACGCACGCCAGCGGCACCAGGAGGCCATGGGCGGCCTGGACGCCAAGCGCACGGCGCTGCAGAAGCACATCGAGGAGCTCAAGCAGTTCGAGCGCGAGTACCGCACCCGGCTCAAGGCATACCTGGAGAGCCAGCTGCGTGACCTCGACGGTCGCGGCCAGGGCCTCGAGGCCGAGATGACCCGTTCCGAGGCAGGTCGGGTCGCTGGCGGCAACGGGCTCGCTGCTGCGGGTCTCGCCGGGTCCTACGGCGGCGGCGGGCGCTCCGGCGCCCTCGAAGCCGGACGCTGAGCACCGGCCGGCGATCGCTGTCCGCCAATGGTGACGGTCGCCGGCCTTGTCTGGACGGTACGACGCGGCGGGGGTGAGCCGTGATAGTCGCAAGTCTCCTGCTCATCCTCGTCGCGGTGGTACTGCTGGTGCTCGGTCTGGCCGGTGGTTCCAGCTTTATGTTGATCATCTCCATCGCGGCCAGTCTGCTGGCCGCCGTGGCGTTGGTGGTGGGCGCCCGCCAGGCAGCCGCCAACCGCGCTACGGCGGATCCCGGCCGGACCGGCCGGCGGCACCCCGACGCACCCCGCACGGCCAGCCAGGCCACGCCGGATGTCGCGTACGGGCCACCGCTGGTCGAGCCGGAGGTGCCGGTCCAGCACATGCCCACGACGGTTGGTACCGGCGGCACCGGGTGGCGGCAACCACCCGCGCCGCCGGTTGACCAGGGGGCGCCGTTCGTGACTCCGGCCGATGACGCGTCCGCTCGTGCCAGACCCGTCAGCCCGGCGTCGCCGTTCGCGGCGTCGACCGACGACGCCTTCCGCCGTGACGCCCCGGCAGTCGACGAGCCGGCCGAGCAGCCGGTCACCCCCGCCGAGGCGGCCCGGGTGGCTCGACTTCCCGATCCGGTCCAGGTGGTGGACGGTCGCCCCCGCTACCACCTCGACAGTTGCCCGCACCTCGTTGGTCAGGTACCCGAGACACTGCCGGTCGCCGAGGCCGTGGAGCTCGGTTTCACTCCGTGCGCGCACTGCGCGCCAGCCACCGCTCTGCTCGCCGACGCCCGGCCGATCTGAAGCGGCGCCGGTGCCCGCGCAGGACACGCTCACCGTGGCGGTACGAGTGAAGCCTGGTGCCTCCCGGGACCGGGTGGGCGGCCGCTTCGATGGTCCGCACGGGCCCGCCCTCGTGATCGCGGTGCACGACCCGGCCGTCGACGGCCGGGCGACCGAGGCGGCTCGCCGGGCATTGGCCGGGGCCCTGGGGGTCCGACCGGCCGCGGTGTCACTGCGCGCCGGCGCGGCGAGTCGGGACAAGCTCTTCCTCGTCGATCGGCCCGGCCCGGAGCTGTCCGGGGTGCTGCGCCGACTGCGCGACGGATCCGCCGAGTGAGGAAAGCCCAGGCCAGGAAGCCGTGACGCCCGGGTTGGATATCGCGCTGCTGTTGGGCGCGGCTGTGCTGCTCGTGGCGGTCGGTGCGGTGCGACTCTCCTCCCGGCTCGGCGTGCCCAGCCTTCTGGTCTATCTGGCGCTGGGTGTGGCGATCGGCGAGGGCGGGCTGGGCATCCGCTTCGACGACGTCGAGCTGACCCGGACCCTCGGCTTCTGCGCGCTGATCGTGATCATCGCGGAGGGCGGCCTCACCGCCCGGTGGACCACGCTGCGCCCGGTGCTCGGGCTGGCCTCCGCGCTCTCCACGGTCGGGGTGGTCGTCAGCATTCTGGTGGTCGGCGTCGCCGTGCACCTGTTGCTGGGGCTGGACTGGCGGTTGGGACTGCTCTATGGCGCGGTGCTCTCGTCCACCGACGCGGCGGCCGTCTTCGCCACCCTGCGCCGGCTGCGGCTGCCGCCCCGGCTGGTGGCGACGTTGGAGGCCGAGTCGGGCATGAACGACGCCCCGGTGGTGCTGCTGGTGGTGCTGCTGTCCCATCACGGCTGGTCGCACCCATGGTGGTACGAGGTCGCGCTGCTCTGCTACGAACTGGGCGTCGGTGCGGCGGTGGGCGTGGGGGCGGGCGTTGCCGGCACCTGGGCGCTGCGCCGGGCCGCGCTGCCCTCGGCCGGGCTCTACCCGATCGCCGCGGTGGGCATCACCGTGTTGGCGTACGCCGCGGGGGCGGTGCTGCACGCCTCGGGGTTCCTCGCCGTCTACGTGGCCGGGGTGCTGCTCGGCAATGCCCGGTTGTCGCACCGGCAGGCGATCCTCGGCTTCGCGGACGGGCTGGCGTGGCTCGCTCAGATCGGGCTGTTCGTGCTGCTCGGGTTGCTGGTCTCGCCGGGCCGGTTGGACGCGGCGGTGCTGCCTGCGGTGGTCGCGGGGCTGGCTCTGGTGCTGCTGGCCCGGCCGCTGTCGGTGGCCGTGTCGGCGCTGCCGTTCCGGGTCGGCCTCCGAGAACAGGCGTTCCTGTCCTGGGCTGGGCTGCGCGGGGCGGTGCCGATCGTGCTGGCCACCATTCCGCTCTCCGAGCGGGTGCCCGGAGCGGAGCGCCTCTTCGATGTGGTCTTCGTGCTGGTGGTGATCTTCACGCTGGTGCAGACGGGGACACTGGGGCCGTTCGCCCGCTGGTTGCGGGTGACCGCGCCGGCCGAGGCCGCCGAGATCCACGTGGAGACCGCGCCGCTGGAGCGGATGCGGGCGGACCTGCTGCAGTTGGAGGTGCCACCGGGCTCGCGGTTGGCGGGCGTACACGTCGACGAACTGCGGCTCCCGCTGGGCGCATCGGTCACCCTGGTGCTGCGCGACGGGGTGGGTTTCGTGCCCGCGCCGGACACCCGGCTGAAGACCGGCGACAGTCTGCTGATCGTGGCGACAGCCGGGGTGCGGGACGCCGCGGAACGGCGGCTGCGGGCGGTCAGTCGGCGGGGCCGCCTGGCCCGATGGTTTGGTGAGTACGGGGATGAGGCGGTCGGTTGATCTGCTAGCGTTCCCTTTGCCCCAGTTCGGCAGGGCTAGGGGCTGTTAAGCGGTGCGACGGTGCGGCACGTTGTCGGACGCCTGTACGTTCCGTATTCTTGCCAACCTCGGGAGTGCGCGGCCATCGTCGCCGTGCGCCCCTTTTCGTACATAGGGGACGCCTTGGTCGGCGCCCCCTGACCAGGTGCCGCAGACCACGCGGTTCCGCGGCCGAGGGAGCGACCCATGGCGAAGCCAGCCGACACCAGGACCGCCGGGCGCAAGCCGGTGGCCAAGGCCACCCGCAGCACGGCGGAGACCGAGAAGATCCGGGCGGCGCTGGCGGCGCGGCGGGACGAGCTTCGCGCCGAGTACGATCAGACGCTGAGTGAGATCACCGAGCTGCAGCGCGAGCGGCTGACCGACTCGGCCGGGGACGACCAGGCCGACACGGGCACCAAGACGCTTGAGCGGGAGCAGGAGATTTCACTCGCCAACAGCATTCTGGAACGGATCACGCAGGTTGAGCGCGCTCTGGAGCGTCTCGACGAGGGTGGTTACGGCTGGTGCGAGCGGTGCGGCAACCCGATCCCGGTCGAGCGCCTCGCCGCCTTCCCGTCGGCCACCCAGTGTGTGACGTGCAAGCAGCTGGAGGAGCGGCGCTGAGGTCCGTTCCCCGGCGGCGATGAGACGGTGAGTGATCACCGCCAAGACTGTCGATGGGGAGCGCATGACCGCAGCACCGTCCGCCGAACCCGGCCGCACCGACCCGGGAGGCGGCACACGCCGGCCCCGGGCCGTCGCGATTCTGGCCGGAGTCGCCCTGGTGGCCCTGCTGGCCGACCTGGTCACCAAGCACCTCGCGTTGGCCGCGCTGACCGACCGGGAGCCGGTCCGGCTGCTCGGGGGGTTCGTCTACCTGAGCCTGACCCGCAACAGCGGAGCCGCCTGGAGCATCGGCGCGGACCACACCTGGATCTTCCCGCTGATCACCATTGGTGTGGTCGGCTGGATCGTCTGGATGGCACTGCGACTGCGCTCGCTGCCCTGGGCGATCTCGCTCGGCCTGGTGCTGGGCGGCGCACTGGGCAATCTCGTCGACCGGATCTTCCGGGCGCCCGGCCCCTTCCACGGGCACGTGGTCGACATGATCAGCCTGTTCAACCCGTACGGCCAGGTCTGGCCGGTGTTCAACCTGGCGGACAGCTCGCTGGTCTGCGGCGTGCTGCTGGCCGTCCTGTTGGAGCTGACCGGCCGCCAGCGTGACGGCCGGCGGGCCGGCCGCGACGGCGACCCGGCCGAGACCGACGCCGTGCAGGCCGCCGACCAGCGGGAGCGGGCATGACCTCCGCGTTCGCCGCTGGCGGCGATCACCGTTCCCTGCCCGTGCCGGACGGTCTCGACAGCATGCGACTGGACCAGGCGGTGGCACGTCTGTTCGGGCTCTCCCGCACCACCGCCGCCGCCCTGGTCGATGCCGGGGACGCATTGGTCGACGGCATCGCCCGGCCCAACTCGTACAAGGTCAAGGCCGGCTCGTGGCTGGACGTCACGCTGCCTGCCCCGATCGCACCGCCGACCGTGGTGCCGCAGGCGGTGCCCGGACTGCGGGTCGTCTACGCCGACGACGACATCGTCGTGGTCGACAAGCCCGTGGGAGTGGCCGCGCACCCCAGCCCCGGGTGGACCGGCCCGTCGGTGATCGGCGCCCTCGCCGCGATCGGCCACCGCATCTCCACCAGTGGCGCCGCCGAGCGGCAGGGCGTGGTGCACCGGCTCGACGTGGGCACCACCGGGATCATGGTGGTGGCCAAGAGCGAACAGGCGTACACGGCGTTGAAGCGGGCCTTCAAGTACCGCGAGGTGGACAAGGGCTACCACGCGGTGGTGCAGGGTCACCTGGACCCGCTGCGCGGCACGGTGGACGCGCCGATCGACCGGCACCCCACCCACGACTACCGCTGGGCGGTGGTCTCCGGTGGAAAGCCGAGCATCACCCACTACGACACCCTGGAGGCGTTCCCGGCGGCCAGCCTGGTCGACGTCCGACTGGAGACCGGCCGGACCCACCAGATCCGGGTGCACTTCTCCACCCTGCGGCACCCCTGTGTGGGTGACCTCACCTACGGCGCCGATCCCACCCTCTCGGCTCGTCTCGGCCTGGCCCGACAGTGGCTGCACGCCCGCGAACTGAGCTTCCTGCACCCCCGAACGGGGGACGAGGTCCGGTTCGTCAGCGACTACCCTGACGACCTGGACCGCGCGCTCCAGATCCTGCGTGACTGAGCGGCGACCGCCCGACACCGATCCAACGAGGGGATCCCGCCCGTGCGCGCCGGCAACCTGCTGCGGCAGCTGGACCAACGGCTGCTGCCGCCGCTGACCCGGGCCGTGGCGCGGCTGGGCAACCGGTCGGCGCGGTCCGGGGTGCTCACCTGGGCCGCCGTGTTCTCCGCGGCGGCGGTGCTGGGCACCGCGGTCTGGGCCACCGACGACACGTCGGTTGGCGACCGCACGGTGGGCGAGGTGACGCGGGTCGGGGTGACCGACGGCGACTCC